>NZ_JAYMWO010000019.1:0-43055 GCF_048056175.1 Phaeobacter sp. JH20_29
GCCAATATCGCGCAAGGCCTCGAGGAGTGCCTCTATATGGGCAATATCGACAGTTTGCGCGACTGGGGCCATGCCAGGGATTACGTGCGGATGCAGTGGATGATGCTGCAGCAGGAGGCGCCCGAGGATTTCGTCATCGCCACCGGCAAGCAATATTCGGTGCGCCAGTTCATCACCTGGTCGGCGCAGGAGCTGGGGCTGACGCTGGCGTTTTCGGGCGAAGGCGAAGCGGAAATTGCCACCGTGACCGCGATTGAGGGCGATATGGCCCCGGCGCTGAAGGTGGGCGATGTGGTGCTGCGCATCGATCCGCGCTATTTCCGCCCCGCCGAGGTGGAGACGCTGCTGGGCGATCCGGGTAAGGCAAAGCAGAAACTGGGCTGGGAGCCGGAGATCACCACCGAGGAGATGTGCGCCGAAATGGTGCGCGAAGACCTCAAAACCGCCCGCCGCCACGCCCTGCTGAAAGAACACGGCATGGACCTGCCGGTCAGCACCGAGGGCTGAGGATATGGTGGCGCGCGTTCAAGAGGCTGGGAGACCCGGCCGAAGATGTGATCGTCGACAGATGCTCTGGCAATAGAAACAAGTTATCGGCCACCCCACCACGACGGGGAGGTGGCCGGGATACAGCGTCAGCCAGCGTTTGACACAAGCTCGAATGTGGCATTGTCGTTCAGCACCTGGATGCCCTGGGCGACGCCGACGCCGTTGCTGCCGAACGTCGTTGCGCCCTCCGTGTTGAGCGACAGATAATAGCCAGCAAATGTCGAGCATTCGAAGGCGAAATAATTGGCGCCGACGACACGCAGTATCCAGCGCTCGAGCCCGCCGCAACCGAACTGGCAGTTGATCGGTTTGATCTCTCCCGGCGATGGGGTGCCGATGCGCACGTAGCAATTGTTCCATGCCGCTGAGAGCAGGCCGACTGTACCGTCGTCCTGCGGTGTCAGAATAAACTGCTCCCATGAACTTGCGCCGATTTGCGCGTTGACCGTTCCGGCGCCTTCAGGGGCGGGCGCGTCGACACCGCTGCCATCCATGCGAAGATAGGCGTCGTCATAGGCCGCGCATTTGAGAGCATAGGTCAGCTTCTGCGTCGCTGATGCGGTAGCGTTCTCTTCCAGTAAACCGAGATTCATAGCAGGTACTCCTCCGTTTCAGGGAGGTTTGAATAGCATGAAACACAATCAAAGATTGAGTTAAATCGCCATCATCCCAGCGCGATGGTAGAGTGAATTGCGGCCTCGTGGCTAGGAGCGTTTGATGATCGCAAACAGTGATCCAGCGCTCGGCCACAGGGGGGTGGGTCACGCACTGGGTTTCTGCGCCGCGGCAATATCGACCGGGATCGGCGCGTTGACCGTCAGGGTTCGGTAGGGGAAGGGAATCTCGATACCCGCATCGTCCAGGGCGGATTTCACTGCACCGACAACCTGATCCCGGCTGGCGCGGATATCCACCGGTTCGGACCCGGTCCACCAGGTGATTTCGAAGTCGATGGAGGACGCGCCAAAGCTCTTGGCAAAGACCTGAATGTCGCGCACGTCGTTGCGCACCATATCGACGCCTCTGACCGCTTTTGAGATGACATCACGAGCGGCATCGACGTCTTCGCCATAGGCGACGCCGCAGATCAGCGTGGCGCGCCGCAGCTCGCGGTTGGTGCGCACTGTGACGGCGTTGTGGAACAGCTGCGCGTTGGGGACGACAACCAGTTGGCCGTCTGTCTGACGGATCCGGGTGTCGCGCACGGTGATCGCCTCGATCTGGCCCTCGGCACCCTCGCATTCGATGAAGTCGCCGATTTGAAAGGGTTCTCGCAGGAGGAGCAGAATACCAGCCAGGAAGTTTTCAAAGGTATCCTTGAAGGCAAAGCCAATCGCCACTGACCCAAGGCCAAGGGTGGTCAGCGCCTTGCCCGGCGTGATCGTGGGGAAAACGACGGTGACTGCGATCAGGCTGCCGATAAGCCACAGAAGGACGCTGGCAAGGAGCTGTAACACATCGCAGAGATTGCGTCGCAGTTTCAGCCGGCTGCTGAGCCGCCGGATGATCGTTTTTGCAGTCCAGACCAGCGCAGCTGTCAGCACCAGAACGATGATGGCAACGGCCAGACGCGGTAGCGCATCGATGGCGCCTTCCAGCCACCCCGTCAATTGGTCCATCAGTGTGGCGCTGATCTCGGCAGTCATCGACGTATCCCGTTACAGGTCTCTTGGGCTAACGCTCCGGCGTGAAAAAGGTTCCGCGCGGCGGAACCGACTGGGACGCTTGGGCGTTGAACTGGATACGGAAAACAGGAGTTGCAGATGATCGAGGCCAAGACGTCCGGCGAAGACCTCATCCAGGAAGAGTCCGAGAATGAGGCCGTCGAAGAGGCAACAGGCCTGTCTCCAAGGCTGATCTTTGAAACCATTCGTCGCAACGGTGAGGAAGAATTGGAGCGACCCGTGCGGGCGCTGTGGTGGTCTGGCATCGCTGCCGGGCTATTGATCAGCTTCTCGGTGTTGGGCAAGGCCGTTTTCAAGACCCATCTGCCAGATGCCAGCTGGTCCCCGCTTGTTGAGAACCTTGGATATTCACTAGGCTTTCTGATGGTCATCCTTGGCCGAATGCAGCTGTTCACCGAAAACACCATTACCACCGTGGTGCCGGTCATGTTGCGCGGGGACAAGGCCAGCCTGCTGCGCACCGCGCGGCTTTGGTCGGTGGTGCTGGCTGCGAATGTTGTCGGGGCCTTCCTGATTGCGTCGTTCTTTGCCCTGACCCCGGTGCTGGACCCGGCCCTGCGCGCCTCCATGGTGGAAATCAGCGAACACGCCACCGGAATGCCACCGTTTATCGGCATGATCAGCGGTATCCCGTCGGGGATCCTGATTGCCGCAATTGTCTGGATGCTGCCCTCTGCGCAGAATAGCGAAATCCCCCTGATCGTCATCTTCACCTGGCTGATTGCCGCCGGGGACTTCACCCATATCGTCGCGGGTTCGGTTGAGATGGCGTTTCTGATGGTGCAGGGCATGCTGCCTCTGGGGCAGGCTGTCTTTGGTTTTTTCCTGCCGGTCTTGGTGGGCAATATCATCGGCGGGACAGCGGTTTTCACCGTGTTGACCTACGCGCAGATCAAGCCTGAGATTGACGAGAAATAGGCGTCTGTTTCAGACCCGGTCCGCGCCAGTCAGGCGTAGGACCGGCCAAGTCTCGGAACCTTTTCCTGTCAAAAACGTTGTGTTTGCAGAACCATAACGGATAGAGACGAGGATGATCGATGATGAATTGGCCACTGGTTTTTTCTCTGATTGCAGCTGCTTCGGCAGTACTGGCATTTGGTGGTGTCGCGGCAGGGGCGGCATTTGCTGCCAACGTGGTATTCCTGATTTCAATGTTCTTGCTGGGGCTTTCGCTCATTGATCGGACGCTGTGCGACTGACCGGACGACGCCTCCGATAAGAGCAGAAAAAAGACGCGACCCAGAGTGGATCGCGTCTTTTTTGTCTGCGGTATCTTACGGGCCGACCGTCTCTTCTGCAAAACTGGGGTGAATGCCGACGACTGCGTCAAGATCGTCTGCGGTGGCTCCGCTTGCGATCAACGCGGCGAAGGGGGCGATCAGCTCCGGTGCTGCGTGATCGACCAGCGCCACGCCGCTCAGCAGGGGGCCGTTGAACGATCTGTCAAAGAACGAGTTGGCAGCCGTGCCGTCGTCCAGCACATCGCTGGACAGGCCAGACACCTGTTCACCGCCGGTGTTTGTCTGATCCATCCGGCCGACCTGCGCGACCGGCGGGATGGTATAGGCCGACTGCGGCACCAGATTGAGATCTATCTGTGCGGCGCCGTCGCCAAAGTGTTGGGTCGCAAAACAAGCGCCGTCTCGCGTTGCCACAGGGGTAAGCGGCAGACGGTCGGCAGCGTCGCCGACCGCGTAGATGCCGGGAATGGATGTTTGGAAATGCTCATCAATGGCCAGCGCGCCGGATTTCGCATGGACGATGCCCTGCACCCCTGGCCCAAGGGTGTCGGTGTTTGGTACTCTCCCAATGGCGGCTATCACCTGATCCGCATATTGGATGCTGCCATCGTCGAAGCTGACTTTGAACATTGTCCCGTTGAAGTCGATCTGCTTCGGCTTGCGGCCAAAGCCGATGGTGACGCCCTGTTTCTGAAGACCGGCCTGCACGCAGGCGATCGCCGGTGCGTGAAATTGATCAAGCAGTCTGTCGCCATCGGTCATCAGCTGCACCTCGCTGCCAAAAGCCGCGAAGATACTGGCGAACTCACATCCGATATAGCCGCCGCCGATAATCAGCAGCCGCCCCGGTAAATCACTCCACCCAAAGACATCATCACTTGTGGCGGCCAGATCACCGCCCGGAATATCCAACGCGCGCGGGCGCGCCCCGGTCGCAAGCAACAGTTTTCCGGGCTGGAAAACCTCACCACCGGCGTGAATCTGGCCCGCTTCGCCAATCTCGGCAGTGGCGCGCAGCAGGCGCACACCGGCCTGTTGCAATTGATCCTCGAAGTGGTGGTTGAGGTGGTCAATCTTGGCATCGGAGCGACGGCGCAGCGCGGCGAAATCAAAGTCCGGCAGGGCCGTCAGGCCAACCTTGGCCATATCACGGTGGCTCTGGCGATGGGCCGCGGCTTTCCACATCAGCTTCTTCGGGGTGCAGCCGCGGTTGACGCAGGTTCCGCCCAGCTCAGCCTGTTCGATCATCACGACCGAGGCCCCCAGCCGCGCTGCCGCCTTGGCGGCCGCCAGCCCGCCGGAACCGCCTCCTATGACCACCAGATCGTGGGAAGCAGCCGGGTGATGGGTGAAGTGGCTCATGGTTGTCTCCAATTGGATTGCGTCAAAACCTCAACTCGCGGGCAAAGGCTAAGTTCCAAGAAACAAAACGCCATCTTGCTGCGTTGAGTTGGCAACGCGGGAGACAGCCTCATGCCAAAACAGTCAGATCACAGCTCAACCTCCAAGTCGGGGACGACCACCACCACCGACCAGTCGAAAACAGCCCCCAACCTCGACCGCAGCGGTCCACCGAGTGACCCCGGACGGGACCGGAGCGGGCAGACACAGGATGGATCGATTGCGCAACTGGCGTCGTTTGTGAAACTGCTCTGGCGGGCCTGGGGCCGGATGGGACAGGCCAACGGCGGGCTGCTCGCCGCCGGAGTCGCCTTTTACGGCCTCCTGTCGGTTTTTCCAGGTATTACGGCAGCGGTTGCTCTGTTTGGTCTGATTGCGGATCCAACCCTGATCACTGCACAGGCTGCTTGGCTGACCGGGCTGTTGCCACCGTCGGCTGCGGATCTGGTCAATCAGCAATTGGTGCAGGTAGCGGGCGCGCGCCCAGAGTCGCTGGGCTGGGCCGCCGCAGTCTCCGCTGCTCTGGCGCTTTGGTCCGCATCGCGTGGCACCGACAGTATGATCCAGGGGCTGAACGTAATTTTTAGCACCCGGGAAGGGCGCAGTTTCATCGTTCTGAAGGCGATGACTGTCGGCATTACTTTCACGGCCATTATTGGCGGGTGTGTCCTGCTGCTGGTCGTTGCGGCGATACCCGCCGCGGCTGCGCTCCTGGGCGAGTCAGCGTTGTTGTCGATGGTGACCCAACTCCTGCGCTGGCCCCTGATGTTCGCAGTCGGTATCGCTGGAATTTCGGCGCTCTATCGATTTGGACCGGACCGGTCCGGGGATGGCTGGCAGCTGTTCACGCCCGGCGCGATACTGAGTTGTACGCTTTGGGTCGTCGGCAGCATCGGGTTCAGCCTCTATGTGCAAGCTTTCGGCAGCTACAACGAAACCTTTGGTGCCCTCTCGGGGGTGATCGTTCTGCTGACCTGGATGTGGTTGTCTGCTTTTGTGATCCTGTTCGGGGCCGGGCTTGATGCCGAGCGCCGCGCGGTGGTGAAAACCGGCCATTCTGTACCGGGTGACGCGCCGCGTGAAGACAAGCTGACAGCGGATCACGTGCCAGCTCCCCACGCCGCCTAACGGAGCGATGGGATCGGGAGAGGCGACAGGGAGATGACGGGGGCCAGTTGGGGTGTTAGCCTTCGGCATCCTCCTGCACTTCGCTCAACCGTGAGCCAAGTGCCGCGCCCAGCCCGCTAAGCAGGGCGAGGAGCGCCAGAACCGGTGCTGCGCCAACAGCATCGGCCAGCAGCCCAAAGCCCCCACCCAGCAGCAACAGCACGCCAATCATCGTGTTGGAAAGTGCGGTATAGACCGATGTGTGACCATCCGTATCCATATCGGTCAGATGTGTTTTTCGACCGGCGCGCGCGCCTTGATAGGCGATCTGGGCGACAAAGACGAAGCAGGCCACCAAGGCACTGGCAACAACGCCCTCACCCCAGCCGAACGCCGCCGCCGCCGCCAGCGTCACAGCGCTCAGCGCACCCGACACCATCAGGGTTTGGCGGCTTGATCGGTCCGATAGCTTGCCCCAGATGTAGGAGGAGACAATCGCAGCAATGGAGGAGGCCAGCACCAGCAGCCCGAGATTGCCAAAGCCGCTTTCGGCGTCGCGTCCACCAAGCATCACCAGAAACGGCGGCGCCAAGGCGGTTGAGATCAGCAGCGCCCGGGTGCCGATGTAACGCCGCAACTCGCTGTCCTGCCGCAACGGCAGCAACAGCTCCTGCGGGCTGAAGCCTTCTTCAGACTGAGGCTCGGCTTCTGGCTCGTTCAATCGTGCAAAGACGGCAGCGGCACCGAGCCAAAGCAGGCCTGATACGGCAACAACCAGCGAGATGGCCATCGGGCTGCGGGGCAATAGCCCGGTGCTGAGCAAAATCGCAAACAGAAACACACCGCTGGCGGCGACGGTTCCCGCCGTTCCCGAGACGGACCCCCGTTTGCCCTTGTCCACGGTTCGGGCGAGGATGTCCTTGTAGCTGGCGCTACACGCCGACCGCGCCAGGGCCAGCATGGCAAGGCAGCCCAGAATGACCCAGCCTGCCATGACACCTGGTAGCAGCATGGCAGCGGCGGCAATGCCAAGCGCAGCGAGACCTTGAAGCGCCGATCCGGCAGCCCAATAGTATTTGCGATATCGGCTTTGTTCGATCCGCTGGGCAAGGACCAGCTGCGGCAGGAGCGATCCTGATTCCCGCACCGGGACCAGCACCCCAATCAGATAGCCCGGCGCACCGATTGCGTTCATCAGCCAGGCCAGCACCAGTTTGGGATCAATCAAACCGTCGGCCAGCTTCGTCGCAGTGAGGGCGGTGACATGGGTCGCAACCCGGCGGGCGGCTTTGGGATCGGAAGCCTCAGACCCGGCCGTCAGCTTATACGTCAAATTTGCAAAACCCATTTCAGTCTCCGCCTCGCGCTGTTCCGATATCCTCTGCGATATGTGGCAACGGGCGCAGAAGTCTACGATCACATACAATTGCCGCCAGAAAGCGGCGCTGAAGGAGGAGGTGGCCCGGTTTCAGCCGCGGGTCCGTCGCGCGACCTTCAGGAGCCGTTGAAAGGTTGGGCACTCCATATGCGATGGCGCAGGGCAGTTGGCCACATGGCGGATCGCGTCACGAAGCGTCGACAGGTTGCGGATCTGTTGATCCAGCTTGTCCGCCCTTTGGTGCAGCTCATCGCGTGGCAGGTCCGGCCGCCCATCCGAGCCAAACATCCCCGAAATTTCCGCCAGCGAGAAATCGGCTGCCTTGCCAAGCGCGATGACCGATAGCTGCAACAAGGTCTCAGGCCCGAATTGTCGCCGCAATCCCTTGCGCGCGAGCGAGGTGATCAGGCCGAGCTCTTCGTAATACCGCAATGTGGCGGGGGTGACGCCACATCGGGCGGCTACTTCTCCGATGTCGTACAGGCGCATCGCTCTTTCCTCTTGACCTAAAGTCGACTTGAGGTTGCAGGCTGCGCCAGAATGCTCACACCCACAAGAGGAGACTGGCATGTCTGTACCGGCAGCCCCGATTTCTGATGCCGTCTGGAAGGATCCGCGCGCGCTGGCCCTGCTATTCGCCGCAACCCTGACCATTATGGCGAACGCCACCATCAGCCCGGCCCTTCCCGGGCTTGAGGCCGAGTTCGCCGATACGCCGAATGCGGCTTTGCTGACGCGATTCCTGGTCTCTGCACCGTCGCTGTCGGTTCTGATCTGCGCGCCGCTCGCCGGGTGGATGGCGGATAGGTACGGGCGGCGCTGGATGCTGTTGCTGGGTATTGCGTTGTTTGCCGTCAGCGGCGCCGCAGGGGCGGTGCTGCCGAACCTGCCGGCGATCATGATCAGCAGGTTGCTCTTGGGCGTGGCGGTGGCGATGATCATGACTGCCCAGACAGCGCTGATCGGCGATTATTTCACCGGCGACGCGCGGCGTTCTATGATGGGTTTGCAGACATCGGCACGCAACTTCGGGGGGCTGATCTTCATCACCTCAGCTGGGGCGCTGGCGGTGATCTCAGCCCGGCTTCCCTTTGCGATTTACGCGGTTGCGATCCTTCTTTTGCCGCTGGTCTGGCGTTACCTGGCAGAGCCGGATCCGGCCCAGCGGAGCGAAACCGCAACCGGATCAACCGAGGGCGCAGCCCGTTCGGCTTGGCCTGTGCTGCTTGTCGGCTTGGCATCGTTGCAGATGATAACCAGTCTGGTTTTCTTCATGATGCCGACACAGCTGCCATTTTTTCTGGCGACGCAGGCTGGCGATCATTCCGCAAAAACTGGGCTTCTGTTGGGGGTGCTGACACTATCTGGCGGGATGACAGGTTTTCTTTACCTGCGCATCAATCGCTGGCTCGGTGCGGCGGGCGCCTACGCATTGGGATATGCCTTGATGAGCAGCGGGTTTCTAATGCTGACGGGGGGCGGCACCCTGTGGCAAAGCCTGGCGATGGTCGCCATCGGTTCCGGATTGGCCACGGTGATGCCGAATTTCGTTGCGCTGGCCTTGGCGCTGTCACCCGCCTCGCGGCGCGGCGTTGTGGCGGGCGCGTTGATGGCATCGGTGTTTCTGGGACAGATCCTGTCGCCTGCCGTCAGCATACCCGGCATTGCGACCCTGGGGTTTCTGGAGATGTTTCGTGCGGCGGCTGTGCTGCTGATCTGCCTGGCCATTGGCGCTGCTATGTGGGCCCTGATTCCCCGGCTCTATGCGATTCTTCTTGAGCCGATCAGGGGGCTGCGCCGCTCCAGATAGGTCGAATTGGCAGCATCACACCACCGCGCGTTAAGATATTGCAGATAAGTCCTAAGGGAAGGTTAAGGCGGAGTTTTGGTTATTTGAAAGTTAAAACGGCTCTTCCTGTGCTCTGTCGACCGACCCGCCGCGCGGCGCCTGCGGCAATGTGGCAACCCTGCCGCACGGTGGCCGTAATGCCATCGTCAGCTGCCAGCGACCGGCTGCAGCCTGATTTGCCACCGTGAGAATTTATTAAGCGATCACAAAGGTTTGCTAAAAAGTTAATAAAACACCCGAGAAATTGTGTGCGCTCTGCGGTTTTTTTGCGATGATGGGGCATCAAAACCCTGGGGGGGGTCCTGATTTGTGTAGAGAGACTTATTTTGCGCATGGTTTCGGCCATGTCGGGCAGTTTTGCGTCTCATTCCAGCCGCACGCTTGAACCAAGGTGTGAGCGTGGGAATTTGGAGTGGGCGATGAAACGCATTTTTGCTGCTTTTGCGGCATGCCTCCTGTTTGGCATGCCTGATAGCTCTGCTGCGGAAGAACCGCAGTCGAGCATCACCTCCGTTATTGGATGGGAAGCCGTGGGTCGGCTGAACATTTCAGGACGGAATATGTGTACCGGGGCCTTGGTGGCACCCGATCTGGTCGTGACGGCGGCGCATTGCGTCTACAACCCCGACACCGGCCGCCAGGTTGATCCGACCAGCATCCGGTTCGAAGCGGGGCTGAACGGGCGACATGCCAAGGCGGCGCGGTCTGTCACCAAGGCGGTTGTCCACCCGAGCTACGAGTATCAGCCACTCGGCGATTCACAATTGGGCAGCGATATTGCGATCCTGCGTCTGGATCGGCCAATCAGCCGCAACATGATCCAGCCCTTTGAACTGGCCAATCGTCCGGCGCGCGGGGCGTCGGTTGAAGTGCTGTCTTATTCGATGGCGCAGCAGAACCGTCCAAATCTGGAACAGAACTGCCACGTTCTGGCGCGACAGGCGCAGGTCGTGGTGATGACGTGCCGGGTTGAATTCGGTGCGTCAGGCGCGCCTGTCTTTGACGTCGTTCCGGGCCGGATGCCGCGACTGGTCTCGGTTATCTCGGCCAAAGCGGCGATGGGCAATCGTCGGGTCTCAATCGGAACTTCGTTTGATCAGACCGTTCTGGCGATGATGCGGTCCGCCAGCTGATGGTACGATACGGGGACAAACCGGCATTCAGACCGGTCGAGCAGACCCCGTTCATCCATCTTGCGAAGGATCTTTAGGCAGCACCGATCCGAGGAAACCAGCTGACGGCCGCGGATGCACACCGGTTTTCTCCAAGCGATCAACCTCTTAGACAGCCCCCCTGCATCCAATTGGATCGCGGGGTTTCTGGATGTGTTGCCTTAGGGTTCGCGCAGGGCCTCGCGGGATTTATACAGCGGTTTCAGCATGTAGTTCAGGATCGTTTTGCTGCCGGTCTGCAATTCAGCGGTGGCGCGCATCCCGGGGCGGATCTCGATGGCCTGCTGGCGTTCGGTAAATTCGGAACGATCAACCTTGACCGTCACCCGGTAGTACGGCTCTGCACGGGGATTGCGCTCGTCTTCGAAGGTATCGGGCGAGACAAAATCCACCTTGCCGCGCAGCGATCCGTAGATGGTGTAATCATAAGCTGAAAGCTTGATAGTGGCATCCTGGCCGGGTTGGACGCTGGCGATGTTTTCGGGCTTCACCCGTGCCTCTACAAACATTTCCTCGCCGAGCGGGATGATCTCGACGATTTCCTCACCGGGGCGGATCACGCCGCCGATGGTGGTGACCGCAAGGCTGTTGACGATCCCGGCCATGGGCGAGGTGATCACGGTTCGGTCAAGCTGATCCTGCGCCAGCCGCAGCTCCTGCCGGTATGAGGTCAGCTCGCGAAGGGTTTTGGAGTAATCCTCCGCCAGCTCCAGCTCTGACTGGGTGCCAATTTCATTGTATTTGGCCTGGGCGTCGCTCACGGCCTTTTGCGCGCGGTTGACCTCAATCAACGCCACGATCTCTTTCTTGTAGAGACGCTGCATATTGGCCAGTTCGTCCTTCAGCTGGTCGAGGATCTCGCGGGCGCTGGCGCGGCGACTGGTGAAATCGGTCTGCCGGGCATTCAGCAGCGCACGCTCCGAGGTGTAGATGCCTGGGGAGCGTTCGGCCAGATCGTCGGGAACATTGAAATCAAACGCACCCTCCAGTTCGGCCTCAAGCCTGTATTGTTTGATTTCCAACGCGTCGATCCGGTCCTGCAGATCATCAGCGGCGGCGCGGAACTTGGTGTCCTGCAGACGGGCGAGGATCTGCCCGGCCTTCACCGTGTCGCCCTGATGCACATGGAGTTCGGCAAGAATGCCGCCTTCAAGGTTCTGCACGATCTGAGAGCGCGAGGAGGACACAACCTCGCCGTCGGCACGAACGATTTCGTCGACCCAAGCAAAGCTGGCCCAGATCAGAAACACCACCAGAGCGCCCGCCGCCAGATAGATGATGCGGCTCGCCCCGCGCGAGGTTTCGCGAAGATCGTAGCCGGTCGAGGTCATTTGCCCTCACCTGCGGCAAGATGTGCCAGAACCTGATCACGCGGTCCGTCGACCACCATGCGCCCGGATTGCAGGATCAGCGTCCGGTTGGTCAGCGACAGGATCGGCATCCGATGTGTCGCAATCACTGTCGTGCGACCCTCCAGCCAGGTTTCCAGACGGCTGACCAATGTGCGTTCCAGCGTTTGGTCCAGTGCGGCAGTGGGTTCATCCAGAAGCACAATTGACGGGTTCTGCAACCACAGGCGCGCCCAGCCGATCGACTGGCGCTGCCCGATGGACAGCCCGCCGCCACCGTCGAAGATTTCCAGATCGAGGCCCTTGTGGTGATTGCGCACATGGGCGCCGAGGCCTGCAAAATCCAGCGCCGTCATCAGCCGGTCGTCGTCGCGTTCCAGCTGGTTGAGGTTCAGGTTCTCGCGCAGCGTCCCGGCAAACAGCCGCACATCCTGGCTGAGATAGCCGATATGGCGGCGCAGGTCGCGCGGGTCGATCTGGGTCATGTCGGTGCCGTCAATCATCACCCGTCCACGGTCCGGCGCATAAAGTCCCGACATCAGTTTCAACAGCGTCGATTTCCCGGAGCCGTTGACGCCAAGAACCGCAACCCGCTGGCCGGGGGTAACGGCAACGCCCGGCACGTCCAGCGTCGGGGCGCCGTCTTCGTCATAGCGAAACATCACTTCGCGCAGTTCGAACCGGCCTTGCAGGCTGTCGCGGCGCAGATAAGAGCGTTCGTCTTCTTTTTCCTGAGCGGAGTTGGCGATGGCGTCCAGTCCTTCCAGCGCACCTTTGACGTTGCTCCAGCGGGCCAGCGTGGCGGCAAACTGGGTCAGAGGTGCCAGCGTGCGGCTGGTCAGAATACCGGTTGCGATGATGGTACCGACGGTGAACTCACCGGCGAAAACCATCAGAGTGCCCACCACGACAGAGCCGATATAGGTGGCCTGCTGGACCCCCTGCGACCAATGGGTAAGCGCGCTGGCAAGGCGGCGCTGCTCGGTCGCGGCATGAGTGGAGAGCGTGTTCAGCTCATCCCAGAGCCGCAGAACCCGGTCTTCGCCGCGCTGGCTCTTCAGCGTGTCCAGCTCGTTCACGACCTCATGCAGCAGGCGTCCGGCTTTGGCATTTGCGCCCTGTGTCTGACGTGTCAGCGCGATCATGCGCTTCTGCATGAAATAGGCGGGCAGCAGCATCAGGATGCCACCTGCAATGATAATCCAGACGATCGGGCCCGCAATCGATGCCACCAGCAGCAGGAACACGGCGATGAACGGAATGTCGGCCAGTGTTGAAATCGTGGTGGAGGTAAAGAACTCGCGCACCGATCCGAAATCGCGCATCGCGGCAAACAGACCTGACGGGGGCAGTGGTTTCTTGTCAGAGCGCATCCCGATTAACCGCCGCATCAGGTTGTTCTGCACCGACAGCTCGATCTGGCGTCCGGCGGCATCTGTCAGCCGGGCACGGGCCAGCTTCAGCAGTGCTTCCAGCATGATCGCAAGGAAGGCGCCGATTGCCAGCACCCAGAGCGTCGCATGGGACTGGTGAGGAACCACGCGGTCATAGACCTGCAGCGAGAACAGCGCGACTGAGACGGCCAGAATATTGGCAACCAGCGAGCCGAGCATGATCTCGCCGACCTGACGGCGGTATTTGGGGAACTCACCCCAGAACCAGTGATCACTTTCCAGCTGCGGTGTATGGCGGGCGGCGATCTGTTTCAGGGAATTGCGTGCGCCCAGCGTTGTGCCGGTGAAATAGGGGCCGAACTCGGCCACCGGCACATCCGCGCGATTATCTGTGCAAGTGGTGTCATAGACGCTCAGCATATCCCGGCTTTGCGACAGGACCAGAACGCATTGACCATTGTTCATCATGGCCAGCGCGGGCCAGCTTTCGGGGATGAGCGGCACCTGATGATTGATCTGCGCCTGCATCCCCGTGGTCTGAAGCGCACGGGCAAGCGAGTCGACGGAGACATCGCCCGGATCATTGCGCCACATATGTTCGGCAAGGTCGCTGAGTGCGACATTCGTGCCTTTAAGGGCTGCAAAGGTCGCGATGAGCGCGGCGCGATGCTGAATACGCGCTGTTGCGTCCTCGATCAGCGCGCTGACCTCGCCCACGTTGCCATCCTCCAGCAGGCCGGTCAGATCGACATCGGGCATCGGTGGGGTCGCGGGACCGGGGGCCGGCGCAGGGGCGGCCGCGGCCGGCGCCAGATGTGGCGTCGACTGGGTATCAATGGCGCGCAGCACCGGTTTGCCACCACTGGCACGTCCTGCCGTCCCGGTGTCGCGCGGGGCAGGGGGGACGGTCCGCAGCACGGTGTCATCTGTCGGGCGGTTGGAATTGCTCAAATCCGGTCCCCATCGGCCAATAGTCCCATATCGCTTGCCAGCGCCAGCTGGATCAGAACGACTTCGTATTTTGCGTCGATATGGGCGTGTTCGCGGCGTACCACCTCTTCGTAGATGGATACCACATCCATGACCGAGCGTTGCCCGGCCTTAAACTGTGCCTGAAACAGGCGATAAGTCTCGCGGCTGGTCTGCGCCAGGGATGCCGCTTCGGCCTCTTGCCTACGATAAGAGGCGAGGCGTTGCATCTGGCGACTGAAATCGCGGCGTGCATCTTCCTCGGCCTCGGATACCTGCCGTTTGGCAATTTCCTTGGAGGCTTCGATCGCTTTCAGCGCCGCAGGCGTGCCAAGGCCAAAGGGCTGCGCCAGATCAAGGGTCAGTCCGGCGCCCGAACCATCGCTGGTGACATTGCCCGCGGCTGAGACCTGCGGCAGCAGCCCTGCGCGCTCCATCTTGGCCTGTTCGACACTGCGGGTGGCCTCGGCTTCGGCTTTGAGAACGGTGAGATAGGCACCGGCCTCCGGCGGGGTCGCCAGTTGCAGGTGGCTTGGCGTCCCGTCAAAGCTCTGACCGGTCATCGCCCTAAGTTCGGCTGTTGAGGTGGCGGTGGCGTCCTTGGCCGTGGCCACGGCTGAGCGGATGCCGTTGATCTTGCTCTGCACTACGTTGAGGTCGGACCGGTCCGACACGCCGCCATCAACGCGCCCCTTCACGATACGTTCAAATTCATACATCCGCGACAGGGCGCGGGTGCCGATCGCGGCTTTCTCAGCACCGCGCAGGCCCGCGACATAGAGGCCCAAGGCCGTCTCTACACGGCTGTTCATGTCAATCGAGAGGTTGACCGCTGCGACTTCGACATCGGCGGCGGCAAAGGCGCGTTCGGCCTTGCGGCGTCCATTGTCGAACAACACCTGTTCAATCAGGATACCCGCCACCAGATCCCCGAGATCGGTGAGGCTGACAGAGGGGCCAAGCGTCGGCAGCCAGTTCTTGGATTTGGCCTCCGCACGCAGTTTGGCGCTGGTCAGCTCGGCCTCGGCAGCGCGGGCAGAGGCGGAAATCGCGGATTGCGCAACAACGTCATAGACACTGCCGTCTTCAAGCAGGGACTGACGCTGCATCAGGGTTGAGATCACCACCGAGGGGTTTTTGGCATCCGGCTGGGCAAAGCTGCTGGCGCGCCGATTGACATCGGTTTCGGCGCCCTCGCCGGTTTTGGCAAAGGGCAGGGACTGCATGCAGGCCGACAGGCAGCACAACAGTGCCACCGCGCCAATGGGTCGTCCCAATTGCATTCTGCCCCCTCGCATCGCCTGTGCCCTTACCCTTGTTGCCGGGTAGTTTTGCCGGGGGCCGTTGGTTTGCGCCAAACGGCCCCCGGGTGATCGCTGTGGATCAGAAGACCACCTGAACGTCCTGATCGACGATCAGCGTCGTGCCATCGTTGCCAATGGTGTAGACATTGTAGAGTTCACCATCGACCACACGGGTGCCCGCGCTCGCGGCGTTGCCGCCGGTGAGGGTGATCTGGTCGTTGTCATTGTCGCTGCCGTGGATCGTCAGGGTGTCGGAATTGTTCGACAGTGCCTTGATGTCAGCTTCATTGAGTGTGAGGTGCACATCGTTGGCAAATTGCAGGTCCAGATGGTCGATGTTGAACTGGCCCAGCCCGGCGTGATTGATGGTGCCGCTGTTGGTTGCGTTGTCATCAAAGATCACCAAGGTGCTGGAGGTATTGCCAACATCATCGCTGCGCGACAGGACCAGATGTGTGCCATCCGGGATCGGCGTGCCGAAGGCAAACTCGGTGCCATCCTGCGGGTCGACCGTCTTGGTCGCCGCGGGAGAGCCAACAGTGCCTGCCGGGTTCAGCGTATTGACAGCGTAATTGTCGGTCGCGTCCTTGGTTTCCAGCTCAAGAATGCCCTGGCCAGTGATTTTCAGCGCGTAGATGGACGCCGGATCAACCAATGTGTCGATGTCGAACTGCTCGGTGATGCTGCGTTCGTTACCGGCAGCGTCGGTCGCGGTAATGGAGGCTGTCAGGGTGCGGTCACCGTCCGGCAATGTTGCGTCGTCGAGCGTCGCCGTCCAGTTGCCGAGGGCGTCGACCGTGGC
This sequence comes from Phaeobacter sp. JH20_29, assembly GCF_048056175.1. NCBI lineage: Bacteria > Pseudomonadati > Pseudomonadota > Alphaproteobacteria > Rhodobacterales > Roseobacteraceae > Phaeobacter > Phaeobacter sp. JH20_29. The sequence continues at coordinate 16,201 of NZ_JAYMWO010000019.1, forward strand.
AGTCTGCTCTTTGCCTTCAACGTTGATCACCACCGTCGATCCTGCTTCGACAGTTCCGCTGAAGGTGACACCCGCCTGCTGCTCTGCCTTGTTCACGATGTCGTCCGAGGTCTGGTTCGGTTGCACCGTCAACGGCGTCACCAGCGTATCGAGCGCAACGCTATCGGAAACGCTCGCAGTATTGCCCGCGTCATCGATGATGGAGGCGGTGATCGGCAGGTTGCGGGTGCCGGTCGGGATCTGGGCCGCCGGGAAGGTGGTCGCCCAGTCGCCGTTTGCATCGGCGACGACCTGACGGCTTGCGGTGCCAAGGCCTACCGTCACGGTCAGGCCCGGCGTCGCGGTGCCGCTGATTTCGACACCGTCGGCGCGTTCGACAGCGTTGATCACATCGTCGATCTCGATCGGGTCGGGAGATAGCGTCACAGTGCCCGCAACGGTGTCTACCCGCAGGGCAGAGGAGGCCGAAGCGGTGTTACCCGCCGCGTCCGTTGCCGACACTGTGACCGAGGTATTGTATTCGCCAGCAGCCAGCGCGCCGGGCTCGAACAGCGCACTCCAGTTGCCATTTGAAGCCACGGTTGCGCTGCGGGTCACGCCTGCAACGGTCACCGAAACCACGGAGCCGGGCTCGGCGTTGCCTGTGAGCGTGACACCGGCCTGCGCCTCTGCTGCGTTGACGATATTGTCGCCGCCTGCCTGGTTGGCATCAATGCTGACAGCGGTCGAGGTATCGACACGCAAGGTGCCGGAGGTGCTCTCGCTATTGCCGGCCGCATCGGTCGCGGTGACGCTGATCGGGGCGTCATACTCGCCGGGGGTGATTTCGTTGGTTGCGTAGGGCGCGCTCCAGCGGCCCTGTGCGTCGGCGGTGACGGTCCGGGTGATGCCCTGGAAGGTCACCGCGACAGAGGCGCCAGGCTCGGCGCTGCCGGTCAGGGTCAGACCACCTGCGGCTTCGGCACCGTTCAGCACATCGTCGCCACCGGCCTGCCCGCTATCAAGCCCAACGCTGGTGGTGGTATCCACACGGATCTGGCTGCTGGTCGAGGCGGTATTGCCGTAGGCATCGGTCGCTGTTGCGGTCACCGTTGTGTCATAGGTGCCATCGGCGATATCCGACCCGGCGAAGCTGGCCGTCCATTGCCCCTGGGCGTTGGCTGTCACAGTGCGGGTAGCTGTCCCCAGCTGGACCACAACGCTGGCGCCCGCTTCGGCGGTGCCGGTCAGGTCCAGACCGTTGTTGGCCTCTGCCGCATTGATCATATTGTCGCCCGCCAGCGGATTGCTGAGGGTGATATCGGTTTCGGTATCCACACGGACGGTGCCGGTGGTGGAGGCAGTGTTGCCCAGTGCATCAGTTGCTGTCACCGAAACATTGGCGTCATATTCACCGGTCGGGATCTCGCTGCTGGTGAAATCGGCGCTCCAGTTGCCCTGCGCATCCGCAGTGACCGTGCGTGTCGTTCCCTCGAGCGTCACCGCGACACTGGCGCCTGGCTCGGCCTTGCCGGTCAGGGTTACGCCGCTGGCGACTTCCGGCGCGGAAATCACATTGTCGCCGGCCTGAACCGCGTCGAGCGACGCCATGGTTTCAGTATCGACCGGGATCTTGGTGGAGGTGGAGCTGGTATTGCCGCTGGTGTCTGTTGCCACGGCAGAGACGCTTGCGTCATAGGTGCCGGTTGCGATTTCAGAGCTGAGATAGCTGGCCGACCAGTTACCCTGCGCATCTGCGGTTACGGTACGGCTGACCCCCTGGAAGGTCACCACAACACTCGACCCCGCCTCGGCTGTACCGGTGAGGGTAATGCCCGCTGCCTGTTCCGCGCCGCTGATCATGTGATCAGTGCCCACTTGGGTGTTGATCGTGACCCGGGTTTCGGTGTCGACGTCGACCGTGTGAGTCGTGGTGCTTGTGTTGCCAAAGGAATCTGCGCTGGTGACTTCGATGGTGGAGCTGTAGATGCCCGTCGCCACTTCGTTCACGCTGTAGTTCACCGACCATGTTCCATCATCGGCCACGGTGGTTGTGCGGGTCACACCCTGGAACACAACACTGACGCTGGCCCCTGCTTCGCCGGTGCCGTTGATCACAACACCGTCGGCCACTTCGATATAGTTGATGTGATCGTCGCCTTCGACAGTGTTGACGTCGATTGGCGGCGGGGTGGTGTCGATGATGACCGAGGGACCATCCAGATTGAATTCGGTCCCGGCCGGATCTTTTACATAGACTGTGGTCTCGTAGGAGCCATCCGGCGGCAGGTTGGTCACCGGGAAGTTGGCAACCCAGGTGCCATCATCCTTGACCGTGACGGTTTCGGTAATTGTGCCGAGCGTGACTTCCACGGTGGAGCCGGGGGCGCCGGTGCCGCTGACGATCACATCTTCGGTGGTCGAGCCTGCAACCGGATAGGTCGCATCGGGATTGTCGACGGTTGGCGTGACGGCCCCGCCGCCTCCGCCACCACCACCGCCGCCTGCGCCAACAATGGCCGCCGCGCCAACGACGCCAGCTGCGGCGCCTGCGGTGCCGAGGCCGCCGATCAGCGGGGCCACAAGGGGAGCGACAACCGGTTCGATGCGGTCCACGTCAAGGAACACCATGTCATCGTAGGCGCTCCACTTGCCGCTCATGTCGAGAGGTTCGTAGCTGGCATAGAGCATGCCATCGGTGCGGTCCTCCAGAACCACTTCGATGAAGTTGCCTTCCTCGCTGAGGAACAGGTTCTTGCCACCTGTCGCATCGGTGTTGAAAAAATCATCCAGCACCACCACCTGACCGTCGATCAGCGTAATATGCAGGTCCTGGCCGCGCCGCGCGTAGCTTTCGACATCGGAGGGTCCGAGGTTCAGCGAAATGTCTTTCGCGGTTGCTGTCGCAATTGTCGCCTGGGGGGTGTCAGCAGATGTACCATGCTGCTTGGTGCCCGCCATGTCGCGGACGATGTATCCAACCGTACTCATTTTTATATACCGCTCGTCAAAAGACCAAAGCGCCGAAACTGTGACGCCCAGGTAGCCTGCATTGTTTTGCCCATCAGCCGTCTCCGCGGCCATATTGCCGCCATATTGCTGCCTTCCCAGCGGCCTTGTCTAGGTTTTGATGAGCGGATTTTTACCGAAAAGATCAGGGTGTGGCTAATTTGTATTCAATTTGCATCGAAGTTTATCCGTCGGTTTTTGTTAATGATCCCCTCTGGTTGACGTTAGGGAGGTGGCTGCGGTGGGTTTGCGGTGCATTTGCGATGGGCGCTGCGTTTATTTGCCTTCTGTTTATGGTGGTTCCATGTGTCCGCAGGCTGAAGAGCCGTCAGAAAGGGGGCCGGTTTCGGCTGTTCGGGTCACGTCTATATCGCCAATGTGTGAACAAGCGTTCTATTAAAACGCACTGGCAATTAACCAAAAAGACACCAGTTTCAGATAGGCTGAAGGACATAATTGGTGTAGAGTTGATCCTAAGTACACGACGCCGAAACCCAGGCCACAGCTGGAATGTCACCGCTCAGAGTGACCCGCTGGTCTTGTATCGCCGGATCCGGCGCCGAGCAGAATTCAGACGAATATTTTCACGCGGACATTACTTGGCCCTCGCGCTGGGCGCCCTCTGTCCGTGTGCGATCTTGGACCCCAGGAGGACCGGCGCGCAGTAACTAGGAGGCTAGAGCCAGATGAAAGACATTGCCGAAATTTTTGCCGAACAATACGGCGAAACGCGCGAGCAGGAGATGTCGTTACAGGACTATCTGAATGCTTGTCGCGATGATCCCAGCATGTATGCCAATGTCGCCGAACGTATGCTCAAGGCGATTGGCGAAGAGGAGCTGGTTGATACGTCAAAAGATGCGCGACTGGGTCCGATCTTTCAGAACCGCACCATCAAGCGATACGCTGCCTTCAAAGATTTCTACGGCATGGAGGACACGATCGAGCGGATCGTGGGTTATTTCCGCCACGCCGCGCAGGGGCTGGAGGAGCGCAAGCAGATCCTCTACCTGCTGGGTCCGGTCGGCGGTGGTAAATCCTCGCTCGCGGAACGTCTCAAACGTCTGGTAGAGGAGCAGCCGATCTACGTGCTGAAGGCTGGCGATCAGCTGTCGCCGATCTTCGAGAGCCCGCTTGGCCTTTTCGATCCGGTGCGGATGGGCAAATTGCTGAGCGATGAATATGGCATCGCCCAACACCGGCTGCCGGGGCTGATGTCGCCCTGGGCGGTCCAGCGGCTGGATGAGTTCGGCGGCGATATCAACAAATTCTCGGTGGTGCGGCTCTATCCGTCGCGGCTGCGCCGGATCTGCGTTGCGAAGGTTGAGCCGGGCGATGAGAACAATCAGGACATCTCCACGCTGGTCGGGAAGGTCGATATTCGCCAGCTGGAACATTACAGCCAGGACAATCCCGACGCCTATAGTTTCTCAGGTGGCCTGAATCGTGCGACCCAGGGCGTTCTTGAGTTCGTCGAGATGTTCAAGGCGCCGATCAAGATGCTGCATCCGTTGCTGACGGCGACGCAGGAAGGCAATTACATGGGGACCGAGAGCTTCGGCGCGATCCCCTTCACCGGGCTGATCCTTGCACATTCCAACGAGAGTGAATGGCAGCAGTTCAAGAACAACAAGAACAACGAGGCCTTCATCGACCGTGTGTCGATCGTGAAGGTGCCTTACTGCCTGCGGGTTTCCGAAGAGGCTAAGATCTACGACAAGCTGATCGAACACAGCGAGCTGGCTGCGGCCCCATGCGCGCCTGAAACGCTGAAGATCCTCAGCCGGTTTTCGGTGCTGACCAGGCTGAAACCGCATGAAAACTCAAATCTCTATTCCAAGCTGCGCGTCTACGATGGCGAAAGCCTGAAGGACACCGACCCGAAGGCCAAGACCGTGCAGGAGTATCAGGATCGCGCCGGTGTCGACGAGGGGATGAACGGGATTTCGACCCGTTTTGCCTTCAAGGTGCTGTCGACCACCTTCAACTTTGACACCGATGAGGTGGCGGCGGATCCGGTGCACCTGATGTATGTGCTGGAGCAGATGATCAAACGCGAACAATTCCCGGCGGAGACAGAGGCGAAATACCTTGCCTTCATCAAAACGGAACTGGCCCCGCGCTATGAGGAGTTCATCGGCAATGAAATCCAGAAAGCCTATCTGGAGAGCTATACCGAATACGGGCAGAACGTGTTCGATCGCTATATCTCTTATGCCGATGCCTGGATCGAGGAGCAGGATTACAAGGACCCGGACACCGGCCAGCTCTATGACCGCGAGGTTCTGGACGCCGAGCTGAGCAAGATCGAAAAACCGGTGGGCATCGCCAACCCCAAAGACTTCCGCAATGAGGTGGTCAAATTCGCCCTGCGTCATCGCGCCAATACCGGCTCGAACCCGGCATGGAACTCCTACGAGAAGCTGCGGGATGTGATCGAGAAACACATGTTCAGCCAGGTCGAGGAACTGCTTCCGGTTATCTCCTTCGGATCGAAGAAGGACAGCAAGACCGAAGGCAAACATCAGGAGTTCGTCGAACGGATGCGCAGCCACGGCTATACCGACCGGCAGGTTCGCAGGTTGGTGGAATGGTACATGCGCGTAAATAAGGCGGGCTAACAGCAAAGGGTGGGTGGCAGATGCATCACTTTATCGACAGGCGCGCCAATCCCAAGGGCAAGAGTTTGGGGAACCGGCAACGGTTCCTCGAACGCGCCCGCGAAAGCATCAAGGAGCGCGTGGACAGATCGGTCCGCGACAAATCGATCAAGGATGGTGGCGGTATTCCTGCCGAAGGTGAGAAGGTCACTATTCCCTCACGGGGTTTGAAAGAACCCCGGTTTCACCATTCCGCCAAGGGGGGGCGCCGCCGTCACGTGCTGCCCGGCAACAAGGATTTTGTTGTCGGCGACACGCTCAAGCGACCGCAGGGGGGCGCCGGAGAGGGGGGCAAACAGGCGTCCGAGGATGGCGATGGCGCGGATGAATTTTCCTTTACCCTGACGCGCGACGAATACCTTGAGATCCTGTTTGATGGTCTTGAGCTTCCAGATCTGGTCAAAAAAGCCTCTGTAGAGACTGAAACCATCGGGACACGCCGTGCCGGGCTGACCACTGCGGGCACGCCGAACAACCTCAACCTTGTGCGGACGATGCGCAATTCGCTGGGACGTCGGATCGCACTGCAACGCCCGACTGCCAAATCCATAGCCGAGCTGCAAAAACAGATCGAGGAGCTTCAGGCGCTGGCGGAACGCAGCACCGAACAGGAAGCCTATCTTGAAGAGCTGATCCTCCGGTTGGAGGCTCTGGAGCGCAAACGTCGCGTGGTGGGGTATATTGACCCGCTGGATCTGCGATATGACACCCACGTGCCGGAGAAGATCCGCAACTCCCGTGCGGTCGTGTTCTGCCTTATGGACGTCTCTGGCTCCATGCAGGAGCGGGAGAAGGATCTGGCCAAACGGTTCTTCCTGCTGCTGCATCTGTTCCTGGCGCGCAGCTATGAGCATACCGAACTGGTCTTTGTGCGTCACACCCATCACGCGCAGGAGGTTGATGAAGAAACCTTCTTCTATGCCCGCGAGACAGGCGGCACCATCGTGTCGACCGCGCTGGAGAAGATGAAGGAGATCGTTGCCGAACGCTACCCGCCGGATGAGTGGAACATCTACGGGGCGCAGGCCTCTGATGGGGAGAATTTCGGCAATGACTCGGCGCGTTGCAAGGCGCTGCTTCTGGAAGAGCTGCTGCCGGTCTGCCAGTACTACGCCTATGTCGAAATCGTCGATGAGAACGCCGAGATGCTGTTGAGCAATCCCGAGGCGGGTGAGGATCTCTGGCAGAACTACCGGCAGGTCAAGGCTCAGGTCCCGCATTTTGAGATGCAGCGTGTGTCGCAACCCTCCCATATCTATCCGATTTTCAGGGAGTTCTTCCTCCCCAAGGCAAAAGGGGCGCAGAATGCAGGCGGGTGATACTATCGCGAAGCCACTGTTCACGGGGCCGGAATGGACCTTTGAACTTCTGGAAGTTGCGCGGGACGCGATTGAGGATATTGCGCTGAATGATCTGGGGCTTGATGTATATCCGAACCAGATCGAGATCATCTCGGCCGAGCAGATGCTGGATGCCTATTCCTGCGTCGGTCTGCCGCTGATGTATCAGCACTGGTCATTCGGCAAGCATTTCGCCCGCGACGAGGCGCTGTATCGGACCGGGCGGCAGGGGCTGGCCTATGAGATCGTCATCAACTCAAACCCCTGTATCAGCTACAATATGGAAGAAAATACCATGGCCATGCAGACGCTGGTCATGGCCCATGCGGCCTTTGGGCATAATCATTTTTTCAAGAACAACTACCTGTTTCAGCAATGGACTGATGCGGCCGGCATTCACGACTATCTGGCCTTTGCCAAGAACTACATCGCCGCCTGCGAGGAGCGCTACGGGCTCAGCGCAGTAGAGGAGATCCTGGACGCGGCCCATGCGCTGCAATCGCAGGGGGTCTTTCGCTATGGCCGTCCGCCCAAACCCACCACCGAAGAACTGGCAGCGATGCAGAAGGTGCGTGAAGGTTATGAAAGCGGTCAGAGCGTTCTGGATATCTGGACCGATGCAACCATGGGTGGCGACAAGCTGGAGCAGATCAGGGACGAGCCCTATAGTGCCCGTCGCAAGCTGATGAATCTGCCGCAGGAAAACTTGCTGTATTTTCTGGAGAAACACAGCCCGGTTCTTGATCCGTGGCAATCTGAAATCCTGCGCATCGTGCGGATGCTGGCGCAGTATCTTTACCCCCAGAAACAGACCAAGGTTATGAATGAGGGCTGCGCGACCTTTGTGCATTATTACATTATCAACAAGCTGTTCGAGCAGGGCCGCCTGACCGAAGGCGCCTATATGGAGATGATGCACAGCCATACCAATGTGGTGCTCCAGCCGGAATATGACGACCCGCGGTATTCTGGCATCAATCCCTATGCGCTGGGCTTTGCGATGATGCAGGACATTCGCCGCATCTGCGAGAACCCGACCGATGAAGATCGCGAATGGTTTCCGGATTTCGCGGGTGATCCCGACTGGCGCCGGGTGATGCGGGATGCCTGGGCCAATTACCGCGATGAAAGTTTCATCCAGCAGTTCCTGTCGCCGCATCTCATCCGCAAGTTCAAACTGTTCACCCTCGCTGATGACGCCGAGCAGTCACATCTGGTGGTGAGCCAGATCCACAATCGCAGCGGCTATCGCTCGGTGCGGCGCGATCTCGCGCATTCCTACGATTTGGCCTATTTAGAGCCTGATATTCAGGTCACTGATGCCGATCTGAAAGGCGACCGCGAGCTTAAGCTGACCCATACGGTGCGCGACGGCATTCACCTGTCGGAGGATGACCGCGACGAGGTGTTGAAGCATCTGCGTCGCTTGTGGGGCTACGATGTCAGCCTTGAGGCGGTGGACGCCGGATCCTAGAGGTGCGGTAGGGCGGCAGTGCGGCGTTAGGGGATCTGCGCGCGTAGCTGATCCTCAAGCGAGGTTTTGGCAGCCAGAATATGCTCTGCTGTCAGCTGGGCCGCGAGATCGGCATCACCTGTTTCGCAAGCTGCCAGTATCGCGCGATGCTCCCTGCTGCTGCGGGCCATGCCGTCGCTCATGATAAGCTGCGCGCGAAGGTAGCGATCAATCCGGTCCATCGAGGTTTCGACGATCTCGACGTGATAGGGCAAGCCGCTGACGCTATAGAGCGTGCCGTGAAATTTTCGGTTCAGCGGCCCCCATTGCATTGGCGCATCGCAGGCGGCAAAGGCATCCAGATGCGCGCGCGCCTGTGCGAGGATGTCCATGGTCATGTTCGGGACGGCGGCGCGGATGATATCCGCTTCAAGCTTGGCGCGCAGGTCAAAGATTTCTGAGGCGTCCTGCATCGACAGGGTTGCGACCACGGCACCCTTGTAGCGCTGGGAGGTGACCAGCCCCTGCTGTTCCAAGCGGGCAATCGCCTCGCGGACGGGAAAGCGCGAGGTGTGAAAGGCCTTGGCGATTTCATCCTGCCGCAGGGGGGTTCCATCCGACAGCTCACCGGTGATGATCGCCTTGCGCAGGGTGCGAAAGATGATCGTCGCGGCGGATTCGGTCCGGGAGATGTCAACGGCTTGTAGTTTCAAGCAAGGTCCTCAACCAAAGCGGGGCAGGTGCCGGGCAATTATGCCTTTGGTTGACGCGGCTCGCCACCCCTTGCTGGCAGGACGTTCGCCGAATGCAGGCAGATGAAGTGCAAAAAAAACGCAGGCCCTGCGGCCTGCGTCATGATCTCGGGTATGCGGGTGGATCAGAATTCGACCACGGCGCGGATGGACTTTCCTTCGTGCATCAGTTCGAACCCATGGTTGATCTCGTCCAGCGACAGTTTATGTGTGATCATCGGGTCGATCTCGATCTTGCCGTCCATATACCAGTCCACGATCTTGGGCACGTCGGTACGCCCGGCGGCGCCGCCAAAGGCGGTGCCACGCCAGCTGCGGCCTGTGACCAGCTGGAACGGACGTGTCGAAATCTCGGCGCCTGCCGGAGCCACGCCGATGATGATGCTCTCACCCCAGCCTTTATGCGCCGCTTCAAGCGCGGTCCGCATGACCTGCACATTGCCCGTCGCGTCGAATGTGTAATCGGCGCCACCCTTGGTCAGCTCAACCAGATGCGCCACCAGATCGCCCTCTACCTCGGAGGGGTTTACGAAGTCGGTCATGCCGAATTTCTTGGCCATCTCAACCTTGCCGGGGTTGAGGTCGACGCCGACGATCTGATCCGCACCTGCCAGTCGCAGACCCTGGATCACGTTGAGTCCAATGCCGCCAAGGCCGAAGACAATCGCGCGCGACCCGATCTCGACCTTGGCGGTGTTGATCACCGCGCCGATGCCGGTGGTGACGCCGCATCCGATGTAGCAGACCTTGTCAAAGGGGGCGTCCTTGCGGATCTTGGCCAGGGCGATCTCAGGCACCACTGTGTGATTGGCAAAGGTCGAGCAGCCCATGTAATGGTGGATCGGTGTCCCATCCAGCATCGAGAAACGGGTGGATCCGTCCGGCAGCAGGCCCTGACCTTGGGTAGAGCGGATCGCCTGACACAGATTTGTCTTTGGGTTGAGGCAATACTCGCATTCGCGGCACTCGGGGGTGTAAAGCGGAATGACGTGATCGCCCACTTCAAGGCTGGTGACGCCTTCGCCAACTTCGATCACGACGCCTGCGCCCTCGTGGCCCAGGATGGCCGGGAAGATCCCTTCCGGGTCATCCCCGGAGCGGGTGAATTCATCCGTGTGGCAGAGGCCGGTTGCCTTGATTTCGACCAGCACCTCGCCCTTTTTCGGACCTTCGAGGTTCACTTCCATGATCTCAAGCGGTTTGCCCGGGGCAACGGCCACAGCGGCGCGAGTGCGTATCATTGCGAAATTCCTTTGTTCTGTCAGTGACGGCAGGCGCCAATTGCGCTGAGCGGCATATTGGCAGACCTATTGGGGGGGCGTAAACCATCGGCCGTCGCGGGATGTGTATTTCTTGCGCTACCACACTAGCGGCTTCGGCTGGCTGCGCCTCAGAAGAATACGACGAGGGCCTCTTCGTTCCCGTCACCTGCCGGTCCGGTGGGCGTAAGTATGGCCACATCATCTGTTCGAGAAACCTGCGCTATCTGCCCTTGACCTTCCCCTGACTGGAAGCCTCATATCTGCCGCAAAAGGGGATGATCAGATGTCGAAAGGGGTGAGCCATGGAACAGGCGCGTGTCAGAAAACTGAACGTTAAGGTGACCGGCGTCGGCAACAGCCTGGGCTTGCGTCGGATGAGTTCCGAAATAGATCCCTTAGGAAAGTTCCCAAACGCGCGAGGCGCGCAGCAATTGGCAGAGGTGCGACCATGAATATAGGCGATGTGGCGAACCGCTCCGGCCTACCGGCCAAGACCATTCGATACTATGAGGACATTGGGCTGATCAAACCGCGGCGCAGCGAAAACGGTTATCGCTGTTTTGCGGAGACCGACCTTCACAAGCTGGCGTTTCTGGGTCGTGCCCGCGCGCTTGGGTTTACGATCGAGGACTGCCGCACGCTTCTTGCGCTTTACGAGGATGAGAGCCGTGCCAGCGCAGATGTCAAACAACTGGCGCAGGAACATCTGGACAAGATCAACCTCAAGATCGCGGATCTGGAAGCGATGCGGGACACATTGTCGGAACTGGTCACCTGCTGTTCCGGCGATAATCGCCCGGACTGCCCGATATTGCGTGATCTGTCGCAGATCCCGGAGCAGCAAGACGTCGCGGATTGAGGAGGCTTGGCGGCATATCTCATGGCCAATGGGATGCGAGGGATGGTAACGCGCGGCGCATTCCAAGCCCTGTGCAACTCGGGAGGGTTAGGCAATCAGGCTACAGCAGCCGAGGGAGGAGCGGCTCTTGCTGCGAATGCGTCGCGCGCATCCTCGAAATAGGGTGCGATATGCGCGCAGACAAGGGGGTCAGGCCGGCTGACGCCGCGTCCGTTGGGTTGGGCATGAAACAGCCGAAAGAGGTGTCTTGGGTCGGCCTATTGCTGCGCTGACAGGTGATAGCCGGTCGCCCCGTTTCAGCCGTTGGCTGCGCGCAGGCCCAGAATGCTGCGGGCCTCATGAGCGGTAGCAACGGGTCGCCCGTAGCGTTCGCACAGATCCGCCGTCCGGCGCACCAGTGCGGCATTGGAGGGGGCAAGCGTATGCCGGTCCAGTCGCAGATTATCTTCCAGCCCGGTACGGGTGTGCCCGCCTGCCGCGATGGCCCATTCGTTGACCTCGATCTGTCCGGCTCCGATCCCGGCCGCGCACCACTGCGCATCCGGGGCAAGGCGCTGCATAGTCTTGACGTAGTAGTCAAACACATCACGATCCACCGGCATTGCATTCTTCACGCCCAGTACAAACTGGACGTAGAGTGGGGCCTTCAACCGGCCGTCACGCGACATCGCCACCGCCTGATGAATATGGGAGAGGTCAAAGGCCTCAATTTCCGGTTTCACGTCGTAGGCCTGCATCTGCGCAGCCAGCCAATCGACCAGATCCGGCGGGTTCTCGTAGACGCGGGTTGGAAAATTATTGGAGCCCACCGAGAGCGAAGCCATATCAGGCCGTAGAGACAGCATTCCGCCGCGTTCGCGACCAGCGCCGGAGCGGCCGCCGGTAGAGAGTTGGACAATCATGTCGGGACAGTGCCGCCGGATCCCATCCATCAGTTCAGCAAACCTGTCAGGATCGGAAGTTGGTGTTTGGTCGTCCTGGCGGACGTGGCAATGGGCGATGCTGGCACCGGCTTCATAGGCTTCCTGTGTGCTCTCTACCTGTTCGGAAACAGTGATCGGCACGGCCGGGTTATGGGCCTTGCGCGGCACAGAGCCGGTTATCGCGACGCAGATGATACAGGGATTGGTCATGATCAGCCCTCAGATATCGAAGAACACGGTTTCGTCCGGCCCTTGCAGGTGAATGTCAAAGCGATAGGTCACGGGTGCCTGCGCATCGTCCGCCCTGCCGTGATCCTGGCGGCGGGCGATCAGGGTTTTTTGCCGCTCGGTCTGCTCGATCAGCGCCATGATGGGATCGCTGGCGTTGGCCTCCGGCTCATCGTCGAAGTAGAGCCGGGTATTCAGCCCGATGTTGATGCCACGCGCCACGATCCAGAGGTTGATATGTGGTGCCATGGTCTTCCCGTCACGCCCGCAGACACCTCCCGGTTTCACGGTCTCGAACTGCCAGTCCCCGGTGTCGAAATCAGAAATCGCCCGGCCCCAGCCACGAAAACCGGGTTCGACCTGCCCGCGCGCATCATCGGATGTTGGAGTCTCCGGATGCGGATAGCGCCCGTCGGCATTGGCCTGCCAGACCTCGATCAAAACGTCCTTCAGAGCTGCGCCGGTGCCATCGAAGACCCGGCCTTGAACCCGAATGCGCTGGCCCCTGGCATTAGGCCCGGCGATATCCTGACCCAGCTCGGCCGCATAGATTTCAAACCCGGCGGCACCGGGCGCTAGGCCGATATGCACATAGGGGCCTGCGGTCTGAGACGGGGTTTCCTTCAGTGGCGGCACCATCAGTTCCCCTCCGGCCGGTTTTCAAACAGGGTAGAGCGACGCCCGCGCAGCACGATATCAAAGCGGTAGGCAATCATGTCGAACGGCAGCGTCTCGTTCATGTCGAGCCGCGCAATCAGTTGCTGAACGGCGGCGCGATCGGGGATGGTGCTAACGATAGGGCAGCGGGCAATCAGCGGATCGCCCTCGAAGTAGAGCTGGGTGATCAGCCGCTGCGCAAAGGCGCGGCCAAACACCGAAACGTGTATATGTGCAGGCCGCCAGTCGTTTATGCCATTGCGCCAGGGGTAGGCCCCTGGTTTCACTGTGCGAAAGGCATAGGCGCCCTGATCATCGGTCAGAACACGACCGCAGCCGCCAAAATTGGGGTCCAATGCACCCAGATAACCGTCCTTTTTATGGCGGTAGCGGCCCGAGGCATTGGCTTGCCAGATCTCGACCAGTGTATTGGGAACGGGACGTGCGTTTTCGTCCAGAACACGCCCATGCAGCAATATGCGCTCGCCGATCGGACTGCCGCCATCGTGGGCGAAATTGGTCAGAAGGTCATTGTCTCCGGGCGCGATATCGCTGGGCGCAAACGTCGGGCCGGTGATTTCGCTGGCAGTGTTTTCGAGGCTGAGCAGCGGCAATCGCGGGGATCGGCTGACCGAGGTTTTGTAGTCCGGCGTGAAGGCAGGAGGGTGCCAGCGGCGGTCGCGGGTAAAATAATCAGGGGGCGTCACAGCTGTCTCCTGCGGGGGTGGCGTCGCCTCGTTCTTCGGCGGCCATTTCGGCATAGGCCCTCTTGGCGAGCTTCAGCGCATGATTGGCGCGCGGCACCCCCGCGTAGATGGCAACATGTTGGAAAACTTCAGCAATATCTTCGGGTGTTGCGCCGGTATTTGCGGTTGCGCGGATGTGCATCGGGATCTCATCGAAATTGCCGAGCGCCGCAAGAAGGGCCAGCGTCAGCATCGAGCGTTCGCGTCGGCTGATCTGCTCAGAGGCCCAGACTGTCCCCCAGGCTGCTTCGGTAATCAGGGATTGGAAAGGCGCATCCAGCGCTGTTGTCGCAGCATCTGCGCGGGCCACATGGGCTTCGCCCAATACCTCGCGACGAACCTTCATCCCTGCGTCATACTGCGGCTTGTGCATATGCTCCTCCATGGATTATCCCTTATCTCATATCGTAAATGGTCTGTATAATCCCCTTGTGTGGATATTTTTATGTCGAAAATGATATGCGCCTTTCATCTCAGCTGAAGCTCCGCCATCTGGAGGTCTTTGTCGAGGTTGCCAGAAAGATGAGCGTGACCCAAGCGGCGGAGCGCCTGGGCATGACCCAGCCGGCAGTGACGCGGGCGCTGCGCGAATTGGAAGCCGTCTGCGATAAACCTTTGGTCGAGAAACACGGTCGCGGCATTCGACTCTCCAGCTATGGTGAGACGTTCAGGGACTATGCGGGGCGCAGTCTGGCCCTTACACGCGACGGTGTCGAATTGCTACGTGGGCTGGACGAGGCCGCAGGATCCAAGGTGGCGATTGGGGCTTTGCCGACGGTCTCGGCAACCGTTGTCCCGGAGGCGCTGGCCAATATCTGGACGCAGGGCGCGCGCAACCGGTTTTCCGTCATGTCGGGAGACAATCAGCATCTGCTGGATCTGTTGCGGCGCGGAGAGCTGGATGTGGTCGTAGGGCGACTACCGGCACCCGAAAATATGGTGGGCCTGGATTTCGATCCGCTGTTCCGTGAGCGGGTAACAGTGGTCGTCGCACCGGGCCATCCGCTGACGGAGCTGGCACCGCAGGATCTCTCCTATGCGCTGTTCGGCGCGTTTCCGATTTTGATGCCGCCGCCGAAGTCAATTATTCGCCCTTCGGTTGAACGCATGTTCCTGGAACAGGGCATTTCGATGCCTGACGCCGCCATTGAAACAGTCTCGTCGACGTTTGGGCGCCAGTTCACATTGGCACATCAGGCGGTCTGGATCATCAGCCATGGGGTGGTGAAATCTGACCTCGCCAGCGGCGCCCTGGTAGAGCTGCCGCTGGACACTGACAGCACCCTTGGGCCGGTCGGGCTCTGCCTGCGGAGTGAGCACCGCTTGTCGGCAGCGGCCGCGAGATTCTGCGCTGCGCTAAAGAGCGTCTGCGGCTGACTGGTCACCTCGCGCACCGTTCCGGCCCAAGATTGCGCCGCGAATGATAGAGGCATTTTTCGAATGCGGTAGCCTGTTTTTCTGGCGCTGACGCAGTGTCGCGCGGATTGACAGGTGAATTTCAACCTCTCTACTCTGGGTTTAATCGCAGCCGCGTTTTGGCTTGAGGAGGTCTGAAACGCATAGGACCTGCGCAAAAAGAAAAGCCGCCTTGAACGGGTGGGGGAGGACAATTTGGACGGAGTGCAGCTGCTGGTCAGCGGGCTCGCGAACGGCTGTGTTTACGGTCTGATCGCGCTTGGCTTCGTGTTGATCTACAAGGCGACCGAGGCGGTCAATTTCGCTCAGGGCGATTTCATGATGCTTGGCGCCTTCGTTACGCTGGGACTGACCAATGCTGAATATCTGGACTTACCCTTCTGGGTCGCGGCACCGCTGTCGATCGCAATCATGGCCGGGCTTGGGTATCTGCTTGACCTGCTGATCCTGCGTCATCTCTTTGGGCAGAACCAGACGGCGGTTGTCATCCTGACGATCGCGCTGGGCTTTGTCATTCGCTTCTTTGCCGGTGCGATCTGGGGCCATGAGCCACAGACGCTTGAGAGTCCGCTGGCGCTGGGAGATGTACAGCTTGCCGGCGTCGTTCTGGGGCTGGCCGATATAGCGGTGATTGTTGTCACGGTGCTGTTGACCTGGTCGCTCTACCAGTTTTTTCAGCGCACCAAGCTGGGTCTGGCCATGCAGGCGGCCAGCCAAAACCAGATGGCGGCCTATTTCATGGGCATTCCGGTCAGGCGGGTGCAGGGGCTCATCTGGGGGCTCTCGGGAGCGACGGCGGCTGTTGCGGGCATCCTCTTTGCGTCGAAGGGCGCGATTGATCCAAATGCCGGGCTGCTGGGCATCAAGGCCTTTGCTGCGGCGGTGATCGGTGGCTTCGGCTCGCTTCCGGGTGCCTTGGCGGGCGGGTTGATCGTCGGCGTGATCGAACCTTTTGCCGCGCGTTACCTGGCGGCTGGCTATTCGCAGATTGCCCCTTACGTGCTGTTGCTGGCGGTGCTGGTCTTCCGTCCGCATGGTCTGTTCAGCCAAGTGCGCACAAAGAAGGTATAAGGCGATGCGGATTCAGTTCAAAACCAGCTACGACCACGACATCCGCCTGTTTCCTGACCGTCATAGCCTGCTGGTTTATGGTGCGTTGATTGTGCTGGCGCTGGCTTTGCCACTGCTGATCAACGAATTCTACATCGGCGAGGTCACCAATGTTCTGATCTGGGCGATTGCCGGGCTGGGGCTGATGCTGCTGACCGGCCAGACGGGACAGGCCAGCCTTGGCCATGCTGCGTTTCTGGCGATTGGCTGCTATGCCAATACCATCCTGATTGAACAGGGGGTGCCCTTTGTTCTGGCGTTCCCGCTGGCAGGGGTCCTGACCGGGGTTGTTGGGGCCATCATCGCCATTCCGGCCCTGCGATTGCACGGGATCTATCTGGCGATTGCTACCATTGCCCTGTCGATCCTGGCCGATGACATCATCGTTCTGCTTGAACCCTGGACCGGTGGTGTGTCGGGCAAATTTCCTGACGTGATCCGTTTATTTGGGATCGAGATTGAACGCTGGACCATGCCGGTGCGCTTTTACTATCTGGTTCTTGGTGTCACGGTGATTTCAACGCTGTTTTACCGCAATCTTTTACGGTCACCGCTTGGCCGGGCCTTTGCAGCGGTGCGCGACAGTGAAGTCAGCGCCACCGCGATGGGCGTACATATCGCCCGGACCAAGGCAACCGCCTTTGGGCTGAGCTGCATGATCACCGGTTGGGCCGGGGCGCTGATGGGCTATTACGCCGGTGCCTTTAACAATGAGACCTTCTCTCTGGTGATCTCGATTACGCTGCTGATGATGATCGTGATTGGCGGGCTGGGATCAATACATGGCGCGTTTTTTGGCGCGGTGGTGGTCGCCTTTCTGCCGCAGGGGCTGTCGATCCTGAAAGACAGCGTGCTGGGCAGCGGGGTTGCCATTCCGGGTCTGGAAACCGGCGTCTTTGGCATGATCCTGATCCTGTTCATTCTGTTTGAGCCGATGGGCCTCTATGGACGCTGGCTGAAGATTCGCATCTGGTTCGAGCTGTTCCCCTTCGCACGCAAGGATATGTTCCGGCGTCAGAAATCCTATCTCAAGACGGAGCGCCTCAGATGAGCCTGTTGGAGATTGAACATGCCACGTTGAAATTCGGTGGCGTTGTGGCGGTGAATGATCTCAGCTTCTCGGTTGAGGAAGGTGAGGTCTATGCCATCGTCGGGCCAAATGGGGCGGGGAAGTCCACCGTATTCAACCTGATTTCCAGGTTCTACCAACCACATTCCGGCCAGTTCCGCTTTGATGGGCGTGACCTGTTGCAGTGCAACGCGGATGCGGTGGCGGATCTGGGCATTGCGCGGACGTTTCAGAATATCGAGTTGTTCGATCATGCGACGGTGCTGCAGAACCTGCTGGTCGGTCGGCATCGTCATCGGCGCACCACCCTGATCGAAGAGCTGTTTTTTGCGCCACGTGTCCGGCGCGAGGAACGGTTGCACCGGGCTGCTGTTGAGGAGGTCATCGATTTCCTGGATCTGCAAGCCTACCGCAACAAGATGATTGCCGGGTTGCCCTATGGCATCCGCAAGGTTGTTGAGCTTGGCCGTGCATTGGCCTCGGGGCCGCGGCTTTTGCTGCTGGATGAACCCGCCTCCGGCCTGTCGGTGGAGGAAACCCAGGATATGCGCTGGTGGATCGACGATATCCGCAAACAGATGGGGATCACTGTCCTGATGGTGGAACACGACATGGGTCTGGTGTCCAGCGTGTCGGACCGGGTTCTGGCCCTCGCCGATGGCGCGAAACTGGCCGAAGGCACCCCGGCTGAAGTGCAGGCCGACCCGGCTGTTATCGAAGCCTATCTGGGCGCGGGGGCGGTGTGATGGGCGCGGCCTTGCTGGACATTCGCAATCTTGAGAGTTTCTACGGGCCGATCATGGCCATTCGCGGTGTTTCGCTATCGGTTCAGGCCGGGCAGATCGTCACGGTTCTGGGCGCCAATGGCGCTGGAAAATCTACCCTGCTGAAGACGATTTCGGGTATCATGGATCCTGAGAAGGGCACGGTCAGCTTCGACGGCGAAGAAATCCAAGGTGAGGAACCGCATCGGATCGTCCGCCGGGGCATCGTACATGTGCCCGAGGGGCGCGAGGTCTTTCCGTTGCTCAGCGTTGACGAAAACCTGACCCTCGGGGCCTATCCCCGCCGTGATCAGGCTGAGATCGAGCGCGACCGTCAGATGGTGTTTGACTATTTCCCCATCCTGGCTGAGCGGCGCCATCAGGAGGCTGGCACACTGTCAGGCGGTCAGCAGCAGATGCTGGCGATCGGGCGTGGGTTGATGCTCCGTCCGCGCATCATGCTTCTGGATGAACCAAGCCTTGGCCTGTCGCCACTGCTGGTACAGGAAATCTTTGGCATCCTGAAGCGGCTGAACCGCGATGAGGGGGTGACCATGATGCTGGTGGAACAGAACGCGCGGATCGCGCTGGAGTTGGCGCATGTCGGCTATGTCATGGAAATCGGGCGTATCGTCATGGATGGCAGCGCCGACCGGCTGATGGACAGCGAGGATATCAAAGCGTTTTACCTCGGCCATCAGGAGGCCGGGCAGCGCAGCGAGAAACGCTGGAAGCGCAAGAAGACATGGCGCTGATCGGCGCGACTGAGATCAACTAGGGACCTGAATGGATGCGAGGACAGCGGTGACACAGACAGCGTCGGCGGCAGACATAACAACACAGGCGGGCGGCGATGCGGCCCCGCTTCCTCAGGTTGAACTGAACGGCGCCAGCTACAATGCCACGCCGGGGCAGCGGCCCGTCATGGTCGATGGCTGCGATACCGTGGCAAAACTGTTTTCGCTGCGCTGTCATCAACTGGGTAAACG
This sequence comes from Phaeobacter sp. JH20_29, assembly GCF_048056175.1. NCBI lineage: Bacteria > Pseudomonadati > Pseudomonadota > Alphaproteobacteria > Rhodobacterales > Roseobacteraceae > Phaeobacter > Phaeobacter sp. JH20_29. The sequence continues at coordinate 35,417 of NZ_JAYMWO010000019.1, forward strand.
GACCGCTCATCGCGAAAAGGATATGGGCATCTGGAAGGCCTATTCCTGGCAGGACTACTGGGACCATGCGGAAAAGATCGGCCTGGGCCTGATGGCGCTGGGGCTCGAGCGAGGTGAAGTTGTTTCGATCCTGAGCGAAGACCGCAAGGAATGGCTCTATCTCGATATGGGCATCCAGGGCGCCGGGGCCATTGCGTCTGGCGTCTATACGACAGATTCCGCCCAGCAGCTGGCCTATTTGATCAATGACAGCGGCAGCCGGTTTCTGGTGGTGGAAAACGACGAGCAGCTGGACAAGTTCCTGGAGATCGAAGCCGAGGTCCCGCATCTGCGCTGGGTTATCATTCTGGAGCGCGACGGACTGCATGATCTGGAGCATGACAGATGCCTGTTTCTCGATCAGCTTTATGATCAGGGCGCGGCCTTCAAGATGGCAAATCCAACCGCTTTCGAGGACGCGGTGGCCCGGTCGCGGCCAGATGAAACCGCGCTGCTGATCTATACGTCGGGCACCACTGGCCTGCCCAAGGGCGCCATGTTGAGTCACGAGAACATCCTCGCGACGATGGAGTCAGGCGCGCGTGCACTGGAATGCTACGCCACGGATGAGCAGCTCTGTTTCCTACCGCTCTGCCACATCCTTGAGCGCAACGTCTCCGTCTACCTGCCAATGGCGGCCGGCAGTACGGTGAATTTCGCCGAAAGCCCGGAAACCGTTTTCGACAATATGCAGGAAGTGTCGCCGGCCACCTTCTTTGCGGTGCCGCGTGTCTGGGAAAAAGTCTATTCCCGCGTTCTGGTCCTGGCGCAGGAGGCGACCTGGCTGGGGCGCTGGGCCTTTGGTCGGGCGGTCGCTGCGGGGGCTGCGCGGGCCGAGTATGTGCTGGCCGCAAAACCCGTCCCTGCGGGTATCGCCCTGCGCTATCGGATCTGGGATATGCTGGTTCTGCGTAATCTGCGCCGAATGCTCGGGCTGGACCGGCTGCGCCGGGGCGGCACCGGGGCGGCACCGATTTCGCCTGAATTGCTGCGTTGGTATTGGTCGATTGGCGTGCCGCTGATCGAGGGCTACGGAATGACCGAAAACGCAGGACTTACCGCGGCAAACCGGGTGTTGTCGCATCGGCCGGGCACTGTTGGCCAGGCCGTGCCGGGCGTTGATATTCGTATCGCGGCGGATGGGGAAATTCAGCTCTGGGGGCTCAACAATTTCCAGGGATATTGGCGCAAGCCTGAAAAAACGGCTGAGACCTATACCGAGGATGGCTGGCTGCGCACTGGCGATGTCGGGCGGCTGGACGAAGATGGGTTCCTGACCATCACCGGGCGGATCAAGGACATCATTATCACCGCTGGCGGCAAGAATATTACACCGGCTGAAATCGAAAGCCGGTTAAAGTTCAGCCACTATATTTCAGACGCAGTGGTGATCGGTGACCGGCGCAAATTCCTGACCTGCCTGATCATGATTGATCAGGAAAACGTCGAGAAATTTGCGCAGGATCGGAAAATCCCGTTTAGTGATTTTGCCTCGCTCTGTGCTGCGGAACCGGTGGTTGATCTGATCCGGAGTGAGGTCGATGCGGTCAACCGTGATTTCGCGCGTGTCGAGCAGATCAAGGATTTCCGTCTGATCAACGTTCTGCTCACGGCCGAGGATGACGAGCTGACCGCGACCATGAAGTTGAAACGTGGGCTGGTGGAGAAAAAGCACAAGAACCTGATCGACCAGATGTACTGACAAACAGGCGCATCCGCGCCGGGGGACACAAGGGAGTAAGCGCAGATGAAGAGATGGACAGCGGGCTTTATCGGGGCCGCACTGGCGGCGGGGCTTGCGCCTCAGGCGATGGCGCAGACCCAAGGAGTGAGCGACAGTGAAATTGTGCTCGGCTCGGTCAATGACCTGAGTGGAATATTTGCCGCTGTTGGTGTGCCGGCCGTAAATGGCGCCAATTTGCGGTTTGACGAGGCCAATGCCAATGGCGGCATTCACGGCCGCCAAATTCGTTTCGTGGTCGAAGACAATGGCTATCAGATTCCGCGGGCCATGCAGGGCTACAATAAGCTTCTGAATCGCGATCAGGTCTTTGCAATGCTCCTGTCGTTGGGAACACCCATGAATATCGCAGGGTTCAAATTGCTGGATCCGAAAGGCATTCCCAATATCAGCCCGCTGACCGCTGCGCGTCAGATGTTGCAGGAGCCGATCGACAATAAGTTCATCGGGTTTTCCAGCTATTACGATCAGGTCCGCGCCGGTGTGACCTATCTGGCGGAAGAATTCGATGCGAAAGAAGTCTGCTCGATGTATATCCCGTCGGATTTCGGCAAGGAGATCAAGGAGGGTAGCCAGGATGTTGCTGCCGAACTAGGGCTGAGTTTCGCTGCCGAGACGACCCATAAGCCGGATGAGCTGGACTTCGTCGGTTCGCTGACGAAGCTGAAGTCCGAAGGATGCGATATCATCACCATGGCGCTTGGCGTGCGGCAGGGGATTACCGTGGTTGGCACTGCCAAGAAGCTGGGCTGGACTGAGGCGAAATTCCTCAACACCTCCGCCGGTTTTCTTGAGGTGGTGGCGGCGGTGCCCGGCGGCGTAACGGAGGGTCTCTATGCTGCGGCTGGCTGGGCTGACCTGATCGCGCGGGCTGAAGACGACGTTCCGGCGAAGTTTATGGCGGATTACGAAGCAAAGTTCGGCCAGCCCGCCGGTGGCTTTGCCATGCTCGGGTATAGTGCAGCCAATACCGTGGTGAATGCGCTGGAGGCCGCAGGCCCCGATCTGACTCATGAAAGCTTTATCAAGGGGATGGAAAGCCTCGATTTCTTTGATGCCTTGACCGATACCCAGATCACCTATGGGCCGGATGACCATAGGGGCGCCGATGTCATTGTCATCTCGGTGGTAGAGAATGGCGTCTGGAAAGAGCTGAGCCGGAAATAGGCGACCGCCTCGAAAACAAAAGGGAAAAAGCCGACAGGTTTCTATCTGTCGGTTTTTGCTATTCTTCGGTCAGGCCCTCTATCCGGCGTATTGGGCTTCATTTTATGCACATATTTGAATATTATTACTCTTGCGGAAGAGGGAGTTGAACCATGGCAGTAACAAGACGGCATTTTGTGCAGGGGTTGGGGGCCGGGCTCGCGCTGGTGCCCTTCGGGCGTGTTTGGGCGGAAACCAGAGTGTCGCTCGGCGCAGCGGAGCTGCTCAGCCTCTCAGATGGCCGAATGCAGTTGCCACCCTCTTTTCTGTATGGGGATCTGGAGCCATCTGCGCTTGCGCGTGTCCTTGCGGAGCATGGGATTTCTCCTGATGAGCCGCTCACACCGGAGGTGAATGTCACGCTGTTGCGCGACAAGGATCACATCATTCTGTTTGATACCGGTGCGGGGCCCGCCTTTCAGGATGGGACTGGACAGCTGCCCGATGCGCTAGCTGCCGTGGGGATCAGCCCGGAGGATGTCACGCATGTGGTGTTCACGCACTGCCATCCTGACCATCTCTGGGGCGTTCTGGATGATTTCGACGAACCGCTCTTTAGCAACGCTCAACATATGATGGGGCGCAAGGAATGGGACTACTGGTTTGATCCTGCAACCGTGGGGTCAATCGGCGCGGCGCGTGAGTCCATGGCGGTTGGCGCACGCCGACGTCTGGAGATCCTTGCCGATGGTATCACCCTGTTCGATGATGGCGCCGAGATTTTGCCGGGTGTTGCTGCACACGCGACCTTTGGCCATTCACCCGGCCATATGTCGTTTGAAATTTCAGGTGGGACGGATAACGTGATGGTGCTGGGTGATGCGATCACCAATGCACATGTCAGCTTCTCCGAGCCGGGCTGGGAAATCGCATCCGATCAACTCCCGGCCGCCGCGGCCAGGGTGCGGCAAAAGCTGTTGCAGCGGCTGTCATCTGAGCAGCTGATGGTTGTAGGGTATCACCTACCGAATGGTGGCGTGGGTCGTGTCGATACTGTCGGCAGCGGGTATCGGTTTATATCTGAAAATTAATCAAAACAATCATAGGGTGCATTTTTTCACATCCGTATCCGGCCTCCCGATCAATGACTGTTAGAGAACGGCGTCGGATGTGACGGCTATTCCGCCTGCGCGGCTCGGCTGTCCTGACACCGGATGTGCAGTTTCTCCATCTGGAGGAGACAATATATTGCGGCTGTCGTCTCATTCAGCCGTGGTCAATAGCTGGATTCCGATCAGTGGTTTGGATGCTGGAGGGAATACTCCACAAGTGTGCGTTATCCAAACATACTGAAATCCTTTAGGTTGTATTATTTGTGGTGACTTTTATTGATTCTTGTGAGATGGTTAATGGGTGGGTAATCAATTCGGTCGGAGTTGGGGTTTATAGGTTCCGGTTGTATTGCTAGAGGTAATGGGTTTGGGATATGGAAAATAAACTTAGAATTCGCCATTTTGGCGCGTTTGGAGTTTTTCTGCCCGACGGAGACAGTCTTCTCCTCGGCTCAAAGCACCAAGCACTGTTGGCACTTTTGTCTACTGCAGAAGGCGGTGTGCGAACACGAGCGTTTTTGGAGCGTACCCTGTGGAGTCTGGCCCAGCCAGAGCAGGCGAAGGCCAGTTTGCGAACCGCGCTCTCGACTCTCCGTCGGCATCTTGGAAGCGAATGTGCGTCCTTTCTGTCCGCCAATCGAGAGCGCGTGGTCCTGGATCTGTCGAAAATCGAAGTAGATGCAGACCCTGCCAAGGGCGATTTCATGGAAGGCTTTGAGCTGCCGCATGAAACGACATTTGCGGTCTGGTTGGAACAGCAGCGCAATGAGTTGACGCGCGCCGATGCCCGCAATCGGGCCGCCACGGGCATGCTGCGTGACTACAGCCGCGCCGTATTGGACAGCCTGTTGCCGCCGATCGCCGTTCTGCCGTTTGTGCACCGCGCGCCGGGGGATGCAAAATCTCCGCTTGGGGCATTGCTCTCGGAGGAGTTGGTGCGCCACCTGTCGCGCAGCCATGCCTTTTGCGTCACGTCATATCTGGCGTCGCGGCAGTTCGATCCGCATCAGATCCGCCCTAGCGAAGTCTATTCGATGGCGGGTGCCAGCTATCTTGTATCGGGGACCGTCAATGTTACGGGCCAGACCTACCGTTTGCAGGTTGACCTGCATGACGCCGAGCGGGAGCGGGTCATCTGGTCGCGAGACTTCACCGAGACCCTCGCGATGCTGACCAATGGGTGCAGCATGGCCTTGCGAGATGTTACCGCACAGATCGGCTGGACCGTGGTCGGTGAAGCGGTGCGTTTGGTTGGCTTCAGGCCGCTGTCCAAACACGATAGTCATACCTTGCTGATGGCGGCGATCGCGCTGATGCAGGACATGCAGATGCCGCAGTTCAACCAGGCGCAGGAAATCCTCGCAGTCCTGCTGGAACGTGAAGTGCAGCACCCGGTTGCCCTGACGTGGATGGCGATGTGGCATGTGATGCGCGTGCAGAAAGGCTTCTCAACGGATCGTCAGCTTGACGCGCATCTCGCCAACCAGCTGGTGGCAGCGGCACTTGCCCAGGATCCGACGTTCTCTCTGGCACTGACGGTGCGGGGGCTGATCGCCAGCCACCTGATGTTCCGGTTCGATCTGGCGCAGGATTCCTATGACCTCGCACTGAAGGACAATCCGAACGAAGCATTGGCATTGCTGCTGAAGGGCACAACCCTTGCCTATCAGAACCAGCCGGAGGATGCGGTAAGGCTGACGGATGCCGCACGGCGGCTCTCTCCGCTGGGACCGCAGCGCTATTACTTCGATTCATATTCAGCGACGGCCAATCTGGGCGCGCAGAATTACGAGCGTGCAGTCAACCTGGCAGACCGGTCCTTGCAGGCCAACCCGACCTTCCCGGCAACGTTACGGACCAAAGCCATCGCCCTGCAGGCATTGGGGCAATCGGACAAGGCGCGGGATGTCGTGAAATCGCTACTCACCGTGCAGCCGGGGTTCAACATTGCACGTTACGAAAAAGATCACGCGGCATCCAATGCCCCCTTCGGCAAGGATTGGAGCAAGGCGCTGCGGTCCGCGGGTGTGCCTGCCTGAGCGGTAAAAATCCATCGGGCGGACCATCGACCGGGTGAGAGCGGTGGAGACGCGGGGGCTTGCAGGCCTGCCGTGTCTTCGCTCATCTACGGGGGCAGTAGAGGGTGTGCATCGCGCTCGCCAGTACGAAGAGGTCCCTATCATGAAGGCAGTCACCTATCGCGCGTTTGGAGCGGCAGAAACCGTCCTGCAGCTGGAAGACCTGCCCGATATCGCACCGGGGCCAGGTGAGCTGCGTGTGGAACTGACCTATTCCGGCGTAAACCCCTCTGACGTGAAGGCGAGGGCCGGCGCCCGCGCCGGAGTGACTGAGCTGCCCTATCCGGTGATCATTCCCCATAGTGACGGGTCGGGCGTGATTGCGGAGGTCGGCGAGGGTGTCGATCCGGCGCGTATCGGGGAGGCCGTCTGGATCTGGAACGGTCAGTGGCAGCGGCCGTTCGGGACCGCCGCCACCTCCATAACGCTGCCGGCTGAGCAGGCTGTTCCGCTGCCGGAAGGGCTTGACCTGAAACAGGGCGCGGCTCTGGGGATCCCGGCGCTAACGGCTGCTCATGCGGTGTTCTCGGGTGGGGATGTCACCGATCGAACGGTGCTCGTTCAGGGCGGTGCCGGCACCGTTGGTCTATTGGCCGTGCAGCTGGCCAGATGGGGCGGGGCGCGGGTGATCGCGACCTGCGCATCTCACGCGGCGGACCGGGTCCGGCAGGCCGGAGCTGACGCCACCCTGGCCTATGCCGACGGGGACCTGGCAGAGCAGATCCTGGCGGCAAATGATGGTCGCCCCGTCGAACATATCGTCGAGGTTGAGTTTGGTGCGAACTGTGCCGTCGACACCGAGGTCATTGCACCAAATGGTCGGATAACGGCCTATGGGTCGGCGCAGCAGATGACACCGCAGCTACCGTTCTACCCGTTGATGTTCAAATCGGTGACGCTGGAGATGATGCTGGTCTATCTGCTGCCGCCCGTGGCCCGTCGTGCAGCGATCAAACGTATCGAACATGCGGCAGCCGCTGGGGCGTTGCATCTGCCCATCGCTGAGGTTTTCGATCTGGTCGACACCGCCAAGGCGCATCACGCCGTCGAACGGGGGCATCGCGCCGGCTCCATCCTTGTAAGGACCGGAAGAGATTGAGAAACCCAGCACCAGAGCTGAGTATTTCCGGGGCAGAACAGACCAGCAAAGGGAAGCATGAAAACTGCATTTTTTTCCAAAAACCCTCTTGCACCTGCTGAAATCTGGCATTAGACACCCGCTCACCGATGGGGTGTGGCCAAGTGGTAAGGCAACAGTTTTTGGTACTGAAGATCGTAGGTTCGAATCCTACCACCCCAGCCATCGGCCTTCTGAACATCGTAGCAAGAGCGGGAACGCCACAGAGGCAGCAAACTGCCCCTAGGAATGCCCCTGCGTCGCACTGGCCTGCTTCGGCCTTGTAGGGGGCTCTTTGAAGCTACCTGCTTGTTGATTGTCACTGAGAACTGACCCGGTATCCCCATAAATTGTCACTGAGAATTGACCCATGTGAACACACTTCCCCGACGGTTTTGGTTGGGGG
>NZ_JAYMWO010000020.1:0-64557 GCF_048056175.1 Phaeobacter sp. JH20_29
GCCAATATCGCGCAAGGCCTCGAGGAGTGCCTCTATATGGGCAATATCGACAGTTTGCGCGACTGGGGCCATGCCAGGGATTACGTGCGGATGCAGTGGATGATGCTGCAGCAGGAGGCGCCCGAGGATTTCGTCATCGCCACCGGCAAGCAATATTCGGTGCGCCAGTTCATCACCTGGTCGGCGCAGGAGCTGGGGCTGACGCTGGCGTTTTCGGGCGAAGGCGAGGCCGAAATTGCCACCGTGACCGCGATTGAGGGCGATATGGCCCCGGCGCTGAAGGTGGGCGATGTGGTGCTGCGCATCGATCCGCGCTATTTCCGCCCCGCCGAGGTGGAGACGCTGCTGGGCGATCCGGGTAAGGCAAAGCAGAAACTGGGCTGGGAGCCGGAGATCACCACCGAGGAGATGTGCGCCGAAATGGTGCGCGAAGACCTCAAAACCGCCCGCCGCCACGCCCTGCTGAAAGAACACGGCATGGATCTGCCGGTCAGCACCGAGGGCTGAGGATATGGGCACCAGCGCTGTGAAAATCTATGTGGCCGGCCACCGTGGCATGGTGGGGGGCGCCATCCTGCGCCGTTTGCAGGCGCGCCGCGCGGCCGGAGACGACATCCAGCTGATCACCCGGACCAGCGCCGAGCTGGATCTGACCGATCAGGCCATGGTGCAGGCATTTTTTGCCGCAGAACGCCCCGATCAGGTGGTTCTGGCGGCGGCCAAAGTGGGCGGCATCCATGCCAACAACACCTATCCGGCTGATTTCATTTATGAAAACCTGATGATCGAATGCAATGTGATCCATGCCGCCCATCAGCATGGGGTTGAGCGGCTGTTGCAGCTGGGATCCAGCTGCATCTATCCCAAACATGCCCCCCAGCCGATGGCCGAAGCGGCGCTGCTGACGGATCGGCTGGAGGCCACCAATGAGCCCTATGCCATTGCCAAGATCGCGGGCATCAAGCTCTGCGAAAGTTACAACCGCCAATATGGTCGCGACTACCGCTCGGTGATGCCGACCAATCTTTATGGGCCGGGCGACAATTTCCACCCCGAAAACAGCCATGTTCTGCCGGCGCTCATTCGCCGTTTTGATGCGGCGGTGCGGGCGGGCGAGGATCATGTGACGATCTGGGGCACCGGCACGCCGCGGCGCGAATTCCTGCATGTGGATGACATGGCGGCGGCCTCGCTGTTTGTGCTGGATCTGGACCCGGCGACCTACCAGCGCGAAACCAGCCCGATGCTGAGCCATATCAACGTCGGCTGCGGGCAGGATATCTCGATCCTGGAGCTGGCCGAGATGGTGGCCGGGGTGGTGGGCTTTGACGGCGAGATCCGGACCAACCCGGAGCAGCCCGACGGCACCCCGCGCAAGCTGATGGATGTCTCGCGGCTGGCCCGGCTGGGCTGGCAGGCCGAGATTGCGCTGCGCGACGGGATTGCCCAGACCTATGCGTGGTATCTGCAGCAGGATCCGGAGCGGTTGCGCAGCAAATGACCAGCCCGCTGGCCATCGCCGCAAAAAAGGCCCAGAAAAGACAGGGAGATGGCCTGAAAAATGGGCAGACATTTGCCTCAAACAGGTCAGACTAAGACCCGCAGACCGGTCGGAAAGGGACAGCTCATGATCACCCCCATTCTTCTGTGCGGCGGCTCGGGCACACGGCTGTGGCCGCTGTCGCGCAAAAGCTACCCAAAGCAATTTGTCCCTCTGGTCGGGGAGACCACGCTGTTTCAGGCCTCCGCCCTGCGCCTGTCGGGCGAGGGGTTTGCGGCTCCGATGGTGCTGACCAATTCCGACTTCCGCTTTATTGTCACCGAACAGCTGGCGGAGGCGGGCATTGATCCGGGCGCCATCCTGATCGAACCGGCGGGACGCAACACCGCGCCTGCGGTGCTGGCGGCGGCCCTCTGGCTGCGGGCGCGCGATCCTGACGGGCTGATGCTGGTGGCGCCCTCGGATCATGTGGTGCCCGATGCGGCGGCCTTTCGTGCGGCGGTGGCGGCGGCGGAACCGGCGGCGCGGGCAGGCCAGCTGGTCACCTTCGGGATCAAACCGGACCGGGCCGAGACCGGCTATGGCTATCTCGAACTGGATGGCGATCCCGGTGATTTCAGCCCCAAGGTGATCGGCCTGAAACGCTTTGTCGAGAAACCGGATCTGGCCACCGCCGAGGATATGCTGGCCTCCGGTCAGTTCCTGTGGAACGCAGGCATCTTCCTGTTCTCGGTGAAGGCGATCATCGCCGCCTTTGAGACCCATGCGCCGGATCTGATGGCGCCGGTGCAGGGCGCCGTGGATCAGGGGGAGCCGGATCTGGGCTTTCTGCGGCTGGACCCGGCGGCCTGGGACGGGGCCGCGGATATCTCCATCGACTATGCGGTGATGGAGCGGGCAGAGAATCTCGCCGTGGTGCCCTATGCGGGCGGCTGGTCCGATCTGGGGGGCTGGGATGCGGTCTGGCGCGAAAGCGGGCCGGATGGCGATGGCATTGTCACCCAGGGCCGCGCCACCGCCATTGAGTGCAGCAACAGCCTGCTGCGCTCGGAGGATGACGGGCTGGAGGTTGTCGGCATCGGGCTGAAAGACGTGATTGCCGTGGCAATGCCCGATGCGGTGCTTGTTGCGCATGCCTCCCGCGCGCAGGACGTCAAACAGGCGGTCAGCGCGCTGAAGGCGAAATCCGCCCGCCAGGCCGAGGCCTTCCCCAAGGATCACCGGCCCTGGGGCTGGTTTGAGAGCCTGGTGGTGGGCGAACGGTTCCAGGTGAAACGCATCCATGTCCACCCCGGCGCGGCGCTCAGCCTGCAGAGCCATCACCACCGTTCGGAACATTGGATCGTGGTCGAAGGCACCGCCAAGGTGACGGTGGATGACAGGGTACAGCTGGTGAGCGAAAACCAGTCGGTCTATATTCCCCTGGGCGCGGTGCACCGGATGGAGAACCCCGGCAAGGTGCCGATGGTCCTCATCGAGGTGCAGACCGGCAGCTATCTCGGCGAGGATGACATCATCCGCTACGAGGATATCTACGCCCGCAAGTGACAACCGCCTGCCCTGGCTAACGGATCAGCCATTCCTCCAGCCCTTCGGCGGGGGTGTCCTGGCTGGCAGGCAGGGCGCGCAGGCGGATCCAGCGGGGATCGGTGGGCTGGCCTGTGCGCAGGCGCAGCCGGCCCAGAAGCCCGACCATGGCCCATTCCGCGCGTTCGGCGCGGCTGCGATAGGGGCGGGTGGGGTCATAGGCCGGGTTGAGGCAGGGCGCGCCGCCGGCATCGCGCAGCATGGCGCCAAAGCCATCGCGCAGGCTGCGACCCTGCCAGCGCCCGCCGTCGTCATTGCCGAGGATCGACGGGGTTGTGGAAATCACCCCGATCGGCGTCTCGCCGGGGCTTGCGGCGCGGATCCGGTCACCCGCCATCACCACCGCGAGGCCGCGCCGGTCTTCTCCGTCCGGGTTGCCATCCTCCCATTCGAAGAATTCCGCATAATCCGCGCCACCGCCGGTCCAGGCGCCATCGCAATAGCCATTGCCATTCTGGGCCAGGCGGAACATCGCGCCGCTGCCATCGCCGGCGGTCAGATAATCCTGCGAACTGCCCGTCGCGGTGAGCGCCAGAAGCGTGCTGTCATCGCCGCTGATCTCCAGACGGGCGCCAGGATCATAGGTGCCAAAGCCGACCCGCCGGCTAGCGGATTTCAGCACCATGGCGGCCTCCCAATTGCTGCCATCGGGAGAGAGTTTCACGGTGAAATCGGTATTGCCCGCCAGCCCCATCTCGGCATGGCCTGTCCAGTTCGACTGAAACAGCAGGCTGGCGGTATCGCTGCCCGAGGCCTTGTTGATCTTCAGCTGATGGCCGCCGCCATCATGGCTGAGCAGGCTGGCGGGGCTGCGCAGGGACAGGCGGTTGGTGGCATCGGCATCGGTGGCAATGCCCAGCCGGTCGAGCCGGTCGCCGCTCAGCGGCGGCAGCTGCCATTGGGTGCCATCCCAGACCCGCAGCGCCTGATCCGCCGGCACCCAGGCGCGCCAGCCGGGCTGCGGCGTCAGGAACTGCCAGGCGGCATCCTGCCAGATCGCCAGCCGCCCGCCCTGACCGGCCCAGGCATCGGCCGGGCTGTCGGCCAGCCCATAGGCCGCACCTTCGGCCGGGTTTGCGGGCGGGGTGGTGGCGTCAATGGCCTCCAGCCGCAGCTGCACCAGCGCATCCAGCATGCGCAGCGCCTCGTTATGGGTCACATGTTTCTGCGCCTGGGCGGGCATCAGATAGGGCAGGGCGAGAAGAGGGGTGGTCTGGGGCAGGGTGTCTGGGGTGATGTCTGGCATTCTGGCGGCTCCTGATCGCGGGGATGGCGCCAGAATGCCCCAGTCGGATCACCCGGCCCCTAAGGGGGCGCGCGCCCGCTCTGCAACACCCCTTTTGCGGGGGCGCGACTGTTTCCTCCGCGCCTGACCGTGGGGATTGTCTTCAATATGTAAACAATAGCCGCGTTTCTGCCCCATTCCCGTCCGCTCTGCCGCCGCCTCTCCCCGTGAGGCTGATCCTGCCCCCGGAAATGCAACTCTGGCGGGTCTGGTGATCAGGTAGCGCGGGAGCAACACAGATGGATCTACGATTTGCAGGACGGTTCGGAGCCAATGATCTGCTGCTGGACAGCGATCTGCGCGATCTGGAAATCCATCAGGGCACCAATGGCGCGGTGCAGCTGTTTGCGGTCAGCGGGCTGAATGGCGGCATTGCCAGCTACAGCCTGGGAGGCGGCACGCCGGTTCTGCGCGATACGGTCTATCATCGCGCGCTGGGGCTGGCGGGGGGCGAGGCGACCCTGGCCGAGATCGGCGGCGAGACGCGTTTGCTGGTCGAGGGCAGCACCCGCAGCGCCCTGGCGTTTCATCAGATCGGCGGCAATGGCCAGCTGTCGGCGCAGCAGCAGGACAGCCTGCCGGGGGCGGGGGCTGCGGGGCTGGACGCCACGGTGGTTGGCAGCCTGGGCAGCGGGGGATCGGTGGTCTACGGGCTGGCCAATGGCCGGCTGAGCGGCTGGCAGCTGGGGGCGGGCGGCGCGGAGGTGGCCAAGGCGGGCGGCGCGGCGGCCTATGACCGCCCCGGCGCGGTGGCGCTGGAGCTGGCGGACCTGGGCGGCGGCGCGCAGCTGCTGTTGCTGGCCGACCGGATTGAACAGGGGCTGCTGAGCTACCGGATCGATCCGCAGAGCGGCGCTTTGCAGGTGGCCGGCAGCCTTGGCGCGGCGGATGGGCTGGGGCTGGCCGAACCGACCGCGGTGGAGAGCTTCTCCGCCTTTGGCAGCAGCTGGGCGGTGCTGGCGGCGGCGGGCAGCGGCTCGCTCAGCCTGATTGCGCTGGCGGCAGATGGTCAGATGAGCCTGAGCGATCATGTGCTGGACACCGCCGCCACCCGTTTTGGCGGGGTCACCGCGCTGGAGGTGGTCGAGGTCGCCGGCGAGATGCTGGTGCTGGCGGCGGGCAGCGACGACGGTCTGGCGCTGTTTCGGATCCTGCCGGAGGGCCAGCTGGTGCATGTCACGAGCCTCGCCCATGCCAGCAATGCCGGCGAGGCCGGGCTGGGGCTGGAGAATGTCACCGCGCTGGCGGCGGCGGTGGTGGGGGGGGATCTGCAGATCTTTGCCAGCTCCGGCACGGCCGAGGGGCTGTCGCAGTTCACCCTGCCGCTGGCAGAGCTGGGCGATGTGATCACCACTGTCGGCGGCCGGATCAGCGGCACCGGCGCGGCGGATGTGCTGGCGGGCGGCATCGGTGCAGTGCTGAGCGGCGGCGCGGGGGCGGATGTCTTCGTGCTGCGCCCGGCCGAGGAGGGGCGCAGTGGCAGCCTGCGCATCAGTGATTTCGAGACCGGGCAGGACAGTCTGGATCTGTCGGGGTTTGACGGGCTGCGCAGCCTGGATGGGCTGCAGATCCGCAGCCGCAGCGATGGCGCCGTGATCACCCATCAGGCAGCGGATGGCAGCCGCACCGAGGTTGTGGTGCAAAGCGCCGATGGCGGCAGTCTGGATGCGGCGGATCTTTTTGCCGGGGGGTTTGTCTTTGCCGACCGGATGCTGCCCCCCGCAGAGGCGCCGGATCCGATGCGCTATGGCAGCGGCGGCGCCGACCGGATTGCTGCGCGCAGCGTCGGCGATCAGATCAACGGGCTGGGGGGCAATGACACGCTGCTGGGTGGCGACGGACGCGACAGTCTCTGGGGCGATGCGGGCCATGACCGGCTGCTGGGCGGTCAGGGCGGCGACCGTTTGCGCGGCGAGGCGGGCAATGACGTGCTGCTGGGGCAGGGCGCGCGCGATCTTCTGGTGGGCGGGGCCGGCCGTGACACGCTGGATGGCGGACGCGGCGGCGACCGGCTGCTGGGCGGATCCGATGCGGATCTGCTGCGCGGCGGCGGCCAGAACGACCTGTTGCGCGGCGGTGCCCAGGGCGACCGGCTGCTGGGCCAGAGCGGCCGGGACAAGCTGTTTGGCCAGAAGGGCAATGACACGCTGGATGGCGGCGGCGGCAATGATCTTCTGGTGGGCGGCCAGGGTGCCGATGTCTTTGTCTTTGGGGCGGGCCACGGCAGCGACCGGATCCGCGATTTCACGCAAGGAGTGGATGTGATCCACCTTGGACGTCTGGCGCGGGCGGGCATCGCCGAGGATCTGGGGGATCTGCGCCTGCAGCAGCAGGGCGAGGATACGCTGATCCAGACCGGGGCGGGGGAGATCCTGCTGCTCGATCAGATCGCCGCAGACCTGACGGCGGATGACTTTATCTTCTGATCCCCTATCGGCTGTCGGAAATAGGCAGAGGGCCGCTCCAAGAGCAGGTTCCCGGACGTGCCCGGAACCTGCTCAGAGCTTGACGGGCCGGGCCCTCAGAACAGGATATCATCCGCCCTGAGATCCTCGAACGCGGTGTTCTGCAGGGTCAGGGACCAGCCGTTGTCATCCCGGATCACCAGATCGGCGTTGCGGATCTCGAGGTGATCCTCGCGCAGATCGGCAAAATCCAGCACCCCGGTGGCGGCGGACATGTCGATGCGATCTTCGGCCTGAAAATCAATCACCACATCGGCCCCTTGCGAAAACACAAAGACATCGGCGCCCTGGCCTCCTGCCATGCGGTCATTGCCTTCGCCGCCCTCCAGCCTGTCCTGCCCGGCGCCGCCTTTCAGCGTGTCACGCCCGGCGTTGCCGACCAGCGTATTGGCGGCCTCATTGCCGATCAGCAGGTCATTGCCGACTCCGCCCCAGGCGTCCTCGATCAGGTTGACGGTGCGCCCGTCTACCTGGACCGCGGCGGCCATGGCGACATTGTTCTCAAGACTGCCGATGGTGGAATACTGCCCCGGGCGCAGGTCGATCCGGCTGTTGCTGCCAAGATCGGAGGCGTCGATCAGATCCGCGCCGCCGGCATCCCAGATGGTCAGGCTGACATTGCGCGCCACCCCATCCGCACCGCGCAGCGTCATCTCATCCGCCCCGTATTGATAGGCCTGGCTGCCACGCCCGTCGCCGGCCCCGAAATAGCTGGTGGCATCGGTGCGGGTGCTTGTATTGGCGCCATAAAGCGCCTGCAGCGCCTGCATGTCCCAGAGCATCGGGGTCAGCGCCCAGCCCTGCGCGTTATAGCTCAGATCCGCCTCGCCCGGATGGGCGACATAGGACATCACCGTGAACTGGCCGTTGGTGGCCGCGTCGCTGGGCTGCTCATTGGGATGACGCAGCCCCAGCGCATGGCCCAGCTCATGCAGATAGGTGTTCCAGCTGGTATGCCCCAGTATCGGGCCGATGCCCGGCACATATTGATTGGGGTTGCTGCTGTTGATCCAGAGATCCCCGGCCATAGAGGCCTCCGTGCCCAGATCATCTGCATCGGGAAAATTGGCGACAAAGCCAAAGAGACCGGTGTTGTCAAACCCGTAGCTGGCAAAGGCGATATCCAGCACATCCCCAGGTCCGGCAGGGGTGAGATTGACATTGGCGACCTCGTTCCAGGCTGCCACTGACTGTAGCATCAGCGCCTGTTGCCGCGCATCCATCGCAACAGAGGCGCTGGCCGGGATATAGCCTGCCCTGACAGCATAGTCGTCAAAGGCCGGGTCATAGGGGTAATAGCCTGGCACCTGGCTCACAAAGCCATAAGAGATCGTGTCATCCCCGTCGTGCCAGCCATCGGTGTTGCTGACCAAAAGGGCGCGGTAATCCTGATATAACGGCATGGGATCTGCTTTCCATCTGTAATGAAACAAGACTCACGTTAAACGTGCATATTGTAGATAAAGATCGCGTAATAGTAGATTTTTTGCCAGAGGCGGCATTCCCTTGGGTCACTCAGGGGAAAGGGGCACGGTGCAGCACCCCGCAAGGACGGCCGCGCGGCGGTACCCATGGCGGGCAGAGATCCGCACCTGGAACAGAGGCGTCAGAAATCCGCCTCTTTGTCCCTCCACCGTGGGATATCCGGGACACTGCGGGGAGGGCAGATTATAAGAGAAGCGCGCTCTGGCAGCGTGCGCGCAGGGGAGCCCAGCAGAGCGCATCCCTGCAGATTGAGGACAGGGGCCTGCCGGCTGATGCTTTCATCTTCAGACAGAAGGTCTGGCGATAGAGGGATCGGTGCTGAAGGCGGCGGTCCGAGGCGCCCTCAGAACAGGAAATCATCCGCCGCAAGATCACCGAATGCCGTGTTGAGCAGGGTCAGGGACTGGCCGTCCTGATCCCGGATCACCAGATTCGCGCCGTCTTCCTCAAGGTGGTTGTCGCGCAGATCGGCAAAATCCAGCACCCCGGTGGCAGCAGCCATGTCGATCCGGTCGTTGCCCTGAAAATCAATCACCACATCGGCCCCTTGTGAGAACACAAAGACATCCGCGCCCCGTCCCCCGGCCATGCGGTCATTGCCGCCGCCGCCTTCCAGCGTATCCTGCCCGGCGCCGCCTTTCAGCGTGTCGCGTCCGCGCCCGCCCTCCAGCAGGTCATGGCCTTTGCCGCCCTGCAGCCGGTCGCTGCCCTGCCCGCCGATCAGCACATCGCTGTTGCGTGCCCCGGCCAGCGTGTCACGCCCGGCGTTGCCGACCAGCGTATTGGCGGCGCCATTGCCGATCAGATGGTCATTGCCGACCCCGCCCCAGGCGTCCTCGATCAGGTTGACGGTACGCCCGTCTACCCGGACCGCGGCGGCCATGGCGACATTGTTCTCAAGGCTGCCGATGGTGGAATACTGCCCCGGGCGCAGGTCGATCCGGCTGTTGCTGCCAAGATCGGAGGCGTCGATCAGATCCGCGCCGCCGGCATCCCAGATGGTCAGGCTGACATTGCGCGCCACCCCATCCGCACCGCGCAGCGTCATCTCATCCGCCCCGTATTGATAGGCCTGGCCGCCACGCCCGTCGCCGGCCCCGAAATAGCTGGTGGCATCGGTGCGGGTGCTTGTATTGGCGCCGTAAAGCGCCTGCAGCGCCTGCATGTCCCAGAGCATCGGGGTCAGCGCCCAGCCCTGCGCGTCATAGCTCAGATCCGCCTCGCCCGGATGGGCGACATAGGACATCACCGTGAACTGGCCGCTGGTGTCGGGGTTGTCGGGCTGCTCATTGGGATGACGCAGCCCCAGCGCATGGCCCAGCTCATGCAGATAGGTGTTCCAGCTGGTATGCCCCAGCATGGGTCCGATGTTTGGCACATATTGATTGGGGTTGCTGTTGTTGATCCAGAGATCCCCGGCCAGCGACGGGGTACGGCCCAGATCAGCCGGTTCGGGAAAATCGGAAATGAAGCCGAACAGCCCGTCATCGGCGAAATGGGCACTGGCAAAGGTCAGATCCGCCATCCCGCCCTCGGCGGGCATCAGGTTGAGATTGGCCACTTCGTTCCAGGCTGCGACCGCCTGCAACATCATCTGCCGTTCGGCGGGGTCCATGTTCACCGTCGCCCCCTCGGGCAGGTATTCCCCGCCGACGTCATAATCTCCCCAGATCGGGTCGTAGTCGTAATAATCCGGCACCGAGGTGATGAACTGATAGCGAATGACGCCGGAGCCATCATGCCAGCCGGTGGCGTCATCTATCAAAACTGCGCGGTAATCCTGATATATCGGCATATCATCCCTGCCTGCTATGATCCCGTTTCCGGGGAGCCTAGCAGGGCGCTGTGTCCAAACCTTTAATTGTTCATGAAATCCCATATGGGCCCGCTGTCAGGCAGCCGCAGAGTGGGTTGGGACCACAATATGTGCCTTTCCCGTGGCATCACCGGCGTCTGGGCGTTAGGACAGAGGACAGGACCACGGCAGCAGATCGGGGGGAGAGGACATGCAGATTGAGGACACGGACCTGCCGGGGGTGAAGATCCTGACACCGGCGCGGTTTGGCGATGCACGGGGGTTTTTCTCCGAATGCTGGAACCGGGCGCGGATGGCCGAGGCGGGGCTCAATTTCGATTTTGTGCAGGACAATCATTCGCTGTCGATGGAGCCGGGCACCCTGCGCGGGCTGCATTTCCAGGCGCCGCCCCATGCCCAGGCCAAGCTGGTGCGCTGCGGCCAGGGGGCGCTGTTTGATGTGGCGGTGGATATCCGCAAGGGCTCGCCCACCTATGGGCGCTGGACCGGGGTGGAGCTGTCGGCGGAAAACGGGCGCCAGCTGCTGATCCCGGCCGGGTTCCTGCATGGGTTCATCACCCGCCTGCCGCACACCGAGGTGCTGTATAAATGCAATGATTACTACGCGCCGGAGTGTGACGGCGGGGTGGCCTGGGACAGCTGCGGCATCACCTGGGGGTTTGACGGCAGCCCGGTCCTGTCCGACAAGGACGCCAGGGCGCCCCGGTTTGAAGATTTCGACAGCCCCTTCGTGTGGGAAGGATAAGAGATGAAGATTTTGGTGACAGGCGGCGCTGGGTTCATCGGCTCGGCCGTCGTCCGACTGGCGGTGGCGCGCGGCCATCAGGTGGTGAACCTCGATGCGCTGACCTATGCCGCCTGTCTGGACAATGTGGCGGCTGTGGCGGACAGCCCGCTTTATGCCTTTGAGCAGGTCGATATCCGCGATCGCGTCGCATTAGACACTGTTTTTGCCCGACATCACCCGGATGTGGTGATGCATCTGGCCGCGGAATCCCATGTCGACCGCTCCATCGACGGCCCCGGGGATTTCATCGAGACCAATATCACCGGCACCTATCAGATGCTGGAAGCGGCGCGGAAATACTGGAGCGAGGCGGGCCGCCCGGAGGCCTTCCGGTTCCATCACATCTCCACCGATGAGGTCTATGGCAGCCTGCCTGCCGACCCTGATGTGCTGTTCACCGAAGAGACCGGCTATGATCCGCGCTCGCCCTATTCCGCGAGCAAAGCCGCCAGCGACCATCTGGTGCGCGCCTGGCATGAGACCTATGGGCTGCCGGTGGTGCTGACCAATTGTTCGAACAACTACGGTCCCTTTCATTTCCCCGAAAAGCTGATCCCGGTGGTGATCCTCAATGCGCTGGCGGGCAGGCCGCTGCCGATCTATGGCGATGGCTCCAATGTGCGCGACTGGCTTTATGTGGAAGATCACGCCGATGCGCTGCTCTTGGTGGTGTCCGAGGGGCGCGTGGGGCGCAGCTACAATATCGGCGGCGAGAATGAGCGGAGCAATCTGGAGCTGGTCGAGACGCTCTGTGCGATCCTCGACGAGAAACGGCCCCGGGATGACGGGGGATCTTACAAGGACCAGATCACATTTGTGACCGACCGGCCGGGCCATGATGCCCGCTATGCTATCGACCCTTCCCGTATCCGCGATGAACTGGGCTGGCGGCCCAGCGTCACCGTGGAGGAAGGGCTGGCGCGCACGGTGCAATGGTATCTCGACAATGAGGCCTGGTGGCGCGCGCTGCAAAGCCGCGACGGGGTTGGCCAGCGGTTGGGGACGGGAAAGTGACGGCAGATAGACCACAAAGGGCAGCGCCCGAGCCTGGGCGGGTGCGAAGCGCCCTCCCGTGGGGAGGGTCGGGCGCTGCCCGGCCTAACGGTCGGGCGGTATTTCTTCCGGATAGCGCTCCCTCATGCTGACCGCGCATCTGCCCTCCGGCTATGTTCTGGCACGGCTGGCGCCTGAGAAGCACCGGCTGCTGATGCCCGCCGCGCTCATTGGCGCGGTGCTGCCGGATTTTGACATGCTGTGGTTCCATTTCGTGGATCAGGGCAGCATTCATCATCACCGCTATTGGGTCCATGTGCCCGCTTTCTGGGGGGCTATTGCGGCTCTGATTCTGCCGGTTTTGGCCTTGTTTGCCCGCCCCCTGCTGCTCCCGGCGTTGGTGTTCTTTGCCGCCCTCTTCCTGCATATGGTGTTGGACACCATCGGTGGCGGCATCCTGTGGGGCGCGCCGCTTAATGATCATCTCTATACGCTGGTGGAGATACCAGCCAGCCAGCCTCATTGGGTTTTGTCCTTTCTGCTGCATTGGACCTTTGTTCTGGAACTGGCTATCTGGGCTACAGCCTTGTATCTATGGCATAAAGGAAGCCGTATATGATCCTCGTTTTTGGCAAGACCGGCCAGGTGGCGCGGGAACTGGCGGCGCATGATGATATTCTCTGCCTCGGCCGCGATCAGGCGGATCTCACGGATCCTGCGGCCTGCGCCGAGATGATCCGCGCCCATGCCCCTGCCGCGGTGATCAATGCGGCGGCCTATACGGTTGTGGACCGGGCCGAGGCGGAAGAGGACCTGGCCACGGTGATCAATGGCAGCACCCCCGGCGTCATGGCCGAGACCTGCGCCATGCTGGGCATTCCCTTTGTCACCCTCTCCACCGATTATGTTTTCGACGGCAAGGGCAGCAGCCCCTGGCACCCGGATGAGCCGGTGGCGCCGGTCAATGCCTATGGGCGGTCCAAACAGGCCGGGGAGGCCGCCGTGCGCCTGGCCGGGGGGGCTTATGTGATCCTGCGCACCTCCTGGGTGGTCTCGGCCCATGGCAGCAATTTCGTCAAGACCATGCTGCGGCTCGGCCAGGACCGCGACCGGATGCGTGTGGTGGCCGATCAGATCGGCGCGCCGACCCCGGCCCGGGCCATTGCGGCGGCCTGCGTGGAGATCGCCCGCCAGCTGATGACGGCGCCGGAAAAATCCGGCACCTATCATTTTGCAGGCCAGCCCGAGACCAGCTGGGCCGGGGTCGCCACCGAGATTTTCGCCGAGGCGAAACTCCCCTGTGCGGTGGCGGAAATTCCCAGTACGGCCTATCCGACTCCGGCGCGGCGACCGTTGAACTCACGGCTGGATTGCAGCACGCTGGAGAAGGTCTTTGGCATCACACGCCCGGATTGGCGGGCCGGGCTGAGGGATATTCTGAAGGATCTGGGAGCGCAGGCATGACAGCACGTAAGGGTATCATTCTGGCCGGTGGCTCGGGCACGCGGCTTTATCCGATCACCATGGCGGTCAGCAAACAGCTCTTGCCGCTCTATGACAAGCCGATGATTTATTATCCCCTGTCGGTCTTGATGCTGGCGGGCATCCGCGAGATCTGCGTGATCACCACGCCGCAGGATCAGGATCAGTTCACCCGGCTTCTGGGCGATGGCAGCCAGTGGGGCGTTCATCTCACCTATGTGGAGCAACCGAGCCCCGACGGTCTGGCACAGGCCTTTGTGCTGGCCGAAGAGTTCTTGGATGGCGCGCCCTCGGCGCTGGTGCTGGGGGACAATGTGTTCTTTGGCCATGGCCTGCCGAAACTGCTGGCGGCGGCGGATGCGCAGACCAGCGGCGGCACCGTCTTTGGCTATCACGTGGCCGATCCCGAACGCTATGGCGTGGTGGATTTCGACGCCGAGGGCCGCGCCCGCGAGATCATCGAAAAACCCGTCGTGCCGCCGTCGAACTATGCGGTGACGGGGCTGTATTTCCTGGACGGCAGCGCGCCGCAGCGGGCGCGGCAGGTCACCCCCAGCCCACGCGGCGAGCTGGAGATCACCGATCTGTTGCAGATGTATCTGGACGAAGGCGCCCTCCGGGTGGAGACCATGGGCCGCGGCTATGCCTGGCTGGACACCGGCACCCATGGCTCGCTGCTGGATGCCGGCAATTTCGTGCGCACCCTGCAGGAACGCCAGGGGTTGCAGACCGGCTGCCCCGAGGAAATCGCCTATGAGGCGGGCTGGATCAGCGCCGACCAGCTGCGCACCCGCGCCGAGATGTTCGCCAAAAACGCCTATGGTGCCTATCTGGAACGGCTGCTGGACTGATCAGAGCGCGAACCCGCTCCGCCTCAGGCGGGGCGCAGCAGCCGGAGCCGCGTCAGAATCGGTTCCGTGAGGGTTCCCGGTTTGCCTTTGGGGACCAATCCCGCTTCATGAGCACGGCTTAGATCAAAGATCCCCGATCTCAGCAGGCGCCGATCAGAGCACCCCGGCGCGGCTGAAGACGCCGAAGAAATTGCCGATGATATTGGAGATGGTCAGCGCGTCGTTCACTGGTGCCTCGGTGGCGATCAGCAGGTCGCCGGAATTGATCTGGAAGCGGCGGGCCGAGAACAACCCGTCGGCCGATGTGAGATCAAGGGTAAAGACCACCCGCGCCTGGCGCGGGCCGCGCTGACCGGGGGCAAGCGCACTGTCGGGGTATTCGCGCAGCACCAGCAGGCCCTGCGGATCGGCGCGGCTGTCCTGAAACCCGCCGGCAACCGACATCGCATCCATCGCCGACATCTGATCCTTGGTGAACGTGTGCAGATCCTCACGGCCGGTGGCGCCAAAGGACAGGAAATAGCGCGCATCCTCTTCCACAAACACCCGGTCACCGCCGCGCAGCAGCGTGTCGCGGCGCGGATCATTGAGCAGGGCCTCCACCGAGGTGCCGTAGATGCTGCTGCCGCGCACCAGGCGGATCTGTGGGTTGTTGAGGCTGGCACTGATGCCACCGCCGGCCGCGATCAGCCCCATCACCGTGTAATTGCGATCGGGCATCGGGTAGGTGCCGGGGGTGGTGACGCCGCTGACCAGATCCACCGAATTGCTGCGGCCTTCGGTCATATCGAGCTGCAGCTGGGCCGAGGGAACAATGGTTTCCAGCTCGCGCTGCAGTTTTTCACGGGCCAGATCCGGGGTCAGCCCGTTGACGTTCACATTGCCCACATAGGGCATGAAGATGCTGCCATTGGCCGCCACCGTCACATCCTGCAGCTGCACCATTTTCTCTTCAGGCGAGGTCAGCAGGGAATTGTCGCTGCTGTCCCAGATCCGCAGGGTCAGCAGGTCGCCGGGCTGGATGATCTGGGTCTTGGCGCCTCGGGTGGCGCCGATCCATTTCAGCGGGCGCTTGCCGCTCTGGCCGCCGCCGCTTTGCGGTCCGGTTTCGGGCCAATGCGCCACGGTGGGCAGAAAGGCGCGGGTCACCGGATAAAGGGCAAAATCGGCATCCGCATCATCGGCGGTTTTCAGGATCTCTTCGCTGGCGGGAGCGCCACCGGGCAGGCGGCCACAGGCGGCCGGCAACAGGGCAAGGCCAAGAGCGGCAAGCAGGAGGGTGAGGCGGCGCATGAGAGTCCTTGTCCGAAAACGGCTTGATTTTTGTTCTCCGCAAGATACTGGGCATGCAGACTGCGTCAACCGCAAGGGCAACGGTAACAGGGGGGCTGATGCGTTTTCCACCCATATTGATCCCCGTATTGGCTCCGGTATTGATCATGGGCGCCTCGGGGCGGATCGGCGGGCTCCTGCACAGCCAGTGGAGCGGGCCGGAGCAGGGGCTGCGCTGGCAGCGCCGCCGCCCGCCTGTCGGGACCGGTCCCGACGGCCGGGGCTGGCATGTTTTCGATCCGCTGGCAGAGCCCGAAGCGCTGCTGCAGGCGGCGGTGGGCTGTGCGGCGATCCTCTGCCTGGCGGGGCCGGTGCCCGGCGGCACGGCGGGCGGCGATCTGAGGGCGGGCCAGCTGGTGCAGCATCGCGACCTGGCGCTGGCTGCGCTGGAGGCCTCCGCGCGGGCGCGCGACGCAGGAGCAGGGGCAGGGGCGCCACGGGTGCTGCTGGCCTCTTCGGCGGCGGTCTATGGCGCGACCCCCGGCCCGCTGCGGGAAGACACCCCGCTGGCGCCGCTGGCCCCCTATGGCGTCGCCAAGGCCGAGATGGAACAGGCCGCCTGCGCCCGCGCCACAGAGCTGGGACTGGATGTCACCCTGCTCAGGATTGGCAATATTGCCGGCTTTGATGCCATTCTTGGTGGCTGGCGGGCCGGGTTCTGCCTGGATCAATTTGCCGATGGGCAGACGCCGCGGCGCAGCTATATCGGCCCGCGGACCCTGGCCGAGGTGCTGGCCGCCCTGATCGCCAGCCCGGCGCTGCCACAGGTGCTGAACATCGCCCAGCCCGGGCTGGTGGCAATGGGCGATCTGTTGCAGGCGGCGGGGCTGGAGTTTGCCCGCAGGCCCGCGCCGGGTGACGCCATTGCCGAGGTGCAGCTTGACGTCAGCCGGCTGATCGGGCTTTTGACGCCAGAGCCTGCACCCGCCGCAGATCTGCCAGCTTGCCTGCCTGTTGCCACAGCGGCTGATCTGGTGGCCGAGACGCGCGGACTGGGCCTGTTGTCCCCTTCCGTTTCCGATAAGGATCCCCGCATATGACCTGGCGCAAACGCCTCTTTGATCTCTTCTTTGCCAGCCTTCTGGTGGTGGTGCTGGGCCCGGTGCTGCTGGCGCTGCTGGCCTGGCTGCTGCTGAAGGAAGGCCGCCCGCTGTTTTATGTGGCCGAGCGGATGAAGGGCGTCGATCAGCCCTTTGCCTTGTGGAAACTGCGCACCATGCAGGTGGTGGATCAGGATACCGGCGTCTCCGGCGGCGACAAATCGGCCCGCATCACCAAAACAGGCGCCTGGCTGCGCGCCCGGCGGCTGGATGAGTTTCCGCAGCTGTGGAACATCCTCAAGGGGGATCTCTCCTTTGTCGGGCCGCGCCCGCCGCTGCGCCAATATGTCGAGGCCAACCCCGACCTCTATGCCCGGGTGCTGAAATCGCGCCCCGGCGTCACCGGCCTGGCCTCGATCACCTATCACCGGCATGAGGCCGCCCTGCTGGCGCGCTGCACCACCGCCGAGGAAACCGATCAGGTCTATTCCCGCCTCTGCGTGCCGATGAAGGCGCGGCTGGACCTGATCTACCAGCGCCACCAGAGCATGTGTTACGATTTTGACCTGGTGTTTCAGACCATCGGCAACCTGTTCCGGCGCGGCTGAGAACAGGTCTGCGGGGATCCGATGATTCGCCCTCCGGAGCGGCCGTTTCCCGCCGGACGGGCCCATATCGCCCCCCACCCGAGCGGCGGGGACCCGCCACCTCCGCCACTTCGGCGGCACCGGGGCCTTCAGAACCGGCATCAAGGCTCGGGGCAGGTCACCGGCGCGGCAAAACGGGCAAATCACCGGGCAAATCACCGGCAGGCGGCGCTTTTTTGCTGGTTGCGGTTTTGTATTAGCCCCTAAATGGGTCTAAAGTGATCGCCGGATGACCTTTGGATGTTTCAGGCTGGATTTCCTGGACAGGGCCCGAAGGTTGGACCAAAGAAACATAGGCCCGCAGCCAGAGAGACCCAGCGCATGAGGGTCCGGGGACCTGCTGCGGGGATTGATAAAAACACATTTGAAACGATGTGCATCGGAGTGACTTCGGCGCGACATCGGGACATATCGACGGGCCGCCCCGGACTGCAGGCGGCCACCGGGGACTGGAAGCGGGGACGGCCAGGGATGTTCAATCTGATCAGTGCGCTGTCACGCAAACAGAAATCCTATATCTTTCTCACCATTGATCTCACCCTGATCCCGCTGGCGCTGTTCCTGACCTTTCTGGTGCTGCCGCTGCCGGGATCGGCGCTGGCCACCTTGGCGGCCATGCTGCCGGTGCTGCCCTATGTGCTGGCGCTGGCGGCGGCGGTGGCGCTGTGGCTGGGGCTGCCCAAGGTGCAGCTCAACGCCTATGAGCGCCATGCCGTCGGGCTGACCGCGCTGCTGGCCTCGATCACCGCCGCAGCCACGGCGGGGCTCACGCTGCTGTTTGGTCCGGATCTGCCGCCCGGCACCCATGTGGTTTTTGCCACCACCTATTTTCTCTGCCTGCTGGCCGCGCGGGCGCTGCTCTATCAGGTGGTGGTGGCGATCTACCGGCGCGCCCAGCCGCGCTGCCGGGTGCTGATCTACGGGGCCGGCACCACCGGCGCCCAGCTGGCCCAGGCGCTGAAGGCCCATGACGGCATTGATCCTGTCGCCTTTGTCGATGACAATACCTCGCTGCAGGGGGTGACGCTGGTGGGGCTGCCGGTGTTCCCGCCCGCCCGCATCGCCGAGCTGGCCGAGGCCCGCCAGGTCAAACGGGTGCTGCTGGCGATGCCCTCGCAGAGCCAGCCGAAACAGGCCCAGATCATCCAGCGCCTGCAGCGGATCGGGCTGGAGGTACAGGCGCTGCCCTCCTTTGCCCAGCTCATCGGCGAAGAGGCGCTGGTGGACAAGCTGACACCCGTCGCGCCGCAGAATTTCCTCGGTCGGGCCACCCGCGATGTGCCCCTGCAGGAGGCCAGCGGGTCCTATCAGAACCGGGTGGTGCTGGTCTCCGGCGCCGGCGGATCCATCGGCTCCGAACTCTGCCGTCAGGTGCTGGCCTGCCGACCGCGCAAACTGGTGCTCTACGAGCTGTCGGAACTGGCGCTTTACACCATCCATCAGGAGCTGGAGCAGCAGCTGGAAGGCACCGGTATCGACCTGGTGCCGGTGCTGGGCTCGGTCACCGATCCGCGCCAGGTGCGCATGGTGCTGGCCGATCACGGCGTGCAGGTGGTGCTGCATGCGGCGGCCTATAAACATGTGCCGCTGGTGGAGGCCAACCCGCTGCCCGGTCTGGCCAATAATGTCTTTGGCACGCAAACCCTGGCCCGCGCGGCGGCGCGCAGCGGGGTGGAACGCTTTATCCTGATTTCCTCGGACAAGGCGGTGCGCCCGACCAATGTGATGGGCGCCTCCAAGCGGATGGCGGAACTGGTGGTGCAGGATCTGGCCACCCGCAATCCCGGCACCATCTTCACCATGGTGCGCTTTGGCAATGTGCTCGGCTCCTCGGGGTCGGTGGTGCCGCTGTTTCAGGAGCAGATCAGCCGCGGCGGGCCGGTCACCGTCACCGATCCGCGCGTCAAACGCTATTTCATGACCATCCGCGAGGCGGTGCAGCTGGTGCTTCAGGCCGGCGCCGAGGCGCTTGGCGGCGAGGTCTTTGTGCTCGACATGGGCGAGCCGATCTCGATCCTGCAGCTGGCCCGTCAGGTCATCGAAAGTGCCGGCTATTCGGTGCGCGACGATGAGGATCCCGACGGCGATATCGCCATCGAGATCATCGGGCTGCGCCCCGGCGAAAAGATGCAGGAAGAGCTGACGCTGAGTTCGGACCTGATCACCACCCGCCATCAGAAGATCTTCTGCGCCCGCGAGGCGGTGCTGTCGGAAATCGAGGTCGCCGCGCTGATCCGCGGATTGCGCCAGGCAGTGGCAGCAGGAGACGAAGGCGCGGCCCGGGCGCTGATCAAACGCTGGGTCGAGGGCTATCGCACCCCCGAAGAGGCGCGCAAGACCTCCTGACGACCCGGTGTCCTGTCACATCGCCCGTCGCGCTGACGGACAGCGCCGACAACCGGGGATGGCAACTGGGGGCGGGAACTGGGGAGCGGTCATCGGGAGGAATGCGCAGACACTATAGTTTGCCGGTCACAGGTCGATCTCCGGCAGGGGTCGGCGCTGGCCAGATCGTTGATCCGCCTGCGGCTTTTGTGGTCTAACCGGGCCAACCGCGCCCCCGGGGCGCAGAGCTGCGGATCGGCCCGCCGATTCTCGGACCCTCCGAAGCCCCGACCAGACAACAAGGCAGCCCGCCCGTGATCTTTGCTCTTCGATCTTTCCGCGCTTCGGTGCTTCTGCCCTCTGCCTGTGTGGCTGTGCTGGGTCTCAGTCCGGGTCTGGGTGCAGGGGCCGCACAGGCGCAGGATGCGCTCACCGCGCCCAAGCCGGAGGCCCCGCGCTTCAAACCGCTGCCCGCCCCCAGCCTCAATTTCTACGGCTCCCCCGGTCTGGTGGACATGCCAAGCGCCGAAATGCTGCCGGACGGGCAGTTTGCCGCCACCTATTCCTGGTTTGGCGGTCAGGCCCGCTACAATCTGACCTTTCAGGCCACGCCCTGGCTCAGCGCCGCGTTCCGCTACAATGGCATCCAGACCAATGGCGCGCAGATTGCCGGCTTCTCCACCTATTATGACCGCGGCTTTGACGTGCGGCTGCGGCTGCTGCGCGAGGGGCGCTATCGTCCGGCCGTGACCCTGGGCCTGCAGGATTTTGCCGGCACCGGGATTTATGCCGGCGAATATATCGTCGCCACCAAGAATTTTGACACCCCCGCCCTCAGCCATCGCAGCGGGGCCGGGCGGCTGAAGCTGACCGCCGGTCTGGGCTGGGGACGCCTGGGCACCAGCGGATCCATCGGCAGCCTGGCCGGCAGCAGACCGGGGTTCACGGCCGGCAGTACCGGCGGTGAACTGTCCTATGACCAGTGGTTTCGCGGCGAGATGGCGCCTTTTGCAGGCATCGAATGGCTGCCCAATGACCGCTGGGGGCTGAAGGCGGAATATTCCTCCGATGCCTATGTGCTGGAGACCGGCGCTCCGAATGTGTTTGAGCGCAAATCCTCCTTCAGCTTCGGCGCCGAATACCAGGCCAGACCGGGGCTGCGGCTGGGGGCCTATTACCTCTATGGCTCGGAACTGGGGGTGACCGCGCAGATCCAGCTCAATCCGAAACACCCCCCCCAGCCGATGCGGGTGAGCGCGCCGGTGCCGGTGGCGCCGCGCAGCAGCTGGGCCACCGAGGAGGCCCATTGGAGCCGCGACTGGGCCCGGAGCACCCGCGCCAAGACCACCCTGCGGGATCTGATGAGCGCGGCGCTGCAACAGGATGGGCTCATTCTTGAGGCGCTGACCCTGCCCGCAGATGGCACCGAGGCCGAGCTGCGCTATCGCAATCCCCGCTACCGCGCCCAGACCCTGGCCATCGGCCGCGCCGCCCGCGCCATGGCACGGCTGCTGCCGCCCTCGGTGGAGACGCTGAAAATCGTGCCGATGCGCGGTGGGCTGGCGCTGTCGCAGGTGGTGATCCGGCGCAGCGATCTGGAGGCGCTGGAACATCACCCCGACGCCACCGAGGCGCTCTGGGCGGTGACCGGCCTGCAGGAGGCAGGCCCGCTGGCCGGGGAGGCGCTGGTCGCGCAGGATCTCTACCCGGCGTTTTCCACCTCCATCAGCCCCTATACCGCGCCGTCCTATTTTGACCCGGATCTGCCGTTCCGGCTGGATGTGGGGGTGGATCTGAAGGCCTCTTATGCGCCCGCCCCGGGCTGGCGCATCGCGGGCACCCTCCGCCAGCGGGTCTGGGGCAATGTGGCAGACGGGCGCGCCTCCAATTCGGTGCTGCCACGGGTGCGGACAGATGCGAGGGAATATGCCCAATTCGGCACCACGCTGAAAAACCTCTATGTCACGAAGCAATGGCAGATGGGGCGGGATCTCTATGCCCGCAGCACCGTCGGCCTGTTTGAAAGCATGTTTGGCGGCGTCTCGGGAGAGCTGCTGTGGAAACCGGTCTCCAGCCGTCTGGCGCTTGGGATTGAGACCAACTACGTGGTGCAGCGCGATTACGATCAGCGGCTGTCGTTTCGCGATTACAAGACCTTCACCGGCCATGCCTCGGCCTATTACCAGCTGGACAAAGGCTACCATGTGCAGGTGGATGCCGGGCGCTATCTGGCCGGCGATTATGGCGCCACCTTCAGCCTGGACCGCGAATTTGCAAATGGCTGGCGGGTCGGCGGCTTCTTTACCCTCACCGATGTCTCCTCCGAGGATTTTGGCGAAGGCTCCTTTGACAAGGGCTTCCGCTTCAGCATCCCGCTGGACTGGCTTCTGGGCAAACCCAGCCGCAATACATTTGGCATGGTGGTGCGCCCGACCCAGCGGGATGGTGGCCAGCGGGTGCATGTCCCCGACCGGCTTTATGGACAAATCCGCGAGGCCCACCGCGCGCAGCTGACCCGGCAACGGGCGAGGATCTGGGAATGATGATGTCTGCAACGGGTCACCCCCGGGGGCGTCTGGCCCCGTTTGTCGCCCTGCTGGGGCTGCTGGCGCTGACCGCCTGCAGCCGCGGACCGGACGCGCCGCCCCTGCAGGTCGAACTGCTGCGCAACCTGTCGGACCGGGTTGGCGCCCGGCTGGCCGGGGGCCGGGCGGATCCGGCCGCGCGCCCGCCGCTGACCCGCGCCGGTCTGGATGAGATCAAGGACCCCTATATCGAGGTCACCATCGAGAAAAACGGCGTCTTTGCCTATCTGTCGCGCCAGCAGCTGCGCCGCGATGACAGCCCCGGCACGGTGGCGGTCTGGCGCACCGAGGATAATATCAGCCTGACCCTGCGCAACGGCGTTCTGGTGGCCACCCGCAACCTTGGCAATGACATCCTGTCCAGCTCCGCCCTGGTGGCGGGGGAGACCGGTGGACCTCTGCGCAGCGGCGCCCGGCGCTATCATATCCGCGGGCTGGACAATGACGCCTGGCAGCTCGACATGCTCTGCAGCCGCCGCGATCTCGGGGCTGATCCGGTTGTCATCGTGGAGCTGCGCTACCCGACCCGCCACATCGAGGAACGCTGCCAGCCCAGCCAGCCGGGGCGCGGCGGCGAGATCGTCAATGACTACTGGGTAGATTCGCGCAGCGGCCGGGTCTGGCAGTCGCGCCAATGGGCAGGCCCCAATGTGGGCTATCTGCGCATCCGTCAGCTGACCACCGGCGGCTGATCCGGCCCCGGAGGCTATGAAAAACAGGCGGTTTGGAGCCAGATCCGCCCAAATGAGCGATATCTCGGCAACGTCGGAAAAAAAATTCCAGTCCCCGGGATATTGCTGCTAAAAGCTGCGTTGAATTCAAAGGGTAACTCACCTACTCTCAGCTCAACGGTCTCCAAAGGAGTTTTGGATTATGAACAAGTTCTTCGCAGCAATCGCTCTGGCCACCCTGGCCGCAACCACCACCGCCTCCGCTCAGGAAGAAGGCACCCCGACCCTGCTCGGCGGTACCGGCCTTGAGCAGGGCACTCTGATTGCAGGCGGCGTTGCCGCTGCGGTCATTCTGGGTGTGATCCTGAACGACGACGACGAAACCAGCACCACCACCACCACCAACTGATCGCCTGCGATCTGATGGGGTGTGGCAGGATCTGACCTCCGCCCGGCGCGCCTGAGCAGGGCAGGGTGTGGATCCCAGGCTGACAGCGTCTCAGGAATACCCATCCTCGCGATGGAAAAAAGCGGGCCACTGGCCCGCTTTTTGCGTCTGGATCGTCTCTGCGATTGATGGCTCCGACGGCGGGCGTCACCCCACCCGGCGCAGAAAGGCCCTTGTGCGCGGATCCTGTGGCGCGTCAAAGATCTGCGCCGGCGGGCCCTGTTCGACAATCCGCCCTCCTTCCATGAAGACCACGCGATCGGCGATCTCACGGGCAAACTGCATCTCATGGGTGACGATCAGCATGGTCTGGCGCTCTTCGGCGACCTTGCGCATCAGCGCCAGCACCTCGCCCACCCATTCGGGATCCAGCGCCGAGGTCGGCTCGTCAAACAGCATCAGCTCGGCCCCCAGCGCCATCGCGCGGCCAATGCCGACGCGCTGCTGCTGGCCGCCCGACAGGCTGGCGGGATAGGCATCGGCCTTCTCCGCCAGACCGGTCTCCGCCAGGATCTCCAGCGCGCGGGCGCGGGCTGTGTCGCGGGGCTGCTTCTGAACGGTGACCAGCGCCTCCATGATGTTTTCCGCCGCCGTCTTATTGGCAAACAGCGCATAGTTCTGAAACACGAACCCCGTGCGCCGACGCAGGGCCAGGATATCGCCCTTGCTGGCGCGGGCGGCGTCCACTTCCAGATCCCCAATGCGGATCAGACCGGCATCCGGGGTATCGAGGAAATTCAGGCAGCGCAGCAGCGTCGATTTGCCGGTGCCCGACGGGCCGATGATGACGATACGCTCGCCGGGCTGGATGGTCAGATCGATGCCATCCAGCACCACCGCGTCGCCAAATGTCTTGCGCAGCCCGGTGATGGAAATTGCGGTGTCGGATCTTGCATCGCTCATCGTGCATAGGCCTTGTTCAGATGGGTCTCCAGGAGCCGCTGCGCCAGCGACAGCGCCTCCACCAGAATCCAGTAGATCACCGCCACCACCAGAAAGGCCTCGAAATAGAGGAAACTGCCTGCGGCCTCTTTCTGGGTCGCCCCCATCATTTCAGTGACCCCCAGCGTAAAGGCAAGCGAAGTGCCCTTGATCATGTCGATGAAGTAATTGACCAGCGTCGGCGCCGCGATCCGGGCCGCCTGCGGCAGCACGATACGGCGCATCATCTGGCCGCGGGTCATGCCGATCGACTGCGCCGCCTCCCATTGGCTGCGATCGACGCCAAGGATGGCGGCGCGGATGCTTTCGGCCATATAGGCAGCAAAATGCAGGGTCAGCCCCATGATTGCCGCGGTGACCCCGTCAATCTGGGTCAGCACCGACAACACCTGCGGCAGCCCGTAGTAGAACAGGAACAGCTGCACCAGAAGCGGCGTGCCGCGAAAGAAGCTGATGAACAGCACCACCAGCTGGTCCAGCACCGGGATCCGCAGCACCCGTTCCACCGCCAAGAGGGACGCCAGCACCAGTGCCAGCGCCATGGCCACCACCGCCATGAACAGCGTCAGCGGCACATAGCTCAGCAGCACCGGCACCAGCCCCAGCATATAGGCGAGGTCCAACCCCTGCATTTACCGGCTCACTTCTCGACCGCTGCGGTGGCAACCGTGATATCGGTGCCGAACCATGTCTGCGAGATCTCGGCCAGCCTGCCGCTGTCGCGCAGCCGGGTCAGCGCCGCATCCACACGGTCGCGCAGCGCCAGCCCCGCCTCGTCCTGACGGAACGGCAGGGCATTGCGGATCTCGGAGAAGGGCGCGCCGGCCAGCGCCAGCGGCAGCGGGCTTTCCTGGATCAGCTGGGCCGAGGACACCCGGTCCATCACAAAGGCA
Organism: Phaeobacter sp. JH20_29; assembly: GCF_048056175.1. Lineage (NCBI taxonomy): Bacteria > Pseudomonadati > Pseudomonadota > Alphaproteobacteria > Rhodobacterales > Roseobacteraceae > Phaeobacter > Phaeobacter sp. JH20_29. The sequence goes on from NZ_JAYMWO010000020.1 coordinate 25,136, forward strand.
TCGACCCGCCCCAGTGCTGTATCCTGGGCGATATTGGCCTCATAGGTCTTGATCTCGATCTTGTCGGCCTCCGGCAGGTTGCGCAGCAGCTCCTCGAAGTTGGAGCCGAGGTTCACCGCCACGGTCTTGCCCGCCAGATCAGCAGGGCCTGCGATACTGTCCTCATTGCCGCGTTTCACCACCACCTGGGCGCCATCAATGACATAGGCTTGGGTAAAGGCGAATTTGGCGCTGCGCTCGGGCGTGATGGTGATCTGGTTGGCGATGGTGTCGATACGCCCGGCATCCAGCGCGCCGATCAGCCCGGAGAAGGACATGGTGACAAATTCCACCTCAAGGCCGGTTTCCTCGGCCACCGCATTCATCACATCCACTTCAAACCCCTGCAGCACATCCTGCCGCACGAAGGTAAAGGGGAAATAGCCGCCCGACATGCCCACCCGCAGCGTGTCGGAGGCAAGGGCTGAGGAGGCGGACATCAGGCTCACGGCGATGGCCGCAGTGCGGGCAAGCCGGACAAATGGTTTCATCATGACAAGGGAATCCTTTTGAGTTCGGCCCCGACCTAATCCCCCTGCCGCCGGGGACCAAGATGTCGCAGGCCCGGAAATGACAAATAAGCCCGCCTGTTCGCAGCCAGACGGCAGGCAGAGAACCAGCCTACGGAACAGACGCCGCAAAGCGGGAACTTGTTCCCTTTTTGGGTCGATTTTCTCGGGTTTGTTCCGATCCGGGCCGAAATGCGCCCGGATCTGAGCGGGATCAGCCGGTTTTCCCATCTGCCGAATGCGCCATCAGGCGCGCCATATGGCGGGCCAGCTGCTGCACATTGGGTGGCTGCAGGATCGACAGATGTGATCCCGGCACCTCGATCAGCTCAAACCCGGCCTCGGCCACCGGCGCCCAGCCCAGCCCATGGGCCAGCCCTTCGGAGCTGTCAAAAAGATCGTCGCCGGCCCGGAACACGGTCAGCGGCGTGGCCAGCGGCTCCGGCGCGTAATGTTCCACCGACTGCTGGTTTGCCGCGATCAGCGCGTCGATCGTCAGTTCTCCACCACCGCCGGTTTGCTCCAGCCGCCGCCGCTCAACGGCATTGCGCAGCAGATCAATCCGATTACCGACGATATGGCGCAGATAGGCAGGCCCCATGCGCCGGAGCAGCTGCAGATGGGCGCTCAGCCTGGCCCGGCCCTGTACCCGGCTGCGCCCGGCCGGCCCTTCGGCATCAAACAGCGCCACCAGCCCCAGCTCGCGCCCCGCCGCCAGCAGCTGACGCGCCAGTTCAAAGGCGAAATAACTGCCCAGAGACACCGCCGCCAGATGCACAACCCCGCTGGGGTAATGGGTCTGGATCTCGTCCAGATACATCTTGGCGGTGGTCCGCACCCCGGTGGGGGTGTCATCATCCAGCAGGCCGATGCTCAGCCCGTAGACCGGCTGGTCGGGGCCAAGGGCACGGGCCAGCGGGCGATAGAATTCCTCGTTGCGGCCCAGCACATGCACGCCAAACAGCGGCGGCCGCGCCGCGCCATCCTGGATGATCACCAGATGATCGGGCAGGCTGTGGCCTTCCGGTGTTTCCGGCGCGCCGGTCTGTTCCCCGTTCTGCTCCGCCTCCAGTGCCGCCGCCAGGGCGCGGGGGCTGGGGGTCAGATGCAGCGCCGCCAGGCTCAGCCGCTGGCCCAGATCCGCCTCGATCCGGCCAATCAGCCGCATCGCCAGCAGCGAATGGCCGCCGCGGTCATAAAAACTGTCATCCGCCGCCAGATCGGGCTGGCCCAGGATATCGGCCATCATCTCCGTCAGCTGCCGGGCCAGCGGCGAGGGCGGGGCAGAGGTGTCAACCGCCGCTCCGGCGTCCCGCCGCAGACGCAGACCGAGCGCCCCTGCGGCCTGCTCCGGGGCGGGCAGGGCGGCCATGTCGATCTTGCCCCCTGCGGTGCGTGGAAACTCTGCCAGCGCCACCAGCGCCGGGCGCATATGGGCGGGCAGATCGCGCTGCACCACCTGCTGCAACGGGCCGAGATCCCATTGGCCATCGCCCGTCTGCGCCACGCCCCGGACCCAGCAGCAGAGCTGCGCCGCAGGCCCATCCTTGCCCCGGACCGCCGCCAGCGCCTGCACCCCGGGACAGGCGCGCTCCAGCACCTGTTCGACATGGCGCAGATCAATGCGAAAGCCGCGCAGCTTGACCTGCCGGTCCTGCCGCCCGAGAAAGGCCAGCGTGCCATCCCCCCGCCAGGCAGCGCGATCCCCGGTGCGATAGATCCGCGCCGCCGCGCGCTCCGCTGCAAAGGGGTCGGGCCGGAACGCCCGCGCGGTGTCCTCGGGGCGGCCGATATAACCATCGCTCACCGCCAGGCCGCCAATCCACAGATCCCCGGCCACCCCTGCGGGGGCCAGGCTGCCATCAGCGGCCAGCACATAGGCGCGGGCATGGGCGGTGGGGCGGCCGATGGGCACATCCTCATCCGCATCAACCGGGCCGCCCGGATCATGCAGCGTGCAGGTGATGGTGGTTTCCGTCGGCCCGTAGCCATTGAGCCAGCGCACCCCCGGCGCCAGCTGCTGCCAGCGCGCCAGCGCCTGCGGGCTGACCTGCTCCCCGCCGACGATCACCAGCCGCACCGAGGGCGGCAGGCTGCGGCCACTGTCGGCCATCACATCGCACAGCACATGCCAGAAGGCGGTCGGCAGGTTCAGCACCGTCAGCTCCAGCGCCGCCACCCGGTCCAGAAACAGCCCCGGCGCGCCGATCATATCGGGCGCGCGCAGCACCACGCAGGCGCCGGCCAGGAGGCTGGGCAGCACCTCCTCGATGGCGACATCAAAGGACAGGCTGGCAAATTGCAGCATCCGGTCGCTGGCCTGGAGGTCAAAGGCGGCGGTGATGGCGCTGGCATGGGCCAGAAGCGCCCGCATCGGCACCCGCACCCCCTTGGGTTTGCCGGTGGACCCGGAGGTATAGATCACATAGGCCAGCCGCGCCGGATCCGGCGCGGGGCGGATCGGCGCTGCGGACCGGGGCTGCGCCTGCCCGGCCCCGGGCGGGATCCAGACCAGCCCGTTTGAGGTCAGCGCCGTCTCATGTTGAGGAGCCTGATCGGCGGATTCACCCATGTCAGAGCCTGAAACGGTGCCATGATCCGGCCCGCCGATGCCCAGCCGGGTGCCGCTGTCCTCCAGCATATGGGCCATCACCGCCGCCGGGTAGGTGGGGTCCACCGGCAGAAAGGCGGCGCCAACCTTCAGCACCGCCAGCATCGCAATGATGAACTCCGGGCTGCGCGGCAGGCAGATGGCAATGATATCGCCGGCCTCCGCCCCCTGCGCCTGCAGAACCCCCGCCAGCTGATCGGCGCGGGCCTGCAGATCTCCATGGCTCAGCAGCGCCCCGTCCGGGGCCATCTGCAGGGCCGGGGCCTCAGGCGCCCGCGCCGCCGTGGCCTCCAGCCGGGTTGCCATACAGGGCGGGGCCGCTGCCATATCCTGCGCCAGCCTCTGCGCCAGCGCCGGATCCGGGCGGCCCTGTCGCACCAGCTGCGTGACCTCCGCCTCCGGCAGCATCCCCAGATCGCGCAGGGCCATGCCCGCGGGCGCCGTGGCGAGGCTCTGCAACAGCTGGCACAGGTGATCCAGCATCCGCTCCACCTGTGTGCCCGGCAGCACCTCGGGATCATATTCCAGCATCAGCAGCGGCTGTTCATCGCCATAGACCGCCAGGGTCAGCGGCATCGCGCCCTCTTCGCGCAGTTCCACCCGACGGTGCCGCCAGGGGGTCTGCGGATCGGCGCCGCCGAGGCTGCGCATCCGCTTGTTCAGACTGTCGCGTTCGAACATCACCATGCTGTCAAACAGCGGCACGCTGCCCGGCAGCCCGCACCAGCCGCGCATATCCGCCAGCGCGGCATGTTCATGATCGCGCAGCGCCACCGCATCGCGGCGCAGGCGCGCCAGCAGCCCGTCAACCGTCTCGCCCCCCGACAGATGCAGATACAGCGGCACCGTATTGATCAGGCAGCCCACCGTGCGCCCGCAGCCCTCCAGAAGATAGCGCCCCGATCGGGTGACCCCGAAGAGCGCCGTTTCCCGCCCGCTCCAGCGCGCCACCAGAAGCCCCCAGGCGGCATGGACCATATTGGCCAGGGTGGCCGCGCCGCCGCCCTCTGTCGCCGTGACCGCGCCTGCGCGCTGCATGAGGGCGCGGCGCAGCTCGGCCGGCAGATGTCGCTGCAGGATCCGCTTGCGCCCGGGGCTGTCCTGCGGTGTGTCGGCCGGCAGATCCGCCAGCCGGGCAATCTGATTGGGGGTTTCGAACCCCTTGAGGTGATCCTGGAAAAACGCCCGACTTTCCGCCCGCCCCGAGACCTCCGCCACGGCCGGGCTGAAGGCGTCAAAACCGGTCACCGGCGCGGTCTCGGCAGGCAGATCGCCCGCGCTCAGCGCCGCAAAGACATCCTCCAGCACCACCGCCATGCTGCGGCCATCGACCAGCACGTGGTGGATGGTCCAGACCATCACCGACCGCTCCGGCCCCAGCCGCGCCAGCAGCACCCGCCAGGACACCGCCTGCTCCAGCGCGCAGCCCCGGTTGCGATCCTCGGCCAGGAACCGTTCCAGCCGGGCGGTCTGATCCTCCGCCCCCAGCCCCTGCCAGTCCTCGGTCTCCACCGTGACCTGCGCCGCGGCCACGGCCACCGGCGCCACCTGCAGCACCGGCTGCGGGCGGCCCTGCCACAGCACCGCGCTGCGCAGCACCGGATGGCGGGCGCAGACCTGCTGCCAGGCCGCCCGCAGCGCCTCGGGCGCGGGCGCCTCGGCGTCCAGATGCACCACGATCTGTTCCAGATTGACCCAAGGTCGGCCGGCAGCCGCGCTTTCATAAAGCAGCCCCTGCTGCATCGGCGTCAGGGGGATATCCCGCGCCCCGTCCACCACAGACGCTGCCTGAAGATCCGTCTCGCCCATCGCAGATGTCGAGCCAGGCTTAGCTGCCTGTGAAGTACCGGTCATGATGCCCCCTACCTGGCATCGGGCCTGGGCCAACCCGCGCCATACTTTCGATCCTGTGCCGCGCCCAGGTGGTCTGGGTATCACGTCACTCTTAACATCCACCTGTCTGCGGCCCTTCCGGCCCGGCTTCCGATGATGCCGACCGCAGGGCCAAAGGCTATCAGATCAAACGGCAGACGAGCAATAAAACACCACCCGGCCACGATCACATCTCCGTCTGATCCGGCAAGATAGGGAATTTGTCGCACCCCAGTTCGGAATGTGCTCCGGGTGTAAAAAAGCTCCTTAATCAATCTTATGTTAAATTATTGCACATTCACCGCGTCGCGGCGATATATTCAGCGGGCAGATGTGACAAAGGCCGCCTGACAGGCGGCCTTTGTATCTGGGTTCGACATGACACCAGCAGCAGCGGATCATTCCGCCGGGGTTTTCTGGGCAACCAGCTCCCCCAGCACCTGCTCCAGCGCCGCCGCGTCGCCGCCGCGCAGGCAGGTCAGCACGGTCCGGGGCAGACGGCGCTTGGCGCGCAGCAAAGGGGTCACCGGGCGCTTGCTGTCATGGGACAGCTCGGCGTTGATCAGCCGCGATCCGGCCGCCGCGCGCAGCCGCTCCACATGAGCCAGATCCAGCGGATGATCGCCGTGGATGGCATAGATCCGGGCCGCCCGGTCACAGCCGCTGCAGCCATCGCGGTAGCCACTGCTCCAGTCCAGCTTGCGCGCCGCCGGGAAACGGGTCTCTCCGGGGATCAGATCCTCGGCCAGGGTGGTGATCGGCTGCAGCGCCACCACGTTTTCCGCGCCGATCAGGTCGGCAAAGGCCATGGCGCCAAAGGCCCCCATACCGGAGCCCAGCACATGCACCTTGTCAAACCCAGCCATCCAGGCGCGGGTGTCCGGTGCCCGGAAATACTGTTCCAGATCCAGCGGACGGTACCAGTTCTGCTGATGCGGCAAGACCGACAGCACCGCATAGCCGGATTTGATCAGGAAACGCTCGCCAAAGCCCGGACGCAAGGGATCCTTGCGGTCCAGCGCCTGGCCTGCCCCTTCAAAGGTGACAACCAGCTCCCGCGCGCCCTCCGGATGCAGCCGCCGCATGGCATAAGACGGGGTCAGCGTGGTGGTGGGCCACAGCCCCTCTGGCAGCGCTTCTTCGGGGGCCTTCTGGCTGCGGATGGCGCCCAGATGGCCTTGCCGGTCCACCGCAGGCACCGGCTGCGGCTCGTCGGGCACGATGGTGTCGACCTCCAGCCCGTGTTCGGCCAGCGCCGCCACATATTCGGCATGCCGCTGGCGATAGGTCGCCTTCATCGTGTCCAGCATCTCGGGCGACAGATATTCATCCAGCGTCGCCTTCAGCCCCTTGCGCATGAATTTCTGCGTGTTCAGCGCCGGCAGGCCGAAATGTTCGGTCAGCTCGGCCACCCGGTTGTCATGCTTGAGGAAAATCGCCGGCTGACCCGCCTGCAGGGCCGCCACGCCACCGTGGAACCGGTCGCCGATATAGACATCATGCAGCATCGCCGCCTGCCGCCAGGCGCCAGCCTCGGAGAAGTAATAATAGCGGTTGAAATCGACCTTATGGCCGCATTTGCGGCTCAGCCAGCGATTGAGCATCTCGGGCTGGGCAATATTATTGCCCTCATTATAGCCAAACCGGTCCGTGATGAATTTACCATAGGCAAAGATCTCATCCTGGAACACATAAGAGGCGTCGATCTTGTCGAACGCCTTGGCCAGTTCGGTGCCGCGTTCAACGATGGCGCCGTCGCGCATGGAGAAATGGCCTGCGGTCATCACATTGGCCTGACGCCCCTTGGCCTGGGCCGCGGCCCCGTCGATGGCCATGATCGACTGCGGATAGACATAGAGACTGGGGCAGCCCAGCACGGTGGTGTTCTCCAGCCCGTTGTTGGCCAGCCACTCTGCCGTCTGGGTGCCGCGCACCCCAAACAGATTGGCCCGTTCATTGAGCAGCGCCAGAAGATCGCGGTTGCCCGGCAGCAGGTCCTCAAACGCATGGCTGCCCTGCATCCCGGCCCCCAGCACCACAAAAGGCACCCGCCCATCCAGCGCCTCCAGCGCGGTAAACAGCCGGATACCATCGTGATTGGGGCGGATGAAATTGGCCAGCGACACCACGATCATGTCGAAATGCTCGGCGATGGTCTCGGCATAGCCCTCACCGAGGTTCTTCTGCAGATTGGCGATATTGCCCACCGCCGACCCATCCGGGTCCTTGCGCAGGCTGCGCGCCGGGGCTTCGGCATGGATGATATTGCCGCGATTCCCGGTCAGCCTATGCGCCGGTTTCAGACCGAACAATGTGTCCGTCACCGTCGGCGGCACCCCCAGGATACTGGAGAGTGCCGGATCCGGACGGTGGACCGAAAGCACGGGAGCGTGGAAAAGGATTCTCATATATCACCAGATGTTACTCGCCATAGCCTCCACAAACGGATGGTATGGCCTATTGAAAATAGGGGATCGGCAACCGCGCTTTGGCGTCTCCGGCGGCCGCAGCCCCCGGGATTGCTGCGTTGCGCGCATGTTAGCGCCATGACCTCTGGGGACAAGCCCGGAAAACCCGGCAGAGGCCCCTGGTGGTGAAACCCTGCCCATGGGGGCGCCCCGCGCACCCGCGCGCCCGGACGTACTGGACGCCCGGCCAGATCTCCCCGCCCGCGCCCCGCCGAAAGGGTTGCGCCTGCCGCCCTCTCGCGGCATGGATAGGGGATGAAATTTCTCTTTGTGCACCAGAACATGCCCGGCCAGTACCGGGAGATGATCCAGTGGCTGGCCGATCAGGGCGAGCATGAGATCGTGTTTTTGACCCAGCGGAATGATGTGAAGCTGCCCGGGGTCACCACCGCAACCTACAGCAGCCATCACCAGCCTGCCGCCGATGCCTATGGGCTGTCCAAGGACTGGGAGGCGGCAGCCGGCAATGGCATTGGCGCCGCCCTCGCCGCGCGCCAACTGGAGGCCAGGGAAGGCTTCAAGCCCGATATCATCATTGGCCACACCGGCTGGGGGGAGCTGACCTTCATGAAAGAGGTCTGGCCGGATGTGCCGATCATCGGCTTCTTTGAATATTTCTACCGCACCACTGGCGGGCTGGTTGGCTTTGACCCGGAAAATCCCCCCGGCGAACACGCAGGGTTCTTTGCCCATGCCCGCAACACCGTGCCCTTTGCCAATATCGAGGTGGTCGATCTGGGCCACAGCCCGACCTACTGGCAGCGCGACCGCTTCCCCAAGAGCTTTCACGACAAGATCTACGTCAGCCATGACGGCATCCGCACCGACCGGCTGCAGCCGGACCCACAGGCCAGCATCGGCCTCGGCCGCCTGCCCCGGCCGCTCAGCCGCGACGATGAGGTGATCACCTATATCGCCCGCAATATGGAACGCGCCCGTGGTTTTCACGTGATGATGCGCGCCCTGCCCAAGATCCTGTCGGAACGCCCCAATGCGCGGATCCTGATGATCGGCGGCAATGAGACCTCCTATGGGCGCGAAAGCACCCATCCCGCAGGGCTGCGCGGCGAGATGGAGGATGAGCTGGGCGACAGCGTCGACTGGAGTCGGGTGCATTTCCTCGGCCGGGTGCCTTACAGCGATCTGTGCAAGATCATCCGCATCAGCCGCTGCCACATCTATCTGACCATGCCCTTTGTGCTCAGCTGGTCGTTGCTGGAATCGATGTCGATGCAGGCCACTGTCGTCGCCGCCGATGTGGAGCCGGTGCGCGAGGCGGTGACCCATAATGAGACCGGCATGCTGGTGGATTTCTTTGATCCCGGCGCGCTGGCCGATCAGGTGGTGGATGTGCTGGCCAATCCCGGCGCCTATGCCCATCTCGGCCCCAATGCCCGCGCCCATGTGGTGGAAACCTACGATTTCCTGACCCGCTGCATGCCCGAGCACGCCCGCCAGATCAACGCGCTGCTGCCTGCGGGCAAACAGCTGAAGATCTGACACCCGGGCCGGCAACCGCCCAGTCTGTAACAGTTCGGTCCGCAGCAGAGTATCCGGGGATGATCTGCGTCGACCCGGGATCCAGCCCCCCAGCATGGATCCATGGCCGACGCAGCCCCGACCTGCCCGGCCCACCAGATGGTGGGATCAGGACAGGAATTGCTCCGACGCCCAGATCGCGGCCTGGGTGCGGTTCTTGGCACCGACCTTGCGAAAACAGGTGCGCAGATGCACCTTCACCGTGGCCTCGCAGATGCCCAGCTCATTGGCGATGGATTTATTGGTGGCGCCGTCGATCAGCTTGGTCAGGATCAGCCATTCGCGTCCCGACAGCCCGCGCGCCGCAGCCGAGGCCGGCATCCGGCGCAGGTCCACTGGCAGGGGATCGGCCGGAACACCGTTGGGTTTCCCCTTGTTAGAGCCTGTCTCAGACAGGCTCCCATTGACCCGACCGTCCAGGGTCACCGCCGCAAAATCCGCAGAGGCGCCGAGGGTTTCCGCCGCCTGGTCGCCGCTGGATGTGGTCACATCCGCCGCCCGCAGCGCCGCGGAAATATCCGATGGCACGATCCGATAGCCGCTTTGCACCACCCGCAGCGCCGCAATCAGCGCCTCGGCCGATTTGCGTTGCGGGATCACCGCCTCGGCATAGGCGCTGAGCGCATTCTGCATGCTGGTGGAACATTCGCGCCCCATGATCAGGATCAGCAGAGAGGCGTCATTGCCCTCTTTGAACTGGCGCAATTCCTCCACCAGCTCCGGTCCGGTTTCATGGCTGTAATATAAAACCAGATCATCCACCCCCAGCCCGGAGAGCGTCGAAAGCTCATCGCAGCAGGTGCCGATCTGGTAGTCGTTGCTCTGGCAAATGGCGAGGAACATGTCGCGTAACAAGCGACTTTCGCCCACAATATGAACAGGCATGATATACCCCCATACTCTTAAAAAAACTGATCCACACACGATCAGATGGTCTCAATGAATGATCTCCGGAACAGGGAGGTCACCGGGCTTTTCTGCGGGTTTGGAACACCCCGCCCTGGCCCTCGCGGTGCTGTTGCGACCCCCGTCACAGATGGCACCCCGGTGTTGTCTTATGTCTTGTGTTTTTGTCCTTTCGATCAGATGAGCGCCGCATTGCGACCCGGCCGACCAAGGGAACGCCTCAGCCGCCTGCCCGCAGGCCATCTCTCAGCTCCCCGCTGCAGCCCCCCCTATCACGGGGAAGTTTCACAGGGCCTGCTGTTCAGGCGGGCCTCCTCCAGGCCAGCCCCCTAAAATGCCGGGGCCAAATATCACGCCCCCCTGCCTCCAAATTGCAGCCCGTATCAGCGCTGCACCGCTATGCGGCACTCCAAAATAGCCTGAATCCACCCGTTTTTGTCAAAAAACTTACCCATTGGCGAAATGTTGGCGCCACCAGAACCAAAGCCTAAAGTATTGTTTTCGATATAGGCTTTTGATTTATCAACAAGAATATCCTCAGGGCGGGCAAATCCAAAGATGTGCGAATTCCTTAATTCTGACTCGCCTCGGGCCGGCTTCCACAACCTAATGGTGTTCAATCTTCGCGAATCCTACCGCAGGAGATGGAATCACCCTTCCTTTGTTGCGCCCCCGCCCGGATCCTTACCCCCTCCGAGGTAGTTCTCCTTGAGCACTTCACTCAGGCGGCGGATCTTTGCCAATATCTAATCATTTGAAAAATAATAATATTATGTCAAATACCGAATTGGCTCTTCGCCGTGACTTGTGGCTTACCCTGCGTCACCACACCAGATATTGATTAAAACTCAACCCTCTGTGGGTTCGCCCGTTGGTTGATCGCAAGGACAGCCCAAACCAACAGCGAATCGTCACATCCGAAGGGGTACGCCCTCTGCACAATTTGACGGCACCGGCGATATGCTAGGCTGGGACATATTCGTTTTGATATGCCGGGGGGCAATATGAATGTGTTCGGGGGCGCCGTGATCCACACGGGCGAGATCGCTTTTGCGCGATCGTTTCAAAGACAAGTTTCATCCATCACCACCACCGCCATTGCCGAGATCGACTGCACCGGGCCTGCCCGTCTGCTGGTGACCACATGTCTTGTGACCAGCGGCGACGGGGCCAGCAGCGACGGGGCCAGCGGTGCCGGATCCGCATCACGATCCGCAGCCGGGTCGCGGCCGAAACCGCCCAGGGAGGATCTTCGCTCCCTGCTGCGCAGCGGGCCGCTGATCCATTGCACCCAGCTGCATGATCCGCAGAGCCATCCCAACGCCTGGCCCGACTGGCTGGATCCCGCTGCCCTGCGTGCGGATGGCTCTGGCCACAGGTCTGGCCGCTGGGTGGTGTTTGCCTGCCGTTTTGCCGATGGCAGCGAAGACCGGGTCGCGCTGCATCTGGAAGGCAGCCAGCATGACAGCCATTGCGCCGATATCCTGCCTGCCATCTGGCCGCTCACCCGCGAGGATGCGCTGCGCGAGATGCTCGCCGGCACACCGGCGCCGGAGCTGGCCCTGGAGGCCTCCGAAACCTCCGAAGCGATGCTCTGGACAATTTCCACCAAAAGCGACAGCGCGGTTCTGGTGCTGGACAGCTCGGGCCGGCTGCTGGATTGCAATGGGGCCGGCTGCGACATGCTGGCGGCAGGCAATCTGCTGTGCAACAGCGACGGCGTGCTGCGCTGTGCCAACAGCCGGGAAACCCGGGCGTTTTACGCAGCCGTGCAGGAATGCGCGCGCACCCCGACCCAAGCAGCCGCCGGATCCCATGTGCCCGGCGGCGGGGCCAGCCAGGAGCTGATCCTGTTTCTGCAGGATGCCAGCTCGGGAATGCGGCTGCCGGTCTCGCTGACCTGCTATCTCTGTGCCGACACCCGGCGGGCGCTGGTGGTGGCGATCCTGCCGCGCCAGCCCGATCAGCAGCGGATCGAGATGCTGGCGCAGAAAATGGGGTTGTCGCCCTGCGAGGCCCGGGTTGCGGCGCTGATCCAGCTGGGGCTGTCCAACCGCGAGGCTGCGCATATTGCGGGCATCAAGGAACAGACCTTCAACACCTATGCCAAGCGGGTGATGTCCAAGCTTGAGGTGGCCGGGCGCACGGAAATGGCGCAGCGGCTGACCTGGCAGGCCTCTCTGGGGAGAGCGTCATGAACAAGGTAACCCATGAAAGCCTCACCCAGGGGCCACCCGCACCGGTCGCGCCAACCGCGGCCTCGATCGGCGCCGCAGCCCTGGCCGCCCAGGATCGCCGCGCGGCAGACCCCACCACAGGATCGACCACGGATGCGACCAGAAACACCGGCAAGGCCAAGTCGGCAGCCGGATCAGAAACCGCAGCCGAACCGGCATCAGATATCGAGATGGAGAGCACCACGGATCAGACCACGCAGAACACCGACAAGCCGCGCCCCGACGGGGAGCCGGCCCATGCAGAAGCCACATCGGAGGCCGCCGCCCACAGGCTCGCCCCGGCGGATCTGGACCAGCTGGCCGCCCATCTGCGCGGCGGCCCCCAGCCTCTGGCCGGGCGCGGCGATCTCATCGAGCTGCACAAGCGGATCACGGCGATGTTCGCCACCCTCAACGACGGGCTGGGTGAGATCTACACCCGGAAGGCCGAGGCGGATCGCAAGGCGCTGAGCGCGCGCATCGACACGCTGGAGGAGGCGGTGAACCGGATGGAAGGGGCGCTGCGGATCGAGCTGGAGCCGGTGCTGCGCAACAGTTTTGCCAGGGTGCTGGCCGACAGCTCCGCCCACCGCCGCAGCCTGCGGCAGCGGCTGGCACGCGGGCTTGGCCAGGGCGGATATCTTGCGCTGATCCTGGCGCTCGGGCTGGCGGCGGGCACGCTCTATCACAGCCGGATTTCCGCCGCTGCCGGCACGGCCTGGAGCGAGGCGCAGATCCATTGGGCCAGCCTTGTCCGTTTTGTTGAAACCACCAGAGAAGATCCGGGCCAATAAGCAGGGAGACGGCCTGGCGATATCTGCAAATAATAGACTCTAACAAAGGATAAAGAGTCTTTCTCTTTCGGGGGTGCGACATCCCTCCGGGCCGGACTGCTGTCCCAAATCCCCGGCCCGGAAAAGATGCGTCGGACGGCTTTGGTGCCTGTCCCACATATCTCGCAGAAGAGCCCGCCGGGCATCTGATGCCGCACCCCCGGAAATCGACAATTTGAGGAAAATTTGTCCCCATTTGGGGGCATCCACCCCACCCGATTTGCGATGCAATCACCATCAGAGACCCAAGCGGTCTTTTGGTACTGGTCAGGTCCCACACCCAATTTCCCCTGGCCAGATTTCTAAAGGGGGTCGCGTCGGGGGGCGCATCACACTCCCGGTATATTAATTAGGAGGATGTTTAAGATGGGTAGACCAGACGAAGGCTCACCATGGGAAGAGTGTAATCCAGACTGCGAGATCATCTTTGACGAGGACAATAAATTCAGTCCCAATTACAATGATGGCACCACGGAACGTGGCGGTCGCGATGGCAATGTCATCAATCTGAACGACCATGATGCCGGTGACAACGCCGCAGCTGGCGGCGGCAATGATGCGGTCTATGGCAACGAGCGCAACAACCGGCTCGATGGTCAGTCCGGCCAGGACTATATCGAAGGCCGCGGCGGCAATGACGCCATCAATGGTGATGGTGGCAATGATACCCTTTACGGGGGCAATGGCACCAACGCGACCCGCGACGGCAACGACTGGATCGATGGCGGCGATGGCTGCGATTACATCGATGGCGAAAACGGCAATGACTCGCTGCTGGGCGGCAAGGATCAGGATACGGTCTTTGGCGGCAATGGCGACGACCAGATCTTTGGGGATGAAGGCGGCAAGGGCGATGGCTCCGGCGACGCCGGCGATTACCTCTATGGGGATCTGGGCGACGACTGCATGGATGGCGAAGGCGGCGACGACTGCATGTGGGGTGACCGCGGCGGCCGCGCTGGCGAATCCATCTATGACGGCGACGACACCATGTATGGCCGCGGCGGCAATGACCGGATGAACGGTCAGGGCGGCGACGACCGTATGGCCGGTGGTCTGGGCGACGACCTGGTGATCGGCGGCTCCGGCGATGACGAGATGTTCGGCGACGAACGTCAGTCCCAGGGCGACGATCTCGACTTTGGCTCTGACAGCGGTCCGGTTGGCAAAGGCCCCAATGAAGACGGCAATGACTGCATGCTGGGGGGCGATGGCCATGACACCATGGATGGTCAGGGTGGCATGGACACCATGTTCGGCGAAACCGGCGACGATCTGATGCAGGGCGGCCGCGGCCGTGACCTGATGGATGGTGGCGAAGGCCGTGACGACGTCAATGGCGATGCCGGCAAGGACACTCTCCGCGGCGGCAGCAACAATGACGTGCTCGAAGGTGGTGCCCAGGGCGATTTGATCTTTGGTGACCATGCCCGGGTCAAGGGCTATGGCGACATCGATTGGGATTGCTGCGACGACGACCCCAAAACATCGGTCGAGGCCTCAGCGCATACCAGCGATGAAACCGATCTGCGTCCCGTCGACTGCCCGGACTGCTACACACCGCAGGACGGTGGCGAAGCCGGCAATGACCGCATCCGCGGTGGCTCCGGCCATGACACCATGTTCGGCGAAGAGGGCAATGACGTCATCATCGGCGGCCGTGGTTTCGACCTCGGATATGGGGGTATCGGCCGGGATCGTCTTTATGGCAACCAGGGCAATGACACCCTCTATGGCAACGAAGGCGACGACTGCGTCCACGGCAATGTCGGTGATGACGTGCTGTTCGGCAACGCCGGCAACGACACCGTCAAAGGTGGCGATGGCGATGACCTGATCTACGGCAACAATCACGCCGATACGCTCTATGGTGATGCCGGCAATGACACCATGTATGGCGGTCATGGCAATGACCTGATGCATGGCGGCACCGGCAATGACGTCATGAGCGGCGGCGACGGCGAAGACACCGTCAACGGCGATGATGGCGACGATCTGCTGATGGGCGACAACCGTGCCGACGAACTGAATGGCGGCGACGGCGATGACGTCCTTCTGGGCGGCAACGGTGGCGATGACCTGAACGGCGACAATGGCAACGACTGCCTCTATGGCGAAGTTGGCAATGACGATCTGGACGGTGGCCGTGGCCATGACTTCCTGGATGGCGGTGAAGGCAATGACACCCTCTACGGCGGCGACGGCAACTTCAACGACTACCTGAAAGGTGGCGCGGGAGATGACGATCTGACCGGTGGCAACGGCAAGGATGTCTTCATCATCGACCTGACCTGGGACGGGGCTTCCTTCAGCTCCGGCGATGGCATCGACTGCATCAATGACTTTGACATTGATGAGGACCACGATGTGCTGGCCTTCCGCGTCACCAATATCGACGCTGGTGCAGGCACCTCGTCAGAGGCGGCCTTTGGCGCCCTGAATGGCGTGGCCAGTGTTTCGGATGATGGCACCGACACCACCATTTCTGTTGGTGGCGCCACCGTGGTCATCAAGGGTCTGACCAATGCCAATGGCTACACCTCCCTGGGACAGGACGCCCTGCCCTCTGGCGGTGTTGGCATCAATGCGGTCGGCACCGGCGACGCCGGCAGCTACGAGCCGATCCGGGTCGTGGCCAGCGATGACGGCTTTGATGACAGCTATGACAACATCTGGGGTCATACGCTCTGAGCCATAAGGAATGATCCTCCCGGGTGGCGGCCGCCACCCGGGGGGGTCTAGCCCTGGTTCAGGACAGCGATTTGGTCCCCGGCCAAGGATTGCCACCTTGGACCAGGGCGCTGATCTGCCAGCTTCAGAAACTTCACATCGTGCAACCGGGGGGTCACGGGTATGAAGACGAAACGGGTCTTTGACGGACAGCGGGGTGTTATCACCTCAATTTTTGTAGCGAGTATCTTTGTTAACCTGCTTGTCCTGACAGCGCCGCTGTACATGTTGCAACTGTTTGCCCGGGTCATGGCTTCGGGCAGCATGCCAACCTTGATTGCTTTGACCACCGGCGCGGCAATCGCGCTGGTGTTCTTCTTTCTCTTTGATGTCATTCGCCAGCGCCTCGTCGCCCGCCTCGGCTCGCGGCTGGAGGCCCGGCTGAGCCCGGTTGTCCTGCAAGGGATGATCAGCGGCAACCTGCCCGCGCCTCTGCGCACGGCGGAACCGATCCGCGACATTCAGGATCTGCGCGGCTTTGTCACCAGCCCGGTGTTCATTGCGCTCCTGGATGCGCCCTGGTCGCTGCTGTTCATCGGGCTGATCTTTCTGTTCAGCCCGATCCTGGGGCTGGTCTCGGTGGTGGGTCTGCTGATCCTGCTGGGGCTTGGCGTGCTGAGCGAGGTCTTTGCCCGCGCGCCCGGCAAGACCTCCGAGGAGGCCGCCCGCGAAACCAATGCCGCGGTTGAGGAGATGATGGTCAATGCCGAGATCATCCACGCCATGGGCAAGACCTCTGCCCAGATCGGCCGCTGGCGGGGGCGCGCCTTTACCGCCATTCTCTTTGGCACATTGGTCACCGACCGGGTGGCGCTGATGACCTCGCTGGCCAAGGCCACCCGCATGGGTCTGCAGATCGCCGTGCTTGGCGTGGGCGTGGTGCTGGTGATCAACAACCAGCTGACACCGGGGCTGATGATTGCCTCCTCGATCCTGCTGGGCCGGGCCGCCGCCCCGGTGGAGCAATCCATCGCCGGCTGGCGTGCCCTGCTCAAGGCCCGCAGCGCCATGGAACGGCTGAACCTCCTGCTGGCCCATGCCGAAGACACCAGCGACCGGATGGAACTGCCCGATCCCACCGGGCGGCTGTCGGTGGAAAATGCCACCGTGGTGCTGCCGGGGCGGCAGGATCCGCTGCTTCTCGACATCACCCTGTCGCTGCAACCGGGCCATGCGCTGGGGCTGATCGGCCCGTCGGGCGCGGGCAAGACCACATTGGCGCGGGCGCTGGTGGGGCTGCAACCACTGGTGCGGGGCCATGTGCGCATCGATGATGCCGCCCTCACCGATTGGGACCCCGAACAGATCGGCCGCCATATCGGCTTTCTGCCGCAGCAGGTGGAGCTGTTCCGCGGCACCGTGGCCGAGAATATCGCCATGATGGATCCGACATCGAAACCCTCCGATGTGGTGGCCGCCGCCAAACTGGCCCGCGTGCATGAGCTGATCCTGGCCCTGCCCGGCGGCTATAACGCCGAAGTCGGCCCGCGCGGCGGGTTCCTCTCCGCAGGGCAGCGTCAGCGGATTGGTCTGGCCCGCGCCTTCTTTGGCGATCGCAAGCTGATCGTGCTGGATGAGCCCAATGCCAATCTCGACCCCGAAGGCGAAGAGGCCCTGGCCGCCGCCATCGAGGAGGTCTGCACCCGTGGTGCCATCGTGGTGGTGGTGACGCATCGGCTCAACCTGTTGCGGCGGGTCAGCCATGCCGCCCTGATACAGGAAGGGCGGATTGCCCGCTTTGGCGAGGCCCGTCAGATCATCGAAGCCGCCGCCCAGCCGATGAGCCGGGCCCAGAGCGATCCCAAGGTGACCAATCTCGCACCGCGCCGGGCGGCGGCCCGGACGGACACCGATGCAGAGGCCAGCGCCGCAGAAGGAGCCCAGTCATGAGCCGCAGCAACAGCCGGGAGCTGGCCCCGCGCGCCGCCAGCGAGATTGAAATAAACCGGGGCTTTCAGGACCTGATGCCCGATGGCTTCACCCTGCCCCGCACCCCGCCAACCCGCGTGCGCCAATTGGTGCTGTGGATGCTGGTCTGCGGCTTTGGCCTGTTTGGCGGTTTGGTGTTCTGGGCGACCAGGGCCGAGCTGACCAGCGCCGTGGTGGCCCCCGGGGAATTCACCGTGGATGGCGACCGGCTCAGCGTACAGCATCTGGAGGGCGGCATCGTCCGCGAGATCAATGTGGCCGAGGGCGATATGGTTGCCGAGGGCGATGTGATCGCGGTGCTGGACGGGCGCCGGATGCGCGCCAACCGCGCCATCCTGACCAGCCAGATGGCCAGTCTTCTGGCCCAGCAGGCGCGGCTTCAGGCGGAGCTGGCCCAGGCTGATCAGATCGAGATCCCGGCTGAGCTGGACCAGCTGATTGCCGAGGATCCAGAGCTGGTCTCGCTGTTTGAGGTGCAGCGCGATGTCTTCGCCAGCAACCGCGCCTTGTATGAAGGTCAGGTGCAGATCCTGCGCGACCGGATTGCCCAGCTGGGCAAACAGCTCATCGGGCGGCAGGCGCGACTGACCGCGGTGGAGGATCAGCTGACCCTGATCAGGGGCGAGGTCGCCGATCTGCACAAGCTCTATGAAAAAGGCCTGGTTCCCAAGACCCGGCTCAGCGACCGGCTGTTGCAGGAAACCGGGCTGATGGGCACGTTTGGCGCGCTGGAAAGCGACAGCGAAAACCTTCAGGAGCGTGTCGCCGAAACCGAGGAGCGCATTCTGCAGGTGCACCGCGACACGGTGAACCGGATCTCCAGCGAAACCCAGCTGGTGCAGGAGCGTATTCTGGACCTGCGCCAGCGGCTGGATGCGGCGGAGGATGTGATCGAACGCCAGACCATCCGCGCGCCGCAGGCCGGCCGGGTGGTGGAGCTCTCCATCAATACGCTGGGCCAGGTGCTGAACCCGGGCCAGAATGTGCTGGAGCTGGTGCCCTCGGGCAGCGATCTGATTGTCGTGACCCGCGTCTCGCCCACCGATATCGACGAGGTGGTGACCGGTGGCCGGGCCCGCGTGCAGCTCACCGCCTATAGTTTCCGCTCCACCCCGCCGGTCCGGGGCGAGGTGGTGATGGTGGCGGCCGACAGCATTGCCGATCTCAACAGCGGCATTCCCTATTACCGCGTTCACATCCGCATTCCGCCCGAAGAGCTGGCGGCGCTGCCCAACGTCAAGACCCTGCCCGGCATGCCGGCCCAGGCGATGATCGAAACCGGGCGGCAGACCTTGGCGGATTACCTGCTCAGCCCGGTGCTGCGCAGCATGTCGAACGCGTTGAGAGAGGGGAATGGCTGATCAGGGATGCGCGGCCGGTAAGACGTCTGGCGTTTCATACCTGGGGGGGACCTGATCAGACTTCCTTTCGCCCGTCCGGCCTCTGGCCGGGCGGGTCTTTATCTGGGCAGACCGCCGGCAGGCACCGCCGTGCAAAATAGGTCCGGTTCGGCCCAAATGTTTCGCACGCGAAACATTTAGACAACAATACTGACCTATTTTAAAGGCAAACCCGTCTCTGACACGGGGCTTTTCCCCTGCCCTATTCCGTGGCGCGTTTCTTCACCCAGCCCAGAAAGGCCGCATCGGGGCGGCGCAGCCGCGGCGCGCCGGAGCGCACCCACATTTCGCGCCAGTCGGCCTCCAGCGCATAGACGTCAATGCCGGGGATCAGGCTGCGGGCCTGTTCCAGCGCGCGCGCACTCAGCACCGGCGGGCGCTGGCTGTTGTCCAGCACCGCATGTTTCTGGGAAAAGCGGATCAGATCCCCCGGCAGCTCTTCCATCGCGTAATCCGGCAGCGGCTGGGCGGTGATCATGTCGCGCAGCATCTTGCGGAACACCCGGCGCGGGCTGGCGGAGCCGGATTTCTTCAACAGCGTCTCCACCGAGATCTGCCAGCTGTCCTGACGGCCGCAATGTTTGCGCGCCAGCTCATAGATGCGCCGCTCCAGCGGTTTGCGGAGACGGAAGTAATCGCGGCTGAGGGTCAGCACCGATTTCGACAGCACCGCGCGATAGATCCATTCGCTGAGCGTCACCACCACATTGACCATCCGCCCGCCGCGCGCCTTGCGCACGATCTCCCAGCTCTCGATCAGGCCAAAGCCGCTGGTGACCTCCTGACCGCCGGTGACGATATTGGTGGTGATGCGGGTGCCCGCCAGCCGCTCGAACGCCTCGCGCAGGCGGCGGTAGGCATCGCCCGAGGTCTCGCGGTTGGTCGCCACCAGCAGATCATGGGCGGTGAGATGCAGCGTGCGGCTGACCTGGCGGCCGGCATTCACCGCCGCCATCAGCTGGCTGATGCAGAAGATCAGGATGTCCTTGTCATGGATCGTCGCCAGCCCTTTGACCGAGGGCACCACGGTGATCTCCGCACCATTATGTTCATAGTTCAGGATGCGCCGGTCCGGTCTTGTGCCGAGCGAGAACAGCGGATGCTCCATCGAGGCGAGATCGTTTTTCGGAATCGCATCGAAGATATCGCAGAGAAAGAAATCCCCCCCCTGCGCCGCGCTGCCCCCTGCGGTCATCTGGCCCGAAATCTGGCCTGCCATATTGCTGTCCCGTCTGCTCTGCCCGCCCCCCGCTTATCCGGGCCTTATGGCCTCTTTCGGGGTGACTCGCGTCTTCGTGGTTTTGATTACGCCCACCCTAAAGTTATCCACACCACTTCTCAACGGGGGTTCGGAGTCACTGCTTCGGGGGTTCAGAGTCAGTCTTTCGGGGTTTCGGAATCGCAGCAGCCCGAAAATCGGCTCCAAACGCCAATGAAAAAAGGGCTTTGCCGCCACTGGTGTTGCGCCTTAACTTATATATAACTCAATTATAACAGGTAGAAAAAATCGACAGGGCAGAAATTGCCCCGGTCCCGCCCCGGATCCCGCCGGTTTCTTTTGCCGCAACCCCCGGATTTGCTTAGAAAATTCAAAACAGATGCGCATATATCTTTCATGTACGCTGTTTTATGATATCATCTCCAAAAGGCCGCACATCAAACAGGGAACCCTACAGGATCCCTGCACCGGCGGACCCAGGCAGAGGCGTGAGAGCAATGGCACGAGACATCCAGAAGAAAGATCCAGGCCGCAATGCGGCCGGGCTGCCCCCCTATTTCAACATCGACCCCGACGCCGCCCTGGGCGATCTGGAGGCCCCCACCAGCACCGGCGGCTTTGCCGATATCGCCGAGGCCTGCGCGCGCGGCCGGGCCGATCTCTCCAGCCGGGGCATGAACGAAGAGGGCCGCAAGGAGCTGCGCCTGTTCTCCACCTGGGAGATCACCCGCTATCTGATCCCGGTCGCCCAGGCCCATTTCCGCCGAGTGCTGAAGGCCAACCCAGATCTGCCGCAGGGCCGCTCCGAGACCGAAGGTGGCGCCAAATGGTTCACCCTCGACGAGGTGCTGCGCCTGCGCGCGCATTTTGCCGCCCAGGGCTCCAAGGCGAAGGATTACCAGCCCTACCGCCCCGAAGGGCTGCCCGCCAAAATGGTCGCTGTCGCCAACTTCAAGGGCGGCGTCGGCAAGACCTCCACAGCGGCCCATCTGGCGATGTCGGCGGCGCTGGATGGCTACAAGGTGCTGGTGATCGATCTTGATAGCCAGGGTTCGATGACCTCGATCTTTGGTGGCCGCGTGGAGGATGAATGGCAGACCGCCTTTCCGCTCTTGGCGCGCCATTACGGCGATCACCTGCGCCTGGAAAACCAGCGCCGTCTGGATCGCGGCGATGCGCCCCAGCCGCTGGACGACAGCCTGTCGGCGGCGATGGGCATGACGGCAGCGGATGTGATCCAGCCCACCCATTGGCCCAATATCGATCTGATCGGCGCGCAGCTGAACCTCTACTGGGCGGAGTTCCAGATCCCGGTCTGGCGGATGGCCGCGCGCAGCTGGAAGCTCTGGGATGCGCTCACCGAGCGGCTGGAGGCTGATGGCGTGCTGGAGCAATACGACGTGATCTTCATCGACACGCCGCCGGCGCTTGGCTATCTCACCATCAACGGGCTGTCGGCGGCGGATATCCTTCTGGTGCCGATGGGCGCGTCGTTTCTGGAATTCGACAGTACGGGGCGGTTCTTCGATATGCTGCATTCCACCTTCGCCTCCATCGAGGAGGGCGAGAATCTGGCGGCGCGCGCGCTGGGGCGGCCGGAGATCGCCTTTGAATGGGATGCGGTGCGCACGGTGATCACCCGCTATGACGGCGCCCAGCAGGGCGAGCTGGCGGCCTTGATGCAGGCCTATCTGGGGCCCACCCTGTCGCCGCACCGGCAGGATTACACCGCGCTGATCGGTCAGGCCGGCGAGCAGGTCAATGGCATCTACGAGGCCGATTACCGCGATTTCAACCGCGAGACCTACGCAAGGGGGCGCGAGACCTTTGACGCCACCTACGCGGCCTTCAAGCGGCTCCTGCTGGCGGTCTGGCGCCGGGATGAGTTGCAGATGCAGCGCGCGGCGCAGTAACGGGCTAAAAACGCAAAGCGCCTCATACTGCGACCCTGCACCCCCCAAAGGGCAAACAGGGCGTGCAGGGATCAGAACAGGCGCAGGAAGAGGACAGGCAGATGGCAAAACGCAAACGGCTTTCACCGGCACAGCCGACCTATCTCAGCACGGCACCTGAGAACAAATCCGCCCTCGGCGGCCCCGGTTCGCTGTCAGCGCCGCCGATTGCGCAGGTCGCCTCCGAAGCCGCCACAGAGGGCGCGCTGCAGGAGCTGACAGCGGTGCTGGAGACCGCCCGCGCCAAGGGGCTGATGATCGAGGAGATCGCGCTTGGCGCCATCGACGAGACCCATCTGGTGCGCGACCGGCTGGAGCAGGACGAGGAAGAGATGGGGGCGCTGGTCGGATCCCTGCGCGCCCGTGGCCAGCAGACCCCGATCGAGGTGGTCGCCCTGGGCGCGCAGGCCCCGGCGGGCAAGACCCATGGTCTGATCTCCGGCTGGCGCCGTCTGACCGCGATGCGCAGGCTATATGCCGAGAGCAATGATCCTGCCTTTGCCACCATCAAGGCGCTGGTGATCCAGCCCGACGGGGCCGAGGGCGCCTATGTGGCGATGGTCGAGGAAAACGAAATCCGGGTGAACCTCTCCCATTACGAGCGCGCCCGCATTGCGGTGCGGGCGCTGCGCGAAGGGGTCTACAGCAGCCAGAAATACGCGCTGCAATCGCTCTTTGCCAATGCCACCCGCGCCAAACGCTCCAAGATCGGCAGCTTTGTCACCCTGGTCGAGGCGCTGGATGAGGAGCTGCTGTTTCCCACCGCCATCCGCGAGAAACTGGGGCTGGGGCTGGCGCGGGCCTTTGTGCAGGATCCGGGCTTTGCCGATGTGGTGGTCGCGGCCCTGCGCGCCACCGCCCGCCCCACGGCGGAGGCGGAACAGGCGCTGCTGAGCCAGCTGCTTGAGGCCCATGAGGGGAGTGAGATCGCGCCGGCAGATCCGCCGGAGGCGGCCCCTGCCCCGGTTCCGTCCTCTGCCCCGGGTTCCTCTCCGGGTCCTTCTCCGGTGCCACGGGTGCGCAGCCTGGATCCGGCGGACAGCATCGGCGCACATGAGCGGGTGAGCGTGCAGGCCGCCGCTGGCGTGCGGCTGGGATTCACCCCCGGCCAGCAGCGGATCGAACTCACCGGGACAGCTGTGGACAGCACCCTGATGGAGGATCTGAAGGCCTGGCTGCGCCACCGCTGAACAGAGTCTGAGGATGATGTGAAAAGACCCTGATACAGCTGTATCAGGGTCTTTTTGTGTTTGGGGTGATGTCCGGGTGGGTTTAGCGGCCCACCCCGATATAGGTCTCGAACCCGGCGCGTTTGGCGGCTTTGGCGGTGTAGATATTGCGCAGATCCACCATCCGGGGCTGCGCCATCTTGCGCCCCAGCGCCTTCAGGTCGAGGGCGCGGAATTCATTCCATTCCGTCAGCAGCACCACCAGATCGGCATTGCGCACGGCCTTATAGGGGTCGTCTTCCCATTTGACACCGGGCAGCAGATCGCGGCCTTCGGCCTCGCCCTGCGGGTCCACCACCCGCACCTTGGCGCCGCCGCCGATCAGGGCCGGCACGATGGTGAGGCTGGGGGCCTCGCGCATGTCATCGGTATTGGGTTTGAAGGTGACGCCAAGCACCGCGATGGTCTTGCCGTTGAAACTGCCGTCACAGGCGTCGCGCAGCTTCTCCAGCATCCGCGCCTTGACCTCCTGATTGACCCGCATCACCGTTTCGGTGATCTGCATCGGATAGGCGTGGTCCTGCCCGATGCGCGCCAGCGCGGCGGTGTCCTTTGGGAAACACGACCCGCCATAGCCGGGACCGGCATGCAGAAACTTATTGCCGATGCGCCCGTCCAGCCCGATGCCACGGGCGACCTCCTTTACATCGGCGCCCACCCGTTCACAGAGGCCTGCGATTTCATTCATGAAGGTGATCTTGGTCGCCAGAAACGCATTGGCGGCATATTTGATCATCTCGGCGCTTTCGAGATCGGTGGTGAGGATCGGGAAATCGCGCAAATATAATGGCCGGTAGATCTCGGCCATGACCTCGGCGGCGCGGTCGTTCTGCACGCCGACGACCACCCGGTCGGGGCGCATGAAATCATCAATCGCCGCCCCTTCGCGCAGGAATTCCGGATTGGAGGCGACGTCAAATTCCGCCGCCGGATTGGCTTTGGCAATCACCTGTTTCACCTGCCGGTTGGTGCCCAGGGGCACGGTCGATTTGGTGACCACCACGGTATAGCCCTGAAGGGCGGCGGCGATCTCCTCGCTGGCGGCCATCACATAGGTGAGATCGGCATGGCCATCGCCGCGCCGCGTGGGCGTGCCGACGGCGATGAACACCGCTTCGGCCTCGGCCACGGCGGCGGCCAGATCATCGGTAAAGGACAGCCGGCCCGCAGCCACATTGCGCGCCATCAGATCCTCCAGCCCCGGCTCGTAGATCGGCACCTCGCCGGCCTGCAGCCGCGCAATCTTGGCCGCATCCTTGTCGACACAGATCACATCATGGCCAAAGTCGGAAAAACAGACGCCGGAGACCAATCCGACATATCCGGTGCCAATCATTGCAATGCGCATGGGGGCGGTCCTTTGCTGTTGCCTCATATCCTCCGCTTGCAGGGGCGGAGTGTTGGGGATCAGACATATACGGGCGCGCGGGAGGCGGGAACCGGAATTTTGGTCAGGACTCAGGCTGATCAGGGTGCGGAAGTGGCCCAATGGGGCGGGGAGTGAAATAGGTCCGGTTCGGACCAAATGTTTCGCACGCGAAACATTTGGTCAATTATGCTGACCTAATTTGAGGAGATGTCCTGATCCCGATTTCACAGAAATCGGGAGGCCTGCGGCGCGAGTATTTGGGGAAAGGTGACAGGTCAGAAGCGCATGTCGCGCCAGATCAACCCTGCCCGGATCAGCCTTGGGTGCCGCTGTAATACTCCCGGTACCAGGCCACAAACCGCGCGACGCCTTCTGCGACGCTGACCTGCGGTTCATATCCGGTGAGCTGGCTCAGCAATGTGGTATCGGCCCAGGTGGCAGGCACATCGCCGGGCTGCATGTCCATCAGGTTTTTGCGGGCCGTGATCCCCAGCGCGGTTTCCAGCGCCGCGATATACTCCATCAGCGGCGTGGGTCTGGAGGCGCCGATATTGACCACCCGGAAGGGGGCGACAGGGCTGAGATTGTCCTGTTCCGAGACCGGCTGATCCCCCGGCACCGCGTCGATCAGCCCGGCGATGCCCGCAACCAGATCGTCGATATAGGTGAAATCCCGGCTCATCCTGCCGTGGTTATAGACATCGATCGCCTCACCGGCCTCTATCGCCCTGGTGAATTTGAACAGCGCCATATCGGGCCGGCCCCAGGGCCCATAGACGGTGAAAAACCTGAACATCGTGGTCGGCAGCCCGTAGAGATGGGCATAGGAATGCGCCATTGTCTCGCCTGCCTTCTTGGTGGCGGCATAAAAGGACATCTGGTGATCCGCCTGCTGGCGCTCATCAAAGGGCATCTGCGTGTTGGCACCATAGGCCGAGGAGGTGGAGGCGATCAGCATATGGGCGGGCGGATGGGCGCGGGCGGCCTCCAGCAGTTCAAAGGTGCCGATCAGATTGGCCTCAAGATAATCGCGCGGCGCATCGATGGAATGGCGCACCCCGGCCTGGGCGGCGAGATGGATCACCACATCCGGTTTATGGGTGGCAAACAGCCCCATCAGGCGGCCGGGATCTTCCAGCTTGCCAATGATTGGCGTGAAGCTCGCGTAGTCCGCCAGCCGCGCATGGCGGCACTCCTTCAGGGTGACGTCGTAATAGGGCGAGAGGCAATCCAGCCCAATGACATGCCAGCCTGCGGCGAGCAGCCGGTCTGCAAGGTGATAGCCGATA
Organism: Phaeobacter sp. JH20_29; assembly: GCF_048056175.1. NCBI lineage: Bacteria > Pseudomonadati > Pseudomonadota > Alphaproteobacteria > Rhodobacterales > Roseobacteraceae > Phaeobacter > Phaeobacter sp. JH20_29. Next base: position 51,246 of record NZ_JAYMWO010000020.1, read on the forward strand.
AAGCCGGCCGATCCGGTGATAAGAGCGGTTTTCATGCCCCTTAGGTGGCGGCTTGGGCGCGGGGTGTCAATGCGTCCTGTGGCGCGGGAAAGCGACCTGTGACCGGCAGGTGAATTGACAGCACGGTCTATTTATGAGCTTTGCGCTCTGAACCAGATCCGCCGCCGCCCACAGGAGCCTTTGCCACCGTGACTGAACCCCTGATCCCCGAGCCCGCGCATCAGGCTGCGGCCGCCGCTGGTGCTACCGCTGGTGCCGGACGTCTGGTGGCGGTGGTGGTCACCTATAATCGGCTTGCGAAACTCAAGGTGACATTGGCGCGGCTGCTGGACAGCCCGGGCGCGGAGCTGGCCGCTCTGGTGGTGGTGGACAATGCCTCTGATGATGGCACCGGCGACTGGCTGGCGACCTGGGGCGCGGATCATTCGCGGGTTGATGTGGTGACCAGTGCCACCAATCAGGGCGGGGCCGGGGGCTTTGCCCTGGGGATGCAGCGCGCGATGCAGGCGCATGCCCCCGACTGGCTGGTGGTGATGGATGATGACGGCCGCCCGGAACCCGGCGGGCTGGCGGCGTTTCACGCCATGGGGCAGAGCGGTGAGCTGGCCCATTGGGACGCGGTGGCGGCGGCGGTCTATTTCCCAAGCGGCGAGATCTGCGAGATGAACCGCCCCTCGCGCAATCCGTTCTGGAGCCTGGGGCATTTCCTGTCCACCGCGCGCAAAGGGCGCGATGGGTTCCATATTCCGCGCAGCGCCTATGACGGCGGGCTGAGCGCGATTGATGTGACGTCTTTTGTGGGGTTTTTCATCTCGGCGGCGGCGGTGCGGCGGGTGGGCTACCCGGATCCGGACCTGTTCATCTATGGTGATGATGCGCTTTATACGCTGGGGCTCAGTGCGGCGGGCGGGCGCATCTGCTTTGCCGCGGATGTGCGGTTCGAGCATGATTTCTCCACCTTCAGCAATGGCGACAGCGGCCAGCGCTTTCGCCCGCTGTGGAAGGTCTATTACCACCACCGCAATCTGCTGCTGCTTTATCGGCAGGCGGCGGGCTGGCTGTTCTGGCCGGTGCTGCTGCTGATCCTGCCGAAATGGATCCTGAAAGTGCGTCATCACCCCGGCGTGCGCCGCGCCTATCTGCGGCTCACCTGGCTGGCGGTGCGCGACGGGCTGCTGCGGCGTCTGGGGCGCCGCCATGCCGCGGTGCTGGCAGAGGCTCGCGAATAAATAAGGCGTAGATCAGCGGTTCAGGATCACCCGGTGATAGCGGCGCATCAGGATCAGGCCCAGGGCGGTCAGTGTCATACCGATCAGCAGCACATAGGCATGGCTGACGTAATCGGCATTATAGGTGGGATAAAATCCGGTGCGCATCAGCCCGATGATATGCAGAAGCGGATTATACCACAGAATGTCCTGTGCCACCGGCGGCAGGTCCTCGTAGATATAGATCACGCCGGAGGCCAGGAACAGCGGCCGGGTGATGATCGACCAGGCCACATCCCACAGGGGGAACAGCCCCATCAGCACCGCATTCATGCAGCCGACCCCCAGCCCGAGGATCATGGCGAGGGCGATGGCTTCGACCAGGGGGGGCAGGTCGATGGCGGTGCGGCTGTCGATCACCGCGAGGATACCGGTCATCAGCAGGGTGGTGATGACAATGCTGGTCAGGCTGTTCAGCACAAACCGTGCCAGGATCGCATCCAGCCAGGTGACAGCGGGGTATCGCAGCAGGGGGCGGGAATAGGCAAGCGCCCGCGCAACGGTGCCGGAGAGAGTCTGATACAGGTTAAATGGCAGGAATCCGGTTGCGTAAAACAGCAGGAAACTGGTGCCGAGCGACGGCGTGCGGATCACCAGCGAGAAGCCCAGCGACAGGAACAGGATCGCGGCCAGGGGCTCTAGGATCCCCCAGAGATAGCCACCGGGGGTGCGCCCGTAGCGGGTCGACATCTCGCGCAGCACCAGCGCGGCCACGGTGCGCAGCGTCGCCATGCTGCGGCGGTGGCGGCGATGCGGATTGGCGGCGGGGCTGGTGGGGATCTGGGCCGGCGTCTGGGCGGGAGCCTGTGCCGTAACCTGTGTCTTTGGCGGGCTTAACGGACGGGGCTGAGCCGGGGGCGCAGAAGAAGACAGGCTGGCCATGAACACCCCATGAATACCCATTGTGAAACGCGGATCGCGAACGGTATTATGAGAGAAACAAAAGACAATGACAAACGGCTTGGGGCAGGGTGCTTTTGGGCCAGGACAGGTTGATCATGACACAGACGCCCCCGTCGGCCCTGGCCGGACGCCCCGCCTCAGAAGAGGCGACATCAGAGGAGGCGGCTGCGGCAGATACCGCAGCAAGCACAGCAACCGGTACACCCGCGGCCTCTCCTGCTGCCACAGCATCGGACACGGCCCCGGATGCAGCAGAGGCCGCCGCCCCTGTCCAGCGGGTGCCGGATCCGGTCAAACAGCTGAAACGGGTACGGCGCAAGGCGCGCAAGGCCGAGGCCGCCGTGGCCGAGCTGGAGGCGCGTATCGCTGAGGCCGAGCAGCGCCCGGCCTATCCGCTGGCACGGCCTGCCAGCATGAAAAAACGCCACTGGGGGCTGGTGATCAGCTTTGTGGCCTTGGTGCTGGCGCCGCTCCTGGCGGTGATGATCTATCTCTGGACCTTTGCCGAGGATCAATATGCCTCCACCGCAGGCTTTACCGTGCGCAGCCAGGAAAGCAGCGGCGCCAATGATCTTCTGGGCGGGCTGGCGCAATTTACCGGCAACAGCAGCGCCTCGGACAGCGACATCCTCTATGAATTCATCCAGAGCCAGGAAATGGTGGCCGCGGTCGATGCGGCGGTGGACCTGCAGGGGCATTACAGTGCGCTCTGGCCGCGCGACTGGGCCTTTGCGCTCTGGCCGGAGGCGACGATCGAGGATCTGACCTGGTACTGGCAGCGCATTGTCGGGATCTCCTTTGACAGCGGCTCGGGGCTCATTGAGGTGCAGGCGCTGGCCTTTGACGCAGAAACCGCGCAGGCGATCACAAAAGCCATCGTCGCCGAGAGCCAGACCCGGATCAATGCGCTCAATGAACAGGCGCGCGCCGATGCGATGCGCTATGCCCGCGCCGATCTGGACGAGGCGCTGGAGCGGCTGAAGGCCGCGCGCCAGTTGCTGACCCAATTTCGCACCCGCACCCGGATCGTCGATCCCGAGGCCGATATCCAGGGCCGTATGGGGGTGATGAACAACCTTCAGCAGCAGCTGGCCGAGGCGCTGATCCAATATGATCTGCTGCGGGGCACGGTCAGCGAGGCGGATCCGCGGCTGACCAAGGCGCAGCAGCATATCGACGTCATTCGCGACCGCATCAATATCGAACGGCAGACCTTTACCTCCGACAATACCGACACCGGTGGTGTCGGTGAGGATTACCCGTCGCTGATTGCCGAATTCGAACGGCTGACGGTGGATCGCGAATATGCCGAGGAAAGCTACCGTGCCGCGCTGACGGCGCTGGAGGTGGCGCGCGATGATGCCGCCCGCCAGAGCCGCTATCTGGCGACCTATATCAACCCCACCCGTGCCACGGAGCCGGAATACCCGCGCCGCGCCGTGCTGGCGGCCCTGGCCGGGCTGTTCCTGCTGCTGACCTGGTCGATTCTGGCGCTGATCTATTATTCGATCCGCGACCGCAGCTGAGGCGAGAGGGCAGGGCAGTGATCCGGTTTGAAAATCTGACCAAGAGCTTCTGGCTCAAGGGGGAGCGGCGGGTTGTCATCGACAATCTGAACCTGACGCTGCCGACGGGCCGGTCGCTGGCGCTTCTGGGGCGCAACGGGGCGGGCAAATCCACCCTGCTGCAGCTGGTGGCGGGCACCATGCGCCCGGATCATGGCGAGATCATCTCCGATGGGTCGATCTCCTGGCCGGTGGGGCTGGCGGCGTCGTTTCATGGCGATCTGAGCGGGGCGGAGAACGTCCGTTTCATCGCCCGGATCTATGGGGTCGATACCGATGATCTGGTGGCATTTGTCGAGGATTTTGCCGAATTGGGCAAATTCTACCATATGCCGATGCGCAGCTATTCCTCGGGGATGCGGGCGCGGCTGACCTTTGGTGCGTCTATGGGGATCAAATTCGACACCTATCTGGTGGATGAGGTGACGGCGGTGGGCGATGCCGCCTTCAAGCGCAAGAGCCGCGATATCTTTACCGACCGGATGCGCCACTCCAGCGCCATTCTGGTCAATCATTCGATGCGCCAGCTGCGCCAGTTCTGCAATGCGGGGCTGGTTCTGGACAATGGTCGGCTGCGCTATTTCAGCGATCTGGATGAGGCCATTGCCGAGCATCACCGCCTGATGGCGGTCTGATGGCGGTCTGGCGGCGCTGCCCGATCTGCGGTTATGTCGTCGCAATATTCTGAAACAAAAGGGAAATGCGGCTCTTCGCCTGTGCGGAAACCGAACCTTGTGTGCCTCTGGATTGTTTGACAAAAAGGGCAGGGGACGCAAACAGGACGGGGTGCCGGGGTGAATATACTGATGGTGGGCGCAGGGCTTTCGGGCGCTGTGATCGGACGGCATCTGGCCGAGGCAGGCCACAGGATCACGGTCATGGACAGCCGCAGCCATATCGGCGGCAATTGCCATACCGAGCGCGACGCCGAGACCGGCGTCATGGTGCATGTCTACGGGCCGCATATCTTTCACACCGATGACGGCGAGGTCTGGGACTATGTGAACCGTTTCGCGCGTTTCCTGCCCTATAAGAACCGGGTGAAGACCACCAGCCTGGACCCCGAAGGGCGGCGCGGCGTGTTCTCGCTGCCGGTGAACCTACATACGATCAACCAGTTCTTCGGCAAGACCCTGCGCCCCGAAGAGGCGCATGATTTCATCACCGAAGAACAGGCCGATACCTCCATCACCGATCCGCAGACCTTTGAGGAACAGGCGCTGCGCTTTGTCGGGCGCGATCTTTATGAGGCGTTTTTCAAGGGCTATACGATCAAGCAATGGGGCGTGGCGCCAAGCGCGCTGCCGGCCTCGATCCTGAAGCGGCTGCCGGTGCGGTTCAACTACGACGACAATTACTTCTTCCACAAATATCAGGGCATGCCGGAGGACGGCTATACCGCGATGATCGCCAAAATCCTCGATCATCCGGGCATAACGGTCAAGTTAGAGACTGTTTTTGATCAGTCCCAGGCGGCAGATTTTGACCATGTGTTCTACTCCGGGCCGCTGGATGGGTATTTCGACTATCAGCTGGGGCGGCTTGGCTACCGGACGCTGGATTTCGAACGCTTCACCCATCAGGGCGATTATCAGGGCTGCGCGGTGATGAACTACGGCGAGGAAGAGGTGCCCTATACCCGCATCACCGAGCACAAGCATTTCGCGCCCTGGGAAAGCCACGACGGCTCGGTCTGCTACCGCGAATATTCCCGCGCCGCAGAGCCCGAGGACATCCCCTATTACCCGATCCGCCAGGTCGAGGAGAAGGCGCTGCTGGGCGATTATGTGGCGCTGGCGGAACAGGCCCAAGGGGTGACCTTTGTCGGCCGTCTGGGCACCTATCGCTATCTCGATATGGATGTGACCATCCGCGAGGCGCTGGACACCGCCCGCGGGTTCCTGGCGGCTGAGGCGCAGAACGCCCGGGTGCCTGCGTTCTTCGTGGCGCCGCTCTGAGCGGATCGGAGCGGATGTGACAGGCGGATGTGACAGGGCGGGCCGCTGCCGGGGCGGCGGCTTGGTCTGGACCCGTGCCGGATGTTAGAGTAGGGCTTGGGCGCTGGAAAACAAGGCTGATGCAGAAACGAGATGGAGCCGATGAGCGACAAGACCGGAGCCAGACCCAAGACGCTTGTGATTCACATCGGCGACCACAAGACCGGGACCACCACCATTCAGAACGCGCTGGCTGTTGGCAGCATTCAGCTGCATGACGCCAAGCTGCTGTACCCGGCCAAGCTCAACCATAATTACCTGACCGGGTTCATCACCAGCTATCGCAAGGGCACCCCCCTGCCCAAGCATCTTGAGGATCGCGATGGTCTGGAAGAGGTGGCGGCCCAGATTGCGGCCTCGGATGCGGATTATGCGGTGCTGTCCGCCGAGGCCTTTGAAAACATCCCGGCACCGGAATTCCACGATCTGGTCGAGACCTTCTTTCGCGGCTGCGCCGATCGTATCCATATCGTGGCCTATGTGCGCCCCCATGCGCAGCGGATCCTGTCGAGCTATGCCGAGCAGATCAAGATCGGCTGGTATCGCGACAGCATGCAGGACTTCTTTGACCACAATCTGCAAAATGGCCGGTTCCATTACGCGCCGCGCTTTGCCCAGTGGCGGGCGCTGTTCGGCGATGAGTTCACCCTGCGCCCGATGATCCGCAAGGAGCTGAAAAACGGTTCGGTACTGGATGATTTCGCCGAGGTGGCCTTTGACGGGCGGCCCTGCACGGTGGAGGAATTCGAGCCTGAAAACCAGGCCATGACCGTGCGCGAGCTGGCGCTGATGTATTTCCTGCAGGGCCAGTTCCAGGAGCAGGACCCCTGGCTGCGCCATACGCTGGGCTGGGAATTGTCGCGCCAGCTGGACCGTTCGCGCAGCGAGAGCGAGGCCAAGGTGCGCAAACTGGTGATGGCGCGGGATCTGGCCGAGGCCGCCACCGCCGCCTACCGCAGCGATGCCGAGATCATGGATCGCGAATTCTTTGGCGGCCGGCCGCTCCTGCGGAACGCGCTGCGCGACATGGAAAAACAATCCGCCCCGCGTGCGCCCTCGCTGGATCCGAGTCAGTTCTTCAGCCCCGAACATCTGCGCAATCTGACCGTCATGGCCAAGATCATCGAAGGTATGCTGGAACGGCAGGGCAAATGGCCCTCCTATTTCCACAGCCACCGGATCAAGGATATTGAGCGGCACAAGAATGCGCGTCTGGGGCTGGATGAAAATGGCGATCCGCTGGACCCCGAGGCGGAGATGCCGACCGTATCCGAGACCGCAGCGCCGCCCGCCACACAGAGCGCCGCCACCACATCTGACAGGCCGGCCCAGACACCACCGCCCGCCCGCGCCCTTGCACATGCCGCAGCCGCGGCTGCGCCACAGAAGGATCAGCCATGAATATCCGTTCCTCCCTTGCCGCGGTCATCGTGACCTATAACCGGCTGGACAAGCTGAAGCGCGTGATCGCCGCCCTGCAGGCACAGACCTGCCTGCCGGAACGGGTCTTTGTGATCGACAATGCCTCCACCGATGAAACCGGCAGCTGGCTGAGCCAGCTGCAGAAGGACGACCCCCGGTTTCAGCATGTGCGCCTGCCGGAAAACATCGGCGGCGCCGGTGGCTTTTACGAGGGCGCGCGGGTGGCCTATGAGGAAGGTTATGATTTCATCTGGTTCAGCGATGACGACGCCTATCCCGAGCCCAATGCCATTGAGCTGCTGCTGACCGGCATCAAGGATTTCGAGGCGCGGTTCACCTGGCGGCCGTCTTTTGCCTGTTCGGCGGTGAAATGGACCAATGGCGATCTCTGCGAGATGAACACGCCCTCAACGGTCTGGGACTGGCCGCGGTTCTACAGCCCCGAGACGCCCTATTTCCTGGTCGGCTCCTGCTCCTTTGTCTCGGTGCTGGTGCCGCGTTGGGCGATCCAGAAACATGGCTTTCCGATCAAGGAATATTTCATCTGGTACGATGACGCCGAATACACCCAGCGTATCGCCAAATCCTATCCCGGCATCTACTGCCCCAACAGCGTGGTGGTCCATGATGTGCCGGAAAACAAGGGCGTGAACTATTCGCTGGTGAACCAGGCCAATATCTGGAAATTCCGCTATGGTGCGCGCAATGAGGCCTCGTTCCGCCGCCGCGAACAGGGCTGGGCCGGGGTGGCGGTCTTTGCCCGCGGGGTGCGGCGGCAGATGCGCCAGGGCAATGTGGAGAAATCGCTGCGCCGTGAGGTCTACAAGGCGATCTGGCAGGGCTGCTCCTTCAACCCGCCGATCATCCGCCCCGACCCCGATACCGGCGTCTGAGGCGAGATCTGCCCGCAAAACCACCCGCAGCGCCGGATCCGCCGGACAGATGTATCACAGATCAAAAGGACAGGCAGGGAGCCCCCATGTCTCAGGACAGAGAGTATATCGATCAGGAGATCGCCCAGATCCGTTTCATCTATGAGACGCTCTACCCCGAGATCCCGGTCGAGGCCCATATGTGGTGGGAAGAGGCCAAGCTGCCGACCCCGGCGGTGCAGCCGCAGGATATGTCCTATGGCGCCGAGATGATGGCGCTGACCTATATCGGCAATCTGCGCACCGGGCCGCAGGAAACCCCGGCGCTGCCGGGCAAGCGGGTGTTTGTCACCATCCCCTCGCCGCGTCAGGTGGCGGTCCGCGAAAGTGCCGGCGGCGTGGCCTGGCACAAACGGCCGCGCAAATATCGCGCCATTCACGCGCTCTCGCCGATATTGGCGGAGCAGATGAAATACCAGATCGAGGCCCGGCGCTGGCGCAAGCTTCCCGCCCGGCATAAATTCTCCCGCCTGGCCTGTTCGCGTGGCATCTTCGAGACCCAGACGATGGCCCCTGAGGGGCGCCATGGCGGCAAGGATCCGGCAATCCTGATCGGGTTGCACTGGCTGGATGTGGGCGGCGCCGAAAGCCTTGGCATCGACAGCATCCGCTGGGCGCTGGACGCCGGGTTGCGGGTGTTTGTCATGGTCGGGCAGGAAGGTCCCGAACGGCTGCTGGCCAAGCTGCCGGAAGATCCGCGCCTGCAGCTGATCCGCACCGATCGCTATCTGCCGCGCAGCCAGACCAGCGCCTTTGTCAGTCAGCTGATTGCGCAGGAAAACATCATCCTCACCCACAATCACCACTGTGTGCCGCTCTATGATGCGCTGCCGACGATCAAGTTGCGCCATCCGCATGTGGTCAATCTCGACAGCACCCATATCGTGGAATATGCCGATGGCGGCTATCCGCGGATTTCCGGTGTCTGGAGCAATTTTATCGACCATCACCATGTGATCAGCGGCGAGCTGGAGCGGTTCTACAAGGAACGCTTCCGGGTTTATGGCAGCAAGCTGGTGCTGGGGCGTCTGCTGGATGACAGCCGTCGCGGCGCTGACGTGGTGCCGGTGCGGATCCGCGCGGGCCAGACCCGCTGCCGCGTCGCCTTTGTCGGGCGGATGGTGCATCAGAAACGCCCGGTGGTGGCGCTGTCGATCATCCGGCGGCTGCGGGCTTGGGGCAAACGCAACGGCGTGGATTTCCGCTTTGATATGGTGGGCGAGGGCCCCTATCGCGGCGCGGTGGAACATCTTTTGACCCGCTACCGTCTGGCGGATGTGGTGCATCTGCATCCCGCAGGCACCGATGTGCCGGGCCTTCTGGGGCAGAGCGATATCCTCCTGGTGCCGTCCTCGAACGAAGGGCTGGCGCTGGTCTGCTATGAGGCGATCGAGGCCGGCTGTGTGCCGATCTGTTCCGATGTGGGGGCGCAGGCTGAGATCTGCCCGCCGGAGACGCTGGTGGCCTGGTCACCCCTGCAGGCGGTGCGCGAGAGTGTCGCGGTGGTGCAGCGGCTGTTGCGCGAGGAGGGTTTTGCCGAGGGGGTGGAGGCCGGCCAGCGCGCCCGGATGCAGGCCTTGCAGAATGACCCCTCGGCGCGCGAGGTGCTGTCGCAGCTGTATCGTGATGCGCTGGCGGCGGTCGCGGCGGAGAGGCCGGGCAGCACACCTGCGGCGGCAGAGCGCCCCGTGCCCCCAAGCCCCTATCTGGAAAAAAAAAAGCGTAAGCTCTGGCTGCATATAGGGTCGCATAAGACGGGATCGACTTCGTTGCAGATCGCGCTGCGACAAGGCCAGATGCAACAGACCTTGGGCAGCTGGAGTTATCTGCATGCAAAGCCCCGGGTCGATTTCAACCCTCTCATCCGCAATCACAAGATGGGAGGGAACATGTATTCCGAATTGCGCTGGCCGTTTCTGGAGCGGCGCATGGCGGATGCGGATCAGCGGGAGTGTGGCGACTGTATCATTGCGACGGAAATGCTGTTCTGGCTGATGAACCCGAACGATATCCGGGCATTGCACAGGCGGCTGCGTGAGCATTTCGACGAGATCAACGTGGTGGCCTATCTGCGCCGTCAGGACACATTGGCGCTGTCGCACCGCAAACAGGTGATCCTGGGGCAGACGGCCTATCAGTTCTATGGCGCGCAGCTGCAGGCCTTGCCGGTCTATCGGCCGCATATGATGCGCTATTTCGACTATGCCACCAAGCTGGCGCGCTGGGAGGAGATGTTCGGGGCCGGGAATGTCACCGTGCGCCGCTTCCAGCGCAGGGATCTGGTGGGCGGCGACACGGTGCTGGATTTTTACAATCTGGTGGGGCTGACGCCGCCGGACAATCCGCCGCGTGACAACGAGGCCTGGTCGCGCAGCCAGATTCTGGCGGGGCTGTGGCTGCGTCAGCAGGGATTTCCCAAGAGCAGTTTTGAACAGATCCTGCGGGAGCTGCCGGAGGATGGGCCGTTGTTGCCGTCGCGGGCGGAGATGCAGGGCTTTCTGGCGCGGTTTGACGACATCAATCGCAGGCTCGCGCAGCGTTATGATCCCGAGGGGCCGGAGAGCTTCTTTGATCTGGAGTTCGACCGCTACCCGGAGGTGGCCAATGGTGGCCGCACAGCGGCGGGCGGGTTTGACGGTGATCCGGTGCTGACAAAAGAGCTGTTGCAGGAGCTGAAGGCCGGGGCCGAGGCGGAATGCGCCCGGCAGGATCTGGCGCGGGATCCGCTCAATACGGCGGATCAGCTGCTGGATCTGGTGGAGGCCTGAACCGGTCACCCACAGGAAAACGGGCGCTGGACCCTCACCCCCCGCAGGGATCTGCGGGGGTTTTCTTTGCGCAGTGCAATCCCCCGGCAAAGAAACCAGCACAGACAACAGCGCTCCCGCGCAAAAGAAAAGGCCCCGCAAAGCGGGGCCTTCCCTAAGACTGTGACGGCGCGGATTAGGCGAAGTCGAAGTCGGATGCGTCCAGGTCTGCCAGGGTCAGGCCGTCGAGCAGAACAGTGGTGTCCGCGTCGATGGCAAGAGTGACGCCTTCGGAGGTTTCGTAAGCAACGGCCAGAACGTCGGCCAGGTCGTTGTAACCCAGACCTTCAACATTCAGCTTGTCGCCGGTTGCGAAGTTATTGATGGTGGTTGCACCGCTGTCATCACGCAGGATGAAGGTGTCATCGCCATTGCCACCATCCATGGTGTCGTTGCCAAGGCTGACATACATCATGTCGGAGCCATCGCCACCGTTGACGACGTCATCGCCAGCACCGCCGCGCAGTTCGTCGTTGCCAAGACCACCGTCCAGATTGTCGTCGCCGTCACCGCCACGCAGGGTGTCGTTGTCGTCGCCGCCGATCAGGGTGTCTTCACCGTCGCCGCCGTTGATGATGTCATCGCCGTCACCACCGTTGAGGTTGGTGTCGTCGCCGTTGCCGCCAAAGATGATATCGTCGCCAGCACCACCGGTGATGTCGTCTGCACCTGCGCCACCGCCCAGGATGTTGCCGTCATCGTCGCCAGTGGACAGAACGTCGTCGCCGTTGCCGCCGCGCAGAACGTTGGCGCCATCGCCACCTTCAAGGGTGTCGTCGCCGTTGCCACCGATCAGGGTGTCATCGCCGAGACCTGCTTCGATGTCGTTGTCCTGGTCGTCACCGTTGAAGGTGTCGTTGCCTGCTTCGGTGGTCGCGGTTTCGTCGATGTCTGCGGAGCCTTCAGCAGCATTCCAGACGTCGTTACCGGTGGTGAAGGGAATTTCCGCTTCGAAGGTCACGGTCACGGTCTGGGTGTTGGTGCCGTCGGACAGAACCACCTCAAAAGAGAACGTTGCATCGTCGCCAACATTGCCCTGAGCGGTCAGTGCTGCCGAGTTTGCAGTGAAGGCCAGATCGGTGCCGTTTGTGATTGCAAATGCGCCGGAAGCATTGGTGAAGTTGTTGCCAACGGTTGCAATCGCTTGGCCATCGACGCTGACGATGGATGTTGCGTCAAACTGAGTGCGAGACGCATCTGCGCCGTCCCAGTCGTAGCTGAAGGTCGTCGACAGATCCGAAGGAGTGCCGTCTGCGTCGCCAGCTGCCGGGTTGATCACGCCGGAGGAGGCAACGCCCGCTTCCAGAGTTGCACCATCGTTGAAAGTCACGGAGGTGAAGCCGCCTTCCAGGGAAGCCGCGAAACCAGCGGTGTCGTCGTCATCCAGGGTCCAGGTGTCGGTGGTCGAATCGTAGGATACGTCCGCATTTGCACCAGCCAGAAGTGTCGACAGCGAGTTACCTTCGAGGGTCAGCGTGTCTGCGCCGCCATTGCCTTCAAGAGTGCTGGCAGCAGCAAATGTTACTGCGTCGGTCAGGGTGACTGCGTCGTCACCTGTGGTGCCGGCAACGAAAGTCTCGCCGGTGGGTACATTAATATTAGCCATTTTCTACTCCGTAGTAATGCTCGTCGATTTCTGCGAACAAACGCGCCTGCCTTATGCCCGCAAAGGTTTTACCGCTCTCTGTCTCTCTGGATGGGCATCTGTTGTCAAGGAAACTTGCGCCAGAGGGGTCAGGAATTGCGGAGATGTCGAAATCGTGCCCTTCCCGCCACGCCGCGGGGGGAGGGCACGGCGGGGATTTCTGGTGGAGACACCCATTTTAAGGGTTGAAAAGGCGGAGTCTTTTTGCAAACTCTATGCCCCATAGGGGGTGCGTTGCGGCGGGCCTGCGGGAGCTATTGTGGAATGGCCTCTATTTTTGCGGCAGAACTTGACGTTTTGCGAAGATCCTGCGCATTTTGTTAACTCTTTGTTAATACATCCTATGAGGGTAGGGAATTCCTGACCCCTGCCATTCCCTCTCCTTCAGGGTGTGTGGTTTTTGCCACCATGGCCGGACGGGCTTTTCATTTATCAACATTCCGCCCCGGCGTTTTAAATGACGCGCGCGAATTCTTTCACATTTTATTCGCGCAAAGAGAGCTTTGATTTAAATTAATCGGCTTTTTTCGAGGTGATCTCCGCCATATGCCGTCGAGAGTTTCACTTTTTCCACACTACGCCCTTTGGTGTAGGAAGGTGGTAGCGCCCCGATGCGGGGAAAAACCGGTCAAATCCGGCCAGATCTGACGCAAGGGCAGCTGCGCGGACAGAGAATCTCTGGCCCGCTGTCGGGGCTGTGTCCCTGTTGGAGCAGGCCAGAGCAGGCCGGGGGAATCGCGAGGGCGGGCCGACTCCGGGTTGGCTGGGGGCCG
>NZ_JAYMWO010000021.1:0-82078 GCF_048056175.1 Phaeobacter sp. JH20_29
GGATCGCACGGCGATGCGTTTCGGTATCTGCCCGTTGATGGTCACGGAATTGCCGATACGCCCGCCGTGCGCAGCGTCATGCCGGCTTCCAAAATCTTTTGCAATCTGTCCGTCGCCGGTCATCCGCCAGTCATCGAGCATCCAGGTCAGATCACGATCCACGCGGATCGGGTTTGTTTCCTCGACGATCAGCGGCCCGTAAAGCCCGCGCCCGACCTGTTCCGAGCTACGCTGGTGCGGGTGATACCAGAACGTGCCAGCATCCGGTGCATCGAATTCGTAGAGAAAATCGCCACCGGCAGGGATAGGATCCTGAGTCAGGAACGGCACGCCGTCCATCGCATTAGGTGTGCGAATGCCATGCCAGTGAACCGTAGTCCCTTCATCCAGCCCATTCCGGGCCAGAACCCGAATGCGGTCGCCCTGGCGTACCCGGATCTCGGGGCCGGGGACGGACCCGCTATAGCTCCAGACGTCGGTCGGGCCGTAGGGTGCCGGTCGCAGGGCGGCTCGTCCGGCCGCCGCGCGTAGCACAAAAGGGTTCTCTGTCGGACCTGCCATCGCTACTCGTGCCGGTGACAGGGCAGATATGGCAGTGAAAGCGGCACCGGTGCGCAGCACGTGCCGTCGTGAAATCAGTCTGTTGAGGGTCATTGCACGTGCCTTGATCTGAAAGGGTCGCGCTCAGCCAGCTTTGGCAAAGGCAGCGGTCAGGCCTCGCTGCTGGCGAGGCCAAAATCGTGTTCAGACAGGCTGCTTGGGAGGGAATGGATCAAGCAAGGTAATCGCACCGATCGGGATCACGGGTTCGGCGACCGGGATGACAACACCGAAGGACACCTCAAGCGGCATCGCTGACGTACGAGCTACGATACCGGCCATACTTCCCGCGCCGCAAGGCACAGGACATCCACCCTCGCAGGATATCCCGTCAGCAAATCCGATCGGATCGCATCCGCCGCAATGGTTGTCCGCGCCTTCGGCGCCCACCATCTGAGCCATTGGTGCCTCAGCCGCATTAACTGCCGATACATCCGGCGCAATCACGGCGCCGAAGCTCAATGCAAGAATCAAAATGAGGCGGAAAACGCGAGTCATGAAGTTCTTATGCAAGCTTCCAGTAGGGGGAGGTCAAGAAGTATCCTGTAACATAGGCGTGACATTGCTGCTCGGGTGCTCGCTGATTTGCCAACGGTTGCCGGAGGTTGGTTTCAGAGGAAATTTCGACGCGAGATTTGCATACTCATCCAGGGTCTGCTTCGGAGCCAGGCAGCCATCCGCTTCCTTTCATGCGGATGGCTGCCCTTGTGTCAACTTGCGTCTTTGAATTCGGTGTATTCGCCGCGGACCTGGACAGTCACGGTTGCGGGCTGGCTGTCGCGATTTCGCCAGAACCAGCCGTGCTCGCCGTCGAATGCCGCAATGATCTCGCCCTCATCGCCCGTCGAACCGCGGCCCTTTTCATAGGTCACCGAATTGCCGCCGCCGTCGCCGTGCATGTCGAAATTCACCCGTCCGCCATCGACCAGCATTCGGTATTCCACCGTCTGGCCCTCTTCCATGACCAGCTTCCACTCGGCACTGTCGCCGGGTGCAAGCGTAAAGGTGGTTTCGTCACGCCAGACTTCGGCCTCCTGTGCATGTGCCGCGCCGACAAAAAGTCCAAAGATATCGTTGATAAGGCTCGACTGCTCTTCGGCTTCGATCTCCAACAGCCTGTCGGCTTCGGCCTCCTCCGCAAGCTGGGCTTTGATCTCACCCATCTCGCTCAGCCCGAGAACCCCGCCGATCCCGGTCGGGTCGATGTTGTATTCGGCAGGCAGCACGACGCTCACAAGGATCGCAACGGCGCTGGCCGCCGCAATGGCAGTGGAACGGATAAGCTGCGCGGAGCTGGGAAGCTCATCAAGGCTCGGTTTTTTTGCGTTAAACATTTTGGTCTCCTAAATTCTCAGGTGGCTACCAAGTAGCCGGTGATTTGCAGGCCCATAAGGATGAATCCCATGGACATCATGACGACGTTGGCGGTGTAGGCTTGGCGGAAGAAGCTTGGGGATTTCCGCCAGAAGCCCATGACGATGAGGATCACGGCAAGCGCCATGATCTGGCCAAGCTCGACGCCCACGTTGAACGCCAGAAGATTGGCCAGCAGCCCGTCTGACGCGATCTCGTAGTCGAGGATCTTGGTCGCCAGGCCCGTGCCGTGGAAGAAGCCGAAGATCAGCGTTGCGGCCTTGGTGTTCGGCTGGAACCCAAACCAGCGCTGATACGCCCCGAGATTGTCGAGCGCCTTGTAGACGACCGAGAGGCCGATGATCGCATCGATGATGTAGGCGTTGATGCCCCATCCGAACCAGACGCCCGCGAGCATCGTGGTCGAGTGTCCGAGGGCGAAGAGGCTCACGTAGATGCCTACTTCCTTCATCTTGTAGAGGAAGAAGACGACGCCGAGCAGGAACAGGATGTGATCGTATCCCGTCACCATGTGTTTGGCGCCGAGATACATGAAGGGAATGATGTTGATCCCCCAGATTTCCTGGATGTAGCCTGCGTCACCTTCTGTGACGGCATGGGCAAGAGCGTTGCCCGCACTCAGGACGAGCGCCGAAAGGGCAATGAAGGACAGGATCACGATCCGGCGTATGCCGGGATCGGTCCAGCCCCGGTGGACTGTATTCATGGATTTGACTCCGCATATGTGTTGATGATCGAATGCAGCGCGCTGTTGGCGCGCAGTCGATCAGACGCGCGGAGGTCGTTCGATTTGGTATGTCTGTAAGGTGTTCGACGTGGCCGAACTCAACGGCCATGCGGCTCTGTAAATATCGAGCGGGTGCGGCGATCGGTCTGGGCCAGGCACGACCGCCTGACTGTGATCGTGATCGATGCTGTCATGGCTATGTCCATGCATGGCCCAGGCGAGGTCTTCTTCCAGTCCATGCGAATGACCGTGCTCAGCAACCATTTCTGCGTGCTCTTGAAGGACGCCGATGACTGAGGGTGCGTGCGAGGTTGCGGGCACCACAGACCAGAGGAGTACGGCCAAACATAAGAGTGTCGCAAACGCGGCGTTTACAACTGTCCTCAAGGTATCCATAGGTTCTGCCCGTCTGCCCGTCTCTAGCGTGGTGCGTCGTGGCACCATCTTGTTCTATCCTCCCGGGGGGGATAGAACTACTTTATGACAAAACATCCAGTCCACGCAACCCATCCCGCCCTTGTCGCCCGGCTGAAACGCGCTGACGGCCATTTGCGCGCCGTGATCGAAATGATCGAGGCGGGCAAACCCTGTCTGGAGATTGCTCAGCAGATGCAAGCGGTCGAAAAGGCCGTGACGAACGCCAAGCGTGCGCTGATCCATGATCATATGGACCATTGTATCGACGTTGAAAGTTCTGAAAGTGATCGCGCCGAGTTGCGGGCGATCGCCCGATATCTCTGAGGCTGACCATGCTCGATATTCTCTCCGACCGCACTTATCGGCACCTGTTTCTGGCACAGGTCGTAGCCCTTCTGGGTACCGGACTCGCCACAGTCGCACTCGGCCTGCTCGCCTTTGATCTTTCGGGCGACGGGGCGGCGCTGGTCCTCGGCACAGTCTTCACCATCAAGATGGTTGCTTATGTGGGCATCGCGCCCATTGCAGGGGCTTTCGCAGACCGCGTGCCGCGCCGCGCGCTTCTGGTGACGCTCGATCTGGTGCGTGCGGGTGTCGCGCTCGCACTGCCCTTCGTGACCGAGGTCTGGCAGGTCTACGTCCTGATCTTCCTTCTTCAATCGGCTTCCGCCGCCTTCACGCCGACCTTTCAGGCGACGATCCCGGACGTTCTGCCCGAAGAGGCGCGCTATACCCGCGCGCTGTCGCTGTCGCGGCTGGCCTACGATCTGGAAAACATCGTCAGCCCGACGCTGGCGGCCCTTCTGCTCGCGGTGATGTCCTACAATTCGCTTTTCCTCGGCACGGTCCTCGGTTTCGCCGCATCGGCCCTTCTGGTTGTTTCGGTCGTGCTGCCCAGTCCCCGCCCATCCGAGCCGCGCGATGTCTATGACCGCACTACGCGCGGCATCCGCATCTATCTGGCCACGCCCCGCTTGCGCGGGCTCTTGGCATTGAACCTCGCGGCGGCGGCGGCAGGTGCGATGGTGCTGGTCAACACCGTCGTTCTTGTGCGCGGCTCGCTCGGCCTGTCGGAAAGTGCTCTGGCCTGGACGATGTTCGCCTTCGGCGCAGGGTCGATGATCGCAGCGCTGGTCCTGCCGCGTGTTCTCGATGCGTTGCCGGACCGGCCCGTGATGTTCGGCGGAGCCGCGCTGATGGTGGCTACTCTGGTCGGTCTGGCGTTGACGGTCCTTGGAGCAGGCCTTGGCTGGTCCATCCTTCTGGGGGCATGGTTGCTGGTCGGGCTCGGATATTCCGCCGTCCTCACCCCCTCGGGCCGGTTGCTGCGTCGTTCCGCCCTTGCCGGGGACCGCCCCGCGCTCTTCGCGGCGCAATTCGCGCTGTCCCACGCCTGCTGGCTTGTGACCTATCCGCTGTCGGGATGGCTGCTGACGGTCTATGGTGTCGTTCCCGCACTGATCGGACTGGCCCTCATCGCCGCCTTCGGAATGCTCGCAGCGCTGAAACTCTGGCCGTCCGGCGATCCCGTTGAGCTTGAGCACACCCACGATAATTTGCCATTCGACCATCCCCACCTGAGGGGACATCGCAGGCACAGCCATGCCTTGATCATTGACGAGAGCCATCCTCGCTGGGCCACGCATTTATAAGCCGCAGCAAGAGACGAAGACTGGACACGGGCGGTTCGTTTTCATCTGTGCGGACATTCGTGCTTCGAGCAACATTCGTCAAACTGGGCTAGATGCGCGAATTCTCTGCAAGTTTGGCGGACAGAAGCGTTGACTCTAACATAAACTGTCGGCCCCCTGACAAAGAGCAAGGCTTAAGTTGCGACCCTCCACATCCGATACCGCCCCTGCCCCGTCATCTCGTGGATCAGACCACGCGCTTCCATCCAAGCAAGGTTGCGCTGGACGGCAGCCCGGCTGGCGCCGATCAGGGCCTCGGCCATCGGAGCGGACACGAGCGGCCATTCGGTAAGTACCGCGCACAAGGCCTGGGGCGTGCGGCCGGAAAGCGGGCTCATCTCGGCTTCCGCCCTCGCCGACCATGCCTCGATATCATCAAGGTGACGCATTGCGGTCAGGCATGCGGTCTCCATCCCGTCAAGCCAACGAGACAGACGGTCAGCGGGTGGGCCACCGAAGCGCAATCCTCCTGCCCCGCCCATGGCCAAAGGCGCGAAGAGCG
Source organism: Phaeobacter sp. JH20_29 (assembly GCF_048056175.1). NCBI lineage: Bacteria > Pseudomonadati > Pseudomonadota > Alphaproteobacteria > Rhodobacterales > Roseobacteraceae > Phaeobacter > Phaeobacter sp. JH20_29. The sequence goes on from NZ_JAYMWO010000021.1 coordinate 5,312, forward strand.
CCCCCTTGCCCTCACTGGCCACGATCCGTGCGGCTGTGACCGCCGCTTCCATCCGGTCGCCGTGCTGCCCGAGGCCCGCGAGACTCCAGAGATGGAAGCCCATGCAAGCGCGAGTGATTGGGTGAAGATCGGCGGCTTGCGCCATGAGATCGAGCCAACCGCCCGCGCGATCCGCGAAGGGTTCGGCTTCGACGCCGAGGTTCTCGGGGTCGCGGCGGTCGAGGAAGGCGGACAGGTCCACTTCCGGTCCAGGGCCGCCTGTAAGACGCCGCACTGCCCATCCGACACGCGCGAGCGCCGCGGTGTCGTCCTGCACGCCGGACAAGCGCATGGATTTCCAGAGCGCCAGCCGATCCGGGCCAATTCGGTCGCCTACAAACCAGCTGAGGTCTGCCGCCTCCATCAGCGCGAGCCTGTGCCGCCAACCTTTCGGGCCACGGCGCAGCCGGTCGTCCAGCGCGCCGATCCGGCCAGCCACGCGGGCAAGACGGGCGGCACTGCCCGCCTCAGCGCATCGCCAATCGTCGAGGACTGCAGTTTCACGCAACTCTGCCCTTGGTCTGGGCGGCAGAAAATCCGGCTCCTCTTCTATCGGACCGGGCAGGAACCACAGGTCGTCCTCAGACGTCTCTTCAAGCCCCATCGCATCCACTAGAGGATCGTAAAAACTAACATACTGCATAGATACTTGAGTCTTCATGTGTGCAAAATATGGCACTTTTGCCTTTTACCCAAGTGTTTTGTCAGGGTGCGCCTGCACACCTTACATAGCACGGGCGCGCGATGGTCTGCGAGAGCTCGCTGATCGCGCTCAACGTATGGAAAACCAGGGGTTCTCTGCTGAGCAGCGCTCACAGTGCACGCCCTTGCATTCGTTTACAAACGGTCGTTTAGTAACGGTATATGAAATTGCAAACGGCCGATTTTCATGCCCCTGATAGGCTATGCGCGCGTATCCACAGAGGATCAGACCCCCCTGCCCCAGTCTGAGGCCCTGCAAACTGCGGGATGCGTCGAGATCTTCGAAGAGCACGCCTCAGGCGGCAATCGTGCCCGGCCGGTGCTTGCCCGCTTGCTGGAGCGCATTAGCAAGGGCGACACGCTGGTTGTCGTACGGATCGACCGGCTCGCACGGTCTCTGTCGCACCTTCTCGAGGTGATCGAACGGTTGGAGGCCAAGGGGGCGTTCTTTCGTTCCATTCAGGACCCGATCGACACCGGATCCCCGCAAGGCAAGTTCACGCTGCAGGTTCTGGGCGCCGCGGCCGAGTTCGAGCGGGCGCTGATCCGGGAACGTACCAAAGCAGGGCTGGCGAGCGCCCGTACCAAGGGCCGGGTCGGCGGGAACCCTGGACTGCGGGCCAAAGACCCTGCTGCTCTTCGCAAAGTACGGCTGGCGCGACAAGACGGCTACATGGAGCGTCTGAACGAGACGGCACAAGATTGGGTGCCCCATGTGCGCCGGTTGCGACCCGACTTGGCCTGGGAAGACGTGGTGCGCATCATCAACGGCCCCTTGCCCGAGGCGCGTCGCTGGACCCAAAGCCGTCTCTTGCGCGCTGTGAAGGCCTATGTCGGCGACGGCTTCCTGCCGGCCGAGGTGCTAGCCCGCGCCGGGCGCCGCGAAACCGACGACCGTCTGCCCGCCATCGTCGCCGGCATCAAGGGCGCGGACCCCGACATCACGCTTCAGGCGATCTGCACCCGGCTGGAAGCGATGCGCGAACGCACGCCTCGTGGCCGAACAAGATGGCAGCCGTCTTCGGTGAAAATGCTGTTGGAGCGGGCGGAACGACTTGGCCTCATGCCGTACGAATCGAGCCAAAATCAGATGTAGCTTCTGACCCGAATCCAAAAAATTTCACCGGGAGAAAACTCCGCAGGAGGCAGAAAGTGCCATTAGTTGCTTGGGGTTAGCTGCTAATATGCCAACTCAACAGAGTAGCGGCTCGATTTGGTTAGATCTGCATTTAATATATCTATATCAATGACTTGCTGAGTTTTTTACACGACAACACCTATAGGTGTTGTGGATAACTTTCACACTACATTTAGATTCTTCTTGCCGGACTCACTGGATCGTGGCATTCCCATTCTGACGGCAAAACGCGTCAGACACGCTGTACACCGTCAGAATGACTAAGAGCCTCAACAGAGGCCGAGAGTGGGCGGCAGGACATGGATGATCGTAACATTGGATACACGCAAGGCATAGGCTCTTCCGATATCGGAGCATTTGCCAACAATCTGGCTGAGTCTTTGGATCGCCAGATGAAGATCGCTTTCGAACCCGAAGAACGAAAGTCCCTACGTCGCTTCAGTTCCACCGAAGTCGCCGGCCTCCTGCGCGTAAGCACATCTAACCTGCGCAACCGGCACAAGGACGGCAGCTTCCCGGAAGTGCATACAGACAACCGCGGACACCGGTTCTACACAGCCCAAGAGATTGATGAGTTGCGCGATGTTCTTGGACGCACTGGAAAGAACGCAGAAAGCTACCGCCCAGGTCGACGTGATGGCGATCGTCTCCAGGTGATATCCGTCGTCAACTTCAAAGGCGGCTCATCAAAGACTACTACAACGATTCATCTTGCGCAAAGGTATGCCTTGCGCGGTTACCGCGTGCTGGTCCTAGACCTCGATCCGCAAGCAAGTTTGACCACGTTTTTCGGCTTTCGGCCCGAGCTTGAGTTCGCCGATGGCGGCACAATCTATGATGCTTTGAGATATGAGGACCAAGTTCCTCTCTCGAACGTCATCCAAAAGACCTACTTCCATAAGCTCGACATGGTGCCCGCCGGTTTGATGCTCTCGGAGTACGAAACCGAGACCGCAAACGCTCTCGCCCGTCGCGTACAGCCCATCTTTGCAGAGCGCCTCGCCTTGGCGCTTGAAGAGGTTGAGGCAAACTACGACATCGTCCTGATCGACTGCCCGCCTCAGCTTGGGTTTCTAACCCTGACTGCGCTGGCAGCGTCGACGGGGCTTTTGGTTACCGTGGTACCTGGCATGCTTGACATCGCATCCATGAGCCAATTCCTGAAGCTTGCTTCAGAAACGGTCAAGGCCGTGGAGGAAGCCATCGGTCGGCGTGTCACATGGGATTTTGTCAAGTTCCTGATTACCAGATATGAACCGTCGGACGGTCCGCAGACCCAAATGGCAGGCTACCTGAGATCAATTCTGGCAGGTCAGGTCATGACAGAGCCAATGCTGAAGTCTACGGCGATCTCCGACGCGGGGATGACCCAGCAGACCGTCTACGAAGTCGATCCAAGCCAATTCATCAGAAAGACAATTGATCGCGCCCTGACCAGCGTGAATGGCGTTGGCGATGAGCTAGAGCAGACGATCCAAATGGCATGGGGGCGTCGCTGATGGCCCGAAACATCTTCAACCAGCCTCCAAGGAATGAGACGGAGAGCGGAGCCCCCTCCCCTACCCCGCCAAAAGCGGCAAAGCTGCCGGGATCTGTTGGAGGATTGCGCGACTCTTTGCGCGAGATCACAGCAAACTCGATTCGCGATATCGAACCCGATCAGATTGACATGGATGGGCTGCGCGATCGGTTGGTGCTGGAAGATTCCAGTATCGATGAGTTGGCCGAGAGCATTCGCAAGCATGGCCAACAAGTGCCCATCATGGTCCGTCCATCAGCCCAACCGGACAGATACCGCATCATCTACGGCCGCCGCAGGCTTGCGGCGATCCGTAAGGTCGGTGGAACGGTCAAGGCAATTGTTCGAACCTTGGACGATGACGCATCTCTGATCGCTCAAGGCCAGGAGAACAACCTCAGGCTTGATCCGTCTTTTATAGAAAAGTCTCTTTTTATCAAAGAGATGCAAGAATCCGGGTACAAACCCGGTGTCATTCAAGATGCTCTAGGTCTGACCCGGCAAGGCGTATCCAACCACAGGGTCGTCATAGAACAACTGCCAGACGGTCTTGTTCAACTCATCGGGCCAGCACATGGGATCGGACGACGGCAGTGGGGTGATCTAGCTGCCTTGTCGGTGAAGGTAGATTTGGTGGACATCGCCAAAGAGGCGCTCGCCGCCCTGCCCGACGACACTCCTAGTTCCGAAAAGTTCCAAGCGGTCTATTCGGCTTGCTCGAGCAAAGCACGTAGCGACAAGAAGCCGCCCAATCGTGGGCTGACTTCGGTCATCAATGATGAGAACGGCAGTTCATTGGGCACGCTGACAATCGATGAGAAGGCGATCGCGCTCAAGGTCACCAAGAAGGACAATCCAGAATTCGGCCAATGGCTCGAAGAGCACGCGGAAGCTACGCTTTTGCAACTCTTCGTACAGTGGCGGAATGAGAGAGGCTCTGGGTCCTAACCCAGGCCACACAGAGCAACACGAGCAGAGGAGAAAAGCGAAGACCCGAAAGAAAAGAGCCCCCCAAAGTTTCCCCTGGAGAGCCCTCATCATCTGATTAGCATCTTTGATGTAGCAACCTCCAGCATACCGGTCAAGAGTCACCGATTCGGTGGACTGATATTTTTTGCCTTTTTCCGCGAAAATTCGAGGAAAGAGACGGGGAAGTTGTGGGCCGAACGGTCGTCGTGAACAAGCCATGGCATTTACAAAACTCTCGATCGAAGCCGCAGGTGCTGATGCAACCCGCGGCTCATTTCCCCCATCTGAAACCGACGTCTGGACCATCTTCAGAGCCCTGAGAGATGCACGCAGCGTGTTTGGTCTACGTCCTGGCCACATACAGACACTTCAAGCAATGCTCAGTTTTCTGAAACCTGGCCATGGCGAAACGGTTTTTGCGTCTAACGATTCACTTTGCCAGCGCGTTGGCGGAATCGACGAACGGACACTCCGGAGGCACATCAACCGCTTCGTTGAACTCGGATTCATCAAGCGCAATGACAGCTCGAACCGAAAGCGCTACCGCGTTCGCTCATCCGGCGGGGAGTGCATCAGTTATGGATTGTCTCTCACCCCCCTGCTCCAACGTGCGAGCGAGCTTATAGCCATCGCGCAAGAGATGGAGAATAACCGGCGAGATCGGATATTTGTCCGCAAACAGATCCTTACAAAGCTCGCCCATTTGGAAGAGCACGATCCTAGCAACGCATTCATCAACCACGCACGGAAAGCTCTACGCAGGAAGCTGAGCCTCCCCGAATACCACGCTCTGCTCGCCAATACAGATGCAGAATGCCAGAGTTTGTCTACCCCGGATGACCCGCCTGAAACTATGGAATTGCCCGCCAATGACGGACAAACTGTCCGGCATCAATCTAAGTCTGAAGAAGAAAAAAAAGATTTAGATAGCAACATAGGCCTTGAGGCCCTGAAACCAGACTTGCTGACCTCAGTCTGCGATCAGGCGACATCGTTCTCCACAGAGAGACTTAGAAACTGGTTGGACATTGAAAACCATGCTCGAACACTTGCACCCATGATGGGCATTCACCCAGAGACTTTCGAGAAAGCCAAGAATGCTGTAGGAGCTCAGAAAGCGTCATGCGCGATCTTCATCATGCTACAGCTTGGAAAACGCATCAGGGATTTTGCAGCGTATTTTCACAGTATCACCCTGGGTCAAAGGCAAAACCAATTTGATCCATTAGCTTTGATCAAGCGACTGTCCGAAAACAATGAGCGAACTGTCTAATGTCCACCGCGGTGGACTTCGAACGAGAATCGGCGCTTGTGGCAACCAAAACTGTCCAAACGCACATAGCGGCGCGTGGTGGTTCTTCAGTTTATCTCAGACCAGCAGATGTCCACCGCGGTGGACAAGTGACACATGAGCAAGCCTTGATGAAAATCTGGCCGCCCATGGAAGAAATCGGCGGCCAGGCATTACACCCTAAATGCCTAAAGTTATTGTGGGAGGTCACCGTCTCCAAAGAGGTTTGGAAAGAGCCGCTCTCGATAATCCAACGGAAACGCCAACCGAACCGGCGTCTTCGGCGAGGCGGACCTCAGGTATCCGGCGGCGGTCAGTTTACTCAGCGTGTTGCGAGCAGTACGCTCGGACGTCTTGAGCACAATCTGCGCATCGCCTCGTTCCAGTGCCCCATGCCGAAGAACCGCCGAGATTAGTTCCGGCGCTCGCTTGTCATCGATGGTATCTGCAACAAGACGACGATACCGTTGGTCTAGTCCGCCGAGATCGAACAATCTTGCTGAGAAGGTGATCTGGTCGAGCGTCACCTTTAGGAACCATTCACTAAACGTCTTCAGTGCCGCTTCTGACAGGTTCCCCCGTCCGTCGCGGTCTCCGCGGCGTGGACTGTCGGCCAGATCCATCATCCGTTTGTACTCGCCCCGATCGGTTAGCCCGCGGGCCAGCCCACGTGATACGGACCAGAGCCCTTGGCCACCAATCCCCGCTGTGAGGGCCATGGCATGAGACATCAGTCTGCTGACACGGCCGTTACCATCCGGGAAAGGGTGGATGTAGTTGAGCCGGTGATGCGCAGAGGCGATCGCGATGATCCGTCCGCTCGAAGACCGCGCCGCAATCTGAAATCGTTTGTCGAAATGGTCCATGAATGCCGCGACGCGCGACGATGAAGGAGGTAGGTGGCGCCCGACCGCAACTTCCCGATCATCATCCTGGCGCATGCGTCCCGGAACGATGGGCTCTTGTGTGCCGTCGGGATGTTCGATGACCCGAAACTCATCCGGCATCTCGTCGTAGAAGCTCTTATGGACCCAAGTCAGGAATTCGACGGATGTGGGGCGGGGCAGGGTGCCCTTGCGATGCATCTCGTCGATGGCCCGTTGAACGATGACGTGCGCCCGGGCCTCAAGGGCGAGGGGACGGGTTTCTTCCTCAAGCTCGGCGCCAGCCAGCGCCCTTTCGATGTCGCGGGGGCGCGTGTTGTGTCCTTCGATCAGGTTGGAGTAGTAGCAGTTCATCACACGGACGAGATCGGCAAGTTCGGCTGCGCTGTCAGGATGCAACCCTTGTCCCAGCCCGGTGGCTTCCCTCTGGATGTCGACCGAAAGGTCTGCCAGTTCTGTCGGAATATGCTCCTCGAAGAAGCAGGGTTCGATCCTGGCGGGTGTTTCCAGCATTTTGCCGATCTTCCATGTTTGCAAAGTAATTGAAAAATAAACACATTTTGTACTTTTAAGCAAGGTTTTGCCGATATGCGTTGCCGATCTTGGTTGCCGATCTAGAATTGCTGCATGAAATCAATGGCTTCGGCAGATGTGCCGGGCTTTTCGGTTTTGTTGTGTGCCCAAAGGGGCCGAAAAAAGAGAAAGTGTTCTTCGGGTTTTGTGACTGACGGATGAGGACCTTTGGGGTCCCTCAGATGGGTCCGGGCCGGATTCCGGTCTGTCTTTCCTGATGAAGGGCATTCCCATGCAAACAGGTGTCTTGCGCGTGCTCCGCGCAACCGCTGCCTCGTGGTGGCGGCATAGAGAGTTGCGCCGAACTGGCCAGACGTTGCTGGCACAGCGGCTCGAACGCCAGACCGTCCTGCGTGATCTCGGCTATCTGAAGCAGGCCGCGTCATTACCAAACGCGCATGTGATCTGCGGAGAGGGCGGGACATTCATCCATCTCGGCTGGACCACCGTTTCGACCTTCGCGCTGATCGAGCGCTTTCCCTTGGCCACTCTTGCGGTCGCACGAGGAACCCCGTTCATCGATATCCGACCCATCAGTGACGTCATCGCCTTCGCGAACTTGCCGTGCGTGGCGCGGGACGGATCGGTTGACCCTGAACCTTCGGGTTCCGGCAAGTCCGTCTCGCTGACCACCTACATCGACATGGTCGAAGGGCTCGGCGCGAGGATCCTCAACGATCCGCGGTCCCATCAGTCAGCCTGATCACCACTTACTCTCACCAAAACTCGAAAGGAGGCCAGCCATGGCCCGATCCCGCACGCCCAAATTCGATGCCTCCGAGGTCATCACAAACGAAATCATCCGCATCATCGAGCGCGGCGTCCTGCCGTGGCGCAAGCCATGGACCGCAGGTGGCAGCTCTCGTCCCCTGCGCGTGGGCGGAGAACCCTACCAGGGAGTGAACAACTTCCTGCTGACGATGCGGACCGTGATGGCGGGCCACAGCTCACCTTTCTGGATGACGCTGCCGCAAGCCAATGCCTTGGACGCAAAGGTCCGCAAGGGCGAAAAATCCTCTGTCGTCGTTTATTACGGTCAAAGCCGGAAAGATGCGGGCGCAGATGAGCATGACCGCAGCGACGGGGATGATCACTCCGAGGAAGCCCGCATCTTCCGCTTCCAGAAATCCTACCGCGTGTTCAATGCCTGCCAAATCGATGGCCTGCCCGACAGTTTCTTCCCCGACCCGGAGCCCGTGCCCGAGCATGCGCCGTCCGAGCCCATCCCGCACATGCAGACCTTCTTTGATGCGATCGACATCACAACCGTCTTCACGGGCACGGAGGCGTACTATTTGCCGCCCGTGGACAAGGTCTACATGCCGTCCATCACGCGGTTCCAGGACCCGCGCAATTTCTACGGGGTCTGGGCCCATGAGCTGGCCCATGCCACGAAAGCCCCGCATCGGCTGAACCGTGATTTCGGGTTCTCGAAGTTTGGCAACACGTCCTATGCGCGCGAGGAGATCGTCGCGGAATTGACCTCGGTGTTCCTGGGTCAGACGCTCGGCTTCACGGCGCATACGCTCGAGATGAATGCCGCCTACCTCCACAACTGGTTGCGCGTTCTTCGGTCGGACAAGGGTGCGATCTTCAAGCACGCCGCGGATGCGCAGCGCGCCTGTGACTATCTGATCGCACAATCTGAGGCGGGTAGGGCAGGGCGCAGTGCCGAGGCCGCCTGACCACACGGAGAACGGAGACTCGCATGTCACGCAAGGAACCCAAGACGCTGCGGGTGGCCTGCTTCGAAGACGGCCGCCGCAAGATCATCACCTTCAAACGCGGTGCCTATTGGTGGAGCCCGTCCGAGGGCGCTTACCCGCTCTCGGCGGCACTCGAGAGCATCAAGGAACAGGGCGGCTGGATCGAAACCATCCCCAACCCGAACTACAGAGCCAGAGGGCTGTTCGGGTAAGGCGCCTTCTGCTTCGGTCCTTCCGCCAAGCAGAAAAGTGAAAGCGGGCTTTGGGAAGGGTGTTTCAACTTCTCAAAGGAGATCCCATGTCCATGACCGTTCAATCCCAGCCAGACCGTCCGGATCCGACCGTGATCGCGGCGCAAAACGACGCGTTTCGCAAGCTCGCGTGCCTTGGAGTGGCGCCCGCGCAGCCCACCCAGGGCCGAATGCATGTCACCCGCTCGCTTATGGAGGCCGGTGACGGCTTCATGGCCGAGGCGGTGAAGGCCACCGGTGCGTTCGATACATTCGAGCCTGAGAATGATCCCGAGGGATGGCACGATTTTGGCGCGGTCGAGATCCGGGGCGAGACCGTGTTCTGGAAAATCGATCTCTATGAGGCAGATTCGGATTTCCGCTACGGGGCCGAGACCCCGGACAATCCTGCCACAACCATGCGCGTGCTGACCATCATGCTGGCGCGTGACTGGTAGGGTAGGAGGGCTTCCCAAAGTGTCGATCTGAAAACTCAAGGCCCACTGACCCCTCAAAGGGAAAGTGGGCCTTTTGTCTTGGTGATCCCTGAAGCCGGGGATTGGTCACGCGCGTGAGCGCGCGGGCCACACCTCACCCTCCTGGAAGGATATCCCATGACCACAAGCTTTGCTCCCCTTACCGTCGCCATCGGCGATCTGATCCCGCATCCCGCCAATGTGCGCAGCAACGCGCCGGAAACCTATGACCCCGAGAACATCGCGCATCTGAAGGCCAGCATCGCTGTGCTGGGCCTGCTCCAGCCGCTCTTGGTCCAGAAGCTTGACGGCAAATATGCTGTCCTCGCCGGTGGCCGACGCCATGCTGCGCTGAAGGAGCTGGTCGCCGACAAGGCCACCAAGGGGTTCATGGCGAAAACCAAGGTCGACTGTCGCCTTGTCCCAGACGACTGCGACGTCACCACGGCGCTGTCGCTCGCCGAGAACATCACCCAGGCACCGATGAATGCCATCGACGAGTTCGAGGCTTTCGCCCGGATGATGGAGGTCGACAGCCAGACGCCCGAGACGATCGCAAAGACCTTCGGCGCCACGGTGGCGGCCGTGAAAGGCCGGTTGCGTTATGGCCTTATCCACCCCGACATCCGCGCCGCAGCCCGGGGCAAGGTGATCACGCTCGACACGATGAAGGCCTTCGCCGAGCACCCGAGCCAGGAGGCGCAGCGCGAGGTCTTCGAGGCGCTCACGAAAGACGGCGGCTATCTGCAGGCCTACACCGTCCGTCAGGCCCTCAAATCCCGCGGCGTGCAGGTCAGCGATGATATTGGGGCCTTTGTGCGCGCGGACTACGAGGCGCGGGGCGGTGCTGTCGCGGCTGACCTTCTGGAAGAGCATTCCGTGCTTGAGGATGCAGCACTGGTCGAGACCATCCTGCTCGAGAAGCTCGGTGCCGCCGCCGAAGAGGCCCGTATGAGGCTGGGCTTTGCCTGGGCCGATGCGATGGTCCGCTATGATTACGCGACCATGGCGGACTATGGCCGCGTCTATCCCGGCCCGATTGAGCCGGATGAAGCGGCCCAGAAGCGCATCGATGAGATCACCGCAGAACTCGAGAAGCTGCAGCTCGAGATGGAGGATGAGGGGCTCGAGGACGGTGCCTACAATGCCCTTTACGAGCGCGTGGACGCCTTGGAAGAAGAAGTGCGCGATCTGCAGGAGGCCTACAGCGCCGAGGACCTCGCGCGGTCCGGGGTGATCGCGTCGTGGCAGGGTGGGCAGGTCACGCTCCATGTTGGCCTCGTCCGCCCCGAGGACACCGTGAAAGTGGAAGGCGCGCGCGGCTCGTCGGTCAACCCGACGGGGGAGGAGGCACCGGACGCCGGCGAAATCACCTATCCAGCCTCGCTGGCTGAGGACCTCAAGACCGAGCGGGCCATGGCCCTTGGCGCCGCGATGGCGCTGCATCCGGAAGCCACGCTCGATCTGACGCTCTTCAAGCTGGTCAGTGACGTTCTGGCCAGCGGAATGAGTGTCACGCAGGCGATCAAGATCGATGCCCGCAAGGAATACCGCAGCCATGCCAAGATGGACGAGATCGACGAGACCTCGCTCGAGCAGGTGGCGGCGGCGCATGATGCGCTTGATCTCTCCTGGCTCGATGACACCCGCGCGCCCGCCGATCAGTTCGCGGCGTTTCGCGCGCTGGAGGCAGGCGAGAAGGCCAAGCTCGTGGCCTATGCCACCGCCAGCACCACGCAGTCCTGCTTCGCGCGGGATCCTCGGCGCGACAGCCTGATGCATGCGTTCGAGATCGAGATCATGCCCGACATTCGCGCATATTGGACGCCGAATGCGGCGCTCTTCAACCGCTTCAAGAAGGCCTGGCTCCTGAAGATTCTCGGCGAGGATCTGGGTCTCGCCCAAGAGGCGGTGACGCTCGCCTCGTCGAGCAAGAAAGAGATCGTCGCCTTCTGCGACAAGCTCTTCGCCGAGCCTTTCGCCACACTCACGGACGCGCAGCGCGCTGCCGTGGCCACCTGGTGCCCGCCCATGATGCAGACCGCCGGTGTCGCCTGTGATGAGGCGGAGCCCGCTGCGGAAACCCCCGAGCCTGACAGCGAGGTCGCGCAAGCGGCCTGAGTCCTCACGCGACTCGCGCGAGGCATTCCCCGCGCGGGTCGACCCTCCCACACCCAACCGAAAGACATCCTCATGGCTATTCTCAAGTTCTCTGCGTCCGCTGTTGCGGAACAGATCGCCCATGCGCGCGCCTGCAAAACCTTCTTGCCCAACTGGAACGGGCCCGTGGACAGGCCCGCCCTGATCCTCATCGTCGGCAATGGTGTGCATCTGCGCTCAAACGGCATCGATGGCACGACCACCCGTATCGTCACCACCGAACAGGCCGATCCCTCCTTCGCTTTCGCCGACGGCATGAACCCGTTTCGGGACACCGACTGGATGGCGCAGCGCCGCATGGCGTTTCGCGATCTGACCGGCCAGTTCTATACCGACATCCTGGATGACGTGCAGGTGCTCATCGACCGGGGGCGGGGGGCGATCCGGCTCGCCACCGATGGCCACAGCATCCGCGTCTTCGTGCGCCGGGCCTCGGATTATCTCATCGGCGGGACCTACGAGGTGCCGTCAGGCCTCGGCGGCACCTTCCGGGTCATCCTCAAGGATGCCTGCGACACCTTCGCGATCGTACAGAACTGCGGCAATTGCGAGGATTTTGACGCCATGCAGCCCTACCGCGTGCCGCTCGATGCGCTGATGGAAATCGATGACCGGAGGGCGGCGTGATGGGTTGGCTCTTCTACACCGACGGCCGCGTCCAGACCTACGCGGATGAGAAAGCGGAGATTGCTCGGCTGTGCACCTTCGAGGGCGAAAGGCGCAAGACGGAACTGGTCAAAGCCTGCAAGGTGGGTTCGACTTGGTACGCGGCGGCAAAGGTCACAAATATCGACGGCACCCCTGTCGAAGACACGACCTATGTCACCGATGCGGATGGCTCCATCACTTTCGCCGCCGTATTCCTTACCCGATATGATGACGGCTGCTGGGGCTACAAGGACATGGAGGAAAGCGCGGGACCGGTCGAATCCCGCGCGCCACTGAGCCTATTGGCCCTGCTGTCCGAGCTGAAAGACCCAGACAGCTATGCTCATGCCTGGCGCCAGCGCTGCCAGGACTGGGCTGCGATCCCGGACTACGAGGAAGGCGACAAGATCAAGCTCGCCACCCCTGTGACGCTCACCGATGGCAGTACCTGCCAGATTGTCACCGCGACCCACTACAGGCGCGGGCGGCAAAAGCGCCGCTGCTACCGCATCGAGGAAACTGGTGGGCTCGTACGCCTGTCGAAGGCCTCGCTTGCGGGCTCGGAGCTGCTCAGCTCCACGAAAGGTGCGGCTAGCCCGGTGCTGGCGGAGTTCCTGGCGGGGCGAAATTAGGTCCTGCGCCGGACGGTTCATCGACCTGCCCGGCGACAGCAGATGCTGCGGCTTGTCTTGACAAGGCAATGCAAATGCATTACCTATCGCGGGCAGCAAAGCCCCTTTTCTTCAGGAGACTGCCATGACAGCCCTCGCACAAGATGTCTCGAAACTCACGGATCGGTATCAGACGACCGTGCCGGCGGGTGTGCGCAAACAGCTCAAGCTGGGCAAGGGCGACCAGATTCGTTACTGCACCGAGCCGAGTGGCAGGGTCTATATCGAGCCCGTGCGCAGCGACGAGGAAGATCCCGTGCTCGGAGCCTTTCTCGATTTTGTCGAGGCCGATATCAAGGCGCATCCGGACCGCATTCGGGCTTTCGATGGGGCTTTGCATGACCGTCTTGCAGCACTGGTCGGAGACGTTGATGTCGATCTCGATGCGCCGCTATCGCTCGAGGATGAATGAGCGGCGATAGCGTGCCCGCCCAAGCGCCCCTTGTCGTGAATGGATGGTCGATTTATGCGCACCCACTCTTTCTGGACCAGCTCGAAGGGCTGGTCGAGGAGGTAGAGGCGCGTAAGGCTCGCGATCCCAAGACCTGGCACAAGAAAAACCCAACGAAACGGCTGGCCGCCATCTTCAAGCTGGTCACCGAGGCCATACCTGCAGATCCGGGTGCCGCCGCTTTCCGGCAAGGCGGCACACTAGGCGATCACCGCAAGCACTGGTTCCGGGCGAAATTCTTCCAGCAGTATCGGTTGTTCTACCGGTTCAACAGCGATGCGAAGGTCATCGTGGTGGCATGGGTGAACGACGACAAGACCCTGCGCGCCTATGGCAGCAAGACGGATGCCTATGCGACGTTCAAAGGGATGCTGGAAGATGGCAACCCACCTGACAATTTCGACGCGCTCTTGAAAGAAGCTGCAGCGGCAGGCAAGCGGTTCGAGAAATCCCTTGAAGCGGTGCCCGATCGGTAAGTGGGCCAGCTTGCTATGACCCTTTGGCAACATCATTTACGACGCCACGCTCGAAGATGTAGCATCGGCTGATAATGCGGTCGGAGAAAGCACAATGAATGAGACGGAAAAGGATAGGCAGCACCTCGGTCTAGAGGAGCAATGCGCGCCTGACCTGACGGGGCACCGTTTCCCAATTGCTGTGCGCGTTGCAGACATGCCCGATGACCTCGGCAAGCTGCTGGATATCGGGCTCGAGGAGCATTTCCGTGGCCGCTGAAGCGAATTCTTATGACACGTGGTTTTGCGCGCAGGTGCAGGCCACGCTGGAGGATGCACGCTCGGGAACATCTCAGGTTCAGGTGATGCAGGCCGCACAGGCATTGATTGATGCGAAGCGGCAGGTCGAACCCAAGTCCTGACCAAGCCTTGGAGGTCAGCGCGGTCTGACTACGTCACCCTGAAAAGCGAAAGCGGGCTTTTTGTCCTTTGGAACTCAGACCCTGATCCAAAGGAAAATCCCCATGTCCAAACCCAGAACGGCCAACCCGGCTCTCGCAATCTCCGAAGCCGATCTCGCCTCTGCCCTCGCGCAAATCGGCACGGAGGTCGATGACCAGCCCCTGCGCAGTTCAGCGCTCGCGCGTATCATGCGCGAGACGTTTCATGGCAGCGATGCCGGTGGCGCCTGGGACTGGCGCATGGCCTATGACATGATGCAGGCAGCGGCCATCCAGGTGCTTCTGCGTGGGGCCGGTGCCACAGCAGACATCGCCAACGCAAAACTCCTCGCCTCACGTCTCCTTACGGAAACCCGCCGGTCAGAGCAGCAGATCCGTCTGCAGCAGTTTTCCACGCCGCTGGCATTCGCGACCACGGCGGTGCGGGCCGCGGCGATCCGCAAGGGCGAGACCGTTCTGGAGCCCTCGGCGGGCACCGGTGCACTGGCCGCTTTTGCCGCCCGGGCCGGTGCCACGCTTTTGCTCAACGAGATCGACCCCTTTCGCCAGCGCCTCCTGCGCGCGGTTTTCGGCGGCGAGGTGACGGGCCATGACGGCGAGCATATCGATGATCTGCTGCAAACGCCGGTTCTACCCGACGTCGTGGTGATGAACCCGCCCTTCGCCTCCTCGGTCGATCGTTCCCGGGACAAACACATCGCCGCCAAGCATCTCATCGCGTCTGCGAAGCGTCTGGCACCCGGCGGGCGGCTGGTGGCGATCATGCCGCCAGGATTCACGCCCGAACGCGATGCCGCGCATTGGTCGCGGGCCTGCGGTCTTCTGACGCCGCGCTTGGCGCTGACGATGCCGGGGCAGGTCTACCGCAAGCTCGGCACCTCTGTCGAAACCCAGCTGATGGTCTTCGACAAGGTGCAGGACGATGGCGAACTCATCCGCGCCGCGGTTCAGGATCTGGAGGAAGCCTTGGCATATGTCGATGCCGTGGCCGCAACCCGGATCGAGATGCGCCCCGCCCAGCGGGCTGAAGCGATCCCTCAAGCGCGACCGACCGTTCGATCATCTGCCCCGCGCAAGACCGCCGCTTCGCCTGTCGCCGCCTCCAAACCACGGCCCAATACCGTCCGTCCGCTCAGCTTCACAAGCCTTCAGACCCCGCGCGACAACACGCCCATCTCTGACATCTATGCGCGCTACCGGCCGCAGCGGATCGAGATCGCGGGTGCGCAGGAACATCCCACGCCGCTCGTCGAGAGCATCGCCATGGCCTCTGTCGCGCCGCCGGTGCCCTCAGGCGCGGCCAGTGCGGAATTGCGCCTGCCCGCGAAGCTGATCGAGGAGGGTCACGTCTCCGAGGCGCAGCTGGAAACCATCATCATGGCACATGATGCCCATGGGCGTGATCTGCCGGGGCGGTTTATGATCGATGACGACCAAACCAAGCTGACGCGTGCTGATGATGACCCGGACGCATGGGCCTATCGCCTCGGCTATTTCCTCGGCGACGGCGACGGCACCGGTTGCGGTAAGGGACGCGAATGCGCGGGGCTGATCCTTTTGAACTGGCTTTCCGGGCGCAGGAAGGCGATCTGGGTCTCCAAATCCGCCACGCTTATCGAGGACGCGATCCGCGACTGGACCGATCTCGGCGGCTCGCCCGCCGACATCCAGCCGCTCTCCAAATGGAAACCGGACCAGCCGATCACCGTGACCTGTGGCATCCTCTTCGTCACCTACGCCACGCTGCGGTCTGCGGGCAAATGCGGCACCACGCGACTGAGCCAGATCCTCGACTGGATGGGCGCAGACTTTGACGGCGTTCTTGCCTTCGATGAGGCCCATGCCATGCAGAACGCGGCCGGGTCTGAGCAGGGCAGGGGGGTCAAACCCTCCCAGCAGGGCCTTGCGGGCCTGCGGCTGCAACTGGCAGCACCCCGCGCTCGCGTCTTCTACATCTCGGCCACGGGTGCCACGAGTGTGCACAACCTGGCCTATGCCGCGCGGCTGGGGCTCTGGGGGCAGGGCCCCGAATACCCCTTTCCGAGCCGCGAGAGTTTCGTCTCGGCGATGGAAGCCGGCGGTGTCGCCGCCATGGAGGTGGTCGCGCGCGATCTCAAGACGCTCGGCCTCTACACGGCGCGTGCCCTCAGCTTCGACGGCGTGGAGTATGACGTGCTCGAACACGCGCTCACTTCGGCCCAGATCGAGATCTACGACGCATACGCGGCTTCTTTTCGGACGATCCACCACAATCTCGAGGCCGCGCTGACCGCGACTGGCGTCAACGGTGCCTCGGGCGAGACCAATGCCTCGGCAGCACGCGCCTCGGCCAAGTCCCGCTTCGAGAGCACAAAGCAGCGTTTCTTCAATCATCTGCTGATGGGCATGAAGGCCCCGACCATCATCCACGCCATCGCGGACGATCTGGCGGCAGGCAAGGCTTGCGTCATCCAGGTGGTCTCGACGGGTGAGAGCCTGTTGAAGCGTCGGCTTGAGACGATGGACCCGGAGGATGAACTCGTCGAGGGTGCCTTGACGCCACGCGACTATGTTCTCGCCTACCTCGAACAGACTTTTCCGATCCATGCCCAAAAGCTCGTGGAGATCGACGGCAACATGGTGGCTGAGCCGCTTCGGGATGAAACTGGCGCGCTGGTCGTCTCGCGCGAGGCGCTCGCTCTGCGTGACGCGGCCATGATGGAGTTGATGACGCTGGCGCCGATCCCCTCGGCGCTGGATCAGATCCTCTGGGCCTTTGGCGACGAGGCCGTGGCAGAAGTCACGGGGCGGTCCATCCGGCCCCTCAAGGCCGAGGATGGTCATCTCTTCATCGAAAAGCGCGCCGCCAGCAGCAATTCATCCGAAACCCAAGCCTTCATGGACGGTGATAAGGATATCCTTATCTTCTCCGATGCGGGCGGTACGGGCCGGTCGTATCATGCGGCGCAAACGGCGAAGAACCAGAAACGGCGGCGGCACTACCTGCTGGAGCCCGGCTGGCGCGCCGATGCGGCCATCCAGGGGCTCGGCCGCACGCATCGCTCTGCCCAAGTCAGCGCGCCCTTCTTCCGGGTCTGCACCTCGGATGTGCATGGCGAAAAGCGTTTCACCTCGACTATAGCCAAACGCCTCGACCAGCTGGGGGCCCTGACGAAGGGTCAGCGCGAGACCGGCTCGCAAGGCATGTTCCGGGAGGAGGACAATCTCGAAAGCCCGATCGCGCGGGCCGCACTACGTGGGTATTTCGCCGATCTTGCCGCCGGGCGGGCCGAGGCGATGAGCTACGAGAGCTTCACCGACTGGACCGCCCTGCGGCTGATCGACAAGGACGGGGTGCTCCTTGAGGAGCTTCCCCCGATCCAGCGGTTTCTCAACCGGGTGCTTGCCCTTCCCATCCACATGCAGAACGCACTCTTTGCCGAGTTCATGCGCCGGATTGCCGATCAGACGGAACGGGCGCGCGCGGCGGGCACGCTCGATCTCGGCGTGGAAACCCTACGCGGCGACAAGATAGAACAGGTCTCCACCGAGGATCTCTGGACCTGCCCGAAATCCGGCGCCGTGACGCGGATTATCGGGCTGGAGGTCACCGACCCAGTGTATGTGCTGGACGCCGAAGAGGCCATGTCGCGCAATCCCGACAAGTTACCGATGGTCAATCGCGCCTCCGGTCGCGCGGCGCTCATCTCGGCGCGCCCCATGCAGATGTATGACGAGGATATCGTCACGCTCATGCGCAAGGCGGTGCGGCCCAATGGCTCCAGCTACCTCGAAGAGACGCGCTTCGAGTCCTCGGCTTGGGAAGAGATCGACAGGCCCGAGTTTGCACGGCTTTGGGATGCCGAGGCAGCGTCCTTGCCAAAAACCACCACAACCAAGCTCTACCTGCTGACCGGGCTGCTGTTGCCGATCTGGAAGGACATCCCGACCACGAATGAACGCATCTACCGCGTCACGCCGGACGGGGCGACCGCCATGATCGGGCGCACGCTGAGCGAGGAAGGGGCGGCCGCGCTGCGCGCCAGCTTCCTCGTCTCCAACCCGCAAACGCCACAGGAGATGCTGACCGCCGCCCTCGGCACCACCGCGCCTGTCGATCTGGGCCGGGGTCTCACCCTGACCCGTCGCCGGGTCGCAGGCGAGATGCGCCTTGAGCTGGGCGGTGCGGACAAGGGCATGATCGAAGGCCTCAAGGCGCTCGGCTGCTTCACGGAGATCATCGCCTTTCAGTTGCGGGTGTTTCTGCCGCATGGGGACGGGATCGACACGGGCCGCATTCTGACTCGGATCTTGGGGCATGCACCAGATGCCGCTTCAGTGGCAGCAGAATAGGCAATGGGGGGAAAGATCATGACACTCGGAGAGATCAAAACCGCCATCGATGCAGGCCAGACCGTGCACTGGGCCAATACCGGCTACGTTGTTCACAAGGACAGCCTCGGCCAATACCTGATCACGTTTGAGCCGAACGGCAGCACCATCGGGCTGACCGACCGGAGCGGGCAGCGGTTGAACGGGGAGGAAGCAGAGTTCTTCATCGCGGGATCGGAGGAGGTCGACGAGAATACCCAGGACAGCCATCCGAGGCCAGACGAACAGGGGAGGGGCGTCGTACCCGGCGGGAAGGTGGCACAGTCTTTCAGGCGTCAGCGCTGAACTGAAGGTTGGGAAGAAAGGAAAGCGAGCTTTCTGGTTTGTGATCCCTCAAGGGGTCGAGAAAGCAATCCCGGTTGCGTTGGCAAAAACGTCAGGCACCGGCCAATCCAAAAGGAACCATCCCATGTTCGCAGGAACCCTCACCCGCAATGTCGAGACCGCAGCCGCCGAGTACACCGGCATGATCCATTCGACGCGCTTTGACATCGCCATCCAGATCGAGGCACGGGCCAAGATGTCCGCTCGCAGCCCGGATTACGACGTGACGGCAGTCAACAAATCAGGCCGCAAGGTGCGTATCGGCACGGCCTGGAACGAGACCGGCAATACCAGCGGCAACCCCTACATCTCGATGCAGATCGATGTCGGCCTCGGCCCGTTCCGGGTCAACGCGGTGCAGACGAAAGAGGCGCGCGCGGCCCAGAGCGGCGAATTCGAGATCATCCCGCTGGTCTCGAACGGCCTGATGAAATCCGGCTCGATCTCGGGCGAGCTCACCGCCATGGACGCTGACAACGCCTTCACGGGCTACATCGCCAACATGATGTTCGATCTGGAGTTTATGCTGATCGAGAACAGCTACAAATCCGAGGAGACCCACCCCGATTACCGCATCGAGGTCAGCTCGCCCCGGGGTAAACCGATCCGCGTCGGCTCGGCGTGGATGGCCAAAAGCAGCCGCACGGGCAATGACTACCTGTCGCTGCTGATCAACACGCCTGATGGCGACTTGCGCGTCAACGCCGTGCAGAACGAAGAACAGCGCGGCGGAAAGACCTTCTCGATCATCCCGTTCATCGACAGCGGTGAGCAGCCGCAGGACGCGGGCGCGGGGCTCTCCTTGGTCGCCTAATCGGCGCGCGGGGGGGAGACGATCTGAACCGAAAGGGGAGCCGTGGGATCACGGTTCCCCTTTTTCCATGTCCGTTTGCGTGAAGGACGTCCCCCGCTTGCGATCAGGTGCAAATGTGATACAATAATATATTATCGATACATCGAGGGCGGGCACGTGGCGGCTAGATCAGGGACGGTTCCATGGTTTGACAACTTTGATGTTGAGGCAGAGGTTGCAGATCTCCTCGCCCATATCGAGCGCTGCACCGGATTCGCGCTACCCGCCCGAAAGCGTGAAGTCATCATGACCCATGCAAGGGCAAATCTCGACAGGACAAGGCAGGCACATCTGGAGGACAAGGCGGCGAGAAAGCCGGTGTCCACATCGCGGCGTGCGTATCTGACCGACCTGCAGGACACGATTTTCATGGCGATCCCGGAAGAGAACCTCGCGCGGATGCCGCTGAGCGAGCAGGTTCTCAACGACCCGTCATTTTACGCTGGCGCCATGCACAGCGCCGCTGCGATCAGCGAGGATGAGCTTTTCATGGCGCTGTCCTCTTCGCTGAAAGACATGAAAGTCCAAGACGCCCGCGCGTTCGTCTCGAAGCTTTGGCACGGCACGATTGACGACAACGCCCGCAAATACGCCGAAGCCCTGAAGCGCCCCGAGCGTGAAATCATGCCGCTGCGGCCTGGGAACACCCTGTAAAATCGAGGCCGCTCCCCTGGCTCAGGCTGTGATCGGATTTGCCGCCTTGGCCACCGGTCCCTTAGGCGTATCGCCGGTAGCGCGCGAAAGCGGTCCATATTTTTTGAAGAGCTGTTCCATAGTCATCAAACTTCAGGTGAAAGAGTGAACAGCGGGATGCTAATGCGGCATCTCCACGACGGAAACTCCTGGAATGTTCTTGCGTGCAAGCTCCAACAGGTGCGCATGGTGCGTGAAAATGATTGCCTGACCGCTCCGTCCGATCTCGGCACAGAGATTCAATGCGGCAGATGCACGGGTATCGTCGAAGGTTTCCATAATATCGTCGAGAACCATGGGCAGGGGGCCCGGATCACGCGCGAAGCTGCGGTAACCGGCCAGGCGCAGGGCAAAATATAATTGGCCCATGGTTCCAGTGGACATGTTTTCGACCTTCACGGGGCCGCCGCCGGGTTTGATGCCGACCAGCTTTTCGCCCTCGGATTCACTCCAGACAACGACTTTTTCCCATTCCTTAGATGTCATGGTGACAAAAGCTTCTTCCACGTCTTTCAGCATTGCGCTGCTTCGTTCGGCAGCCAGGCGCTTTAAGGCACCCCGCGCAGCCAATATCCCGAGCCTTGCGACAGCCGCATGCCTTGCACCGTTTCGTAACTCTTCGAGGATCGTGGCCTGTTCGGTGATCAGATCGCTGTTGTCAGCGGCATGAAAAGCTTCCTCGTAAAGGCGTTCTTTTTCATTCATTTCCTTCAAAGCGGCATCCCGTGCCGTTTGCGCATCGTCAAGTTTTTGCTGCAGTTCCGCTTCTCGCGTTACATCGGGCAATCGCGTCAGCTCTTCGTCAAAGAGCGTACGATCCACGCCGTCGCGCGCCTTATTGCGGCTCGTGTCCGCATTGGCCCGGTCTTCGCGCAACTCGTCGCGTTCAGCTAGAATCCCCACGCGCTCCGTCGGCGAAAGATCCTCACCACCTTGTCCTTCAAACAAGTTTTCCAGCTGGGTTTGCGCTTCGTCCCGGGCAACTATCGCACGCTTTCGGCCTTTGACCTCCTTGTCGAGAAGGTCTTCTTCTCGTTTTCTCACACGATCCGCCTCAGCGGTTTTGGTTACACGCGCACGAGCGCGGTTGATGATGGGAAGTGGATCGTCTTTCGGATTGTAAGGCTCCTCCAGGATCTCCGCCAATCGTGCGGCACTCCTTGCCAGGGTGGCAACGGCGCGTTCCAGGGCTTCAACACGTCCCGCCAGGCTTCTGTGATTACTGTGAACCTGTTGCAGCGTGCGCAGGTGCGGCAGCGCTGCTTTCACGCCCGTGGCCGAGCGATCAGGAAGAGGTCGCGCCGAGGTCAGCGTTTCCAGTCGGTTCAAGGCTGCCTTATGATCTGTCTCGGCTTGGGATACAGCTTTCTGGTAGTCGGCAATGCTACGTTCCCCGCGACGCCAGTTCTCCCATGTCTTACGGACACTTTCCTGAAGTGTGAGAGCCTTGCCAACCCGCTCAGGGAGGTCACTATCTTCACCTTCAAGGGCGACTAGGCGGGCTGCTGCCAGCAGTTCGTCAAAGGCTGCCTTGCGGCGCTTGGCGCGGTCCTCAAAGGCATTCTCCGCAATAGTGACCTCAGTTGCGATCTCAGCCGCCGCCGTCAGGCTGGTAAGTCTAGCAGCAAACGCAGCCGGCCCCGTATCGACGGGAAAGCCCAGGGCAGTCGCGAGTGAGCCGCCCCGCTTGGTCAAAGCTTCGTGTTTTCCGGTGAGTGCTTCGAGTTTGTCTTTTGCCGTGTCACGTGCGGCTTTTGCGGTGCTTTCCTGTGCGCGCGAGTTTGCAAGCTGTTTGCGCGCCTCCGTGCCCATCAGATAGCTCGTTCGGGCGCCATCATCTGCATGCATGGCCTCCTCAAAACGCTCCGCGGTTTTGTCGGAGAGACTGCCACGATGGGATTGCCAGGCTGTGTCACGCTGACGACGGGTTTCTTCCGTCGCTGCAGCGTCAATCGAATCCGGCGCGCTTTCGTCGGCTTCGCGTTTTGCGCGCGCGGCCTTGTAGTCCGCTTCGCGACCTTCCAAATCTTCTGTGGCGGAAACGATGTTGGCATTCAGGGTGTTCCATTCCCTGAGGATTTCATCGAGACTTTCACGTGCAGGCAGGCCGTTCTCGATAAGTGTCTGCCAAGAAGCAGGTAGACCCGAAACTGCTTTGGCTAGCCGGGCGAGTTCCGATGCGAGGTTATGTTCAAGACCTGACACGTCCGAAACTTTCTGCCATGCGTCAAACGCGATCTGCAGGTGAGACAAGTCCTTTGGTTCGGTTGGAGTATCCCCCAGCTGATCGCGTGCGGTCTTCAACACGTTTGAAGCCGCTCGCAGCTCGCCCTCGCTGGTTTGACAGGCCTGTACCGCATCCGCGAGTGTCTCCAGTTCTTCGGTCGTCAGGACCAAGGCCTCTACAGGCTCGTCACTTACCGCCAACGCTGTCAGAATCTGTTTTATCTGGCGGCCCGCGTCATCGCGCTCACCTGCGCGCTTTTCCAGATCCGATCTGGCCGTGTCCGCTCGGGAGGTGAGGGACGCCCCATCGATTCTGATTTGATCCAGCTCTGTGAGTTCCGCTTCGAGATGTCCGGCAGCCGGGTCAGCCTCATTTTCTGAAATGACCGCTTCATGGCGCGCAATTCTGTCATCGGCGCCTGCGATACTTTCTGCTTTCTCCGATAGGGTTGTCACGAGTGTGGCGACTTGCCCATCCGTGCCCTTCTTCAAATTCGGACCTTCCGGAAAATCGGCAGAAAATTCGTCGATTTTCCGAATTTCCTCCGATTTGTCATACCAGGTCTGCGCCGCCGCTCCTGCTGCCTGCCGTTTTCGGGCACGCGTGAGGTCGGTGTCCGCCTGTTCGAAAGCCTTTTGCGCGGTCTCTCTGTCTTTCCGAAGAGTGCGTTCCCGATCCGGCGTGAGACGTTCCGTTCGAAGTGCCTGATGGATCTCTTTCAAGTGGTCTTTGCCGGTTTTGAGCGCCGTACCTCGGCCGCTCTTCTTGTGAAACTTTTCGGCGCGGGCTGTCATGTCTTCCAGTGTCGTCGCCATACTGGTCAGGCCTGATACACCCGCATGCAGAAGCTGGCCCAGGTCGCCTTTTGCCTCGGCAATCCGTTCACCGCCTTTGCGGAGTCCTTCGTCGTTGAGTGAGAACCTTTCGACATAACCCTCCATGGAAAGGCCATGGAGCGCACTTGAAAGAATGGCTTCGTCGACCGGGCGGTCCTGATGATCAAGCAGGGACTGGGTGCGTTTGCCATTTCGGCGCAAAACTGTCACCCCGCGTCCGGGGATACCCAGCTCCGCTCCGACCAAAAGGTCATTGCGTTCAAACCTGAAAGCGTACGGGTGGGTTCCTGCTTTCATACCAAAGAGAAGTTCCAGAAACCCGTTAAAGGCCGTGGATTTTCCCGATTCATTCGGTCCATAGATTACGGTGACATCAGGTTTGCCCTCGGCTGGTGCCGGGAGCACGATCTCGGCGCCGTCAAAACGGCCATAGCGAATGAGATCAAGCCGGTTCAGTCTCATTCCGCGGCTCCTGAGTGCAGAGACAGCGTAACTTCAGTAACGGCCTCCTCCAAAAGGTCATCCAAGGCGTCTTCAGATAATTCGTCGGCAATTTCACGGGGCATTGCGTTTCTGAGTTCTTCGAGGATCTCTTTGGTGGCCAGCTGGAAGCCCGGTTCGGTGAGCTCGGCCCGCATCAGGCGCACTAGGTCATCCGCCTTTGCGTCGATCAGTTGTTTGGGGGCAACCACTTTGATTTTGTCGATAAACACGCGCTCGATGTCATCGAACAATTCGTTCGCAAGGGCCGTCAGTGTCTCAGCAGTATGGTGGCCTGTGGCCACCTGCAGACGCACCGCTATGCGGTGTTCTGGATGCTGCACCCCTTGGAGTGCACACCGAAGCGCGCTCAAAACTTCCTGAACATCTGAAGATTTACTGAGATCCAAAGCGCATTCGGTGAATCTCAGATGTCCAACCCGATGCCGTTCGATATTCGGAGTGTCATCATCAAGCTCGACAATCGCGACCGTACCGCCGGTAAGTTCTCCGAAGTGGCGTGGTTGCGGAATGCCCGGCATGACAGCGAGAACTGGGCCTGATGTGCGCTCAAAGGGGGCATGGATGTGGCCGAGGCACCAAAGGTCATAGCCATGTGCCAGCAGATCCTGCTCGGAGCAGGGAGCATAGGGATCGTGACCTGGCGAGCCATCCAGCGACGTATGCATCAGTCCGACGTTTTTCCGGCCAGCCACCGGCGCCGGGTAGTCGGGCAGGAAGCTTTTTGAGACATGCGCCGTGTCGAAAGACAGTCCGTGGAACCACACGCCACCGATTTCCACGCTGGGCTCGTTCTTGTGCAGCAAATGAATATTCGGACCCAGGTTACCGTGGGCTCGGTGATCGAGAAGGGCATCGTGGTTGCCACGGATCAGTACTGTGGGAACACCCGCGTCAGCGGCGCGTGCCAATTGCGAGATCAGAAATGCCCGGGACTTCAGGTCTGGTTGGTCATTATCAAAGATGTCGCCAGCGAGAACCAGTGCATCGACACTTTCCGAGATTGCCAGATCAACAATGCGAATGAACGTGTCCCGACTTGCCTGTTTCAGATGGTCACCCAGATCCGGATTGCGCATCGCGGTCGAGCGAATCGGCGACCCGAGATGAATGTCGGCTGAAACGAGGACACGCATAGATTTTAAATCTTCCTGAAAACGATCGATGTGAAAAAATGAATCTGCATAAGGATCTGTCCGGTACCTATAAAATTGAAACCTGGCTGTCCTGGAACAAACCGCGCTCAACCAGTTCTTTTTTGGCCGCTTCCGCGGCTTTCGAAAACATCAAAATCCTAAGGTTCACTTCCGCCCGTGAAAAACAGACATAAGCCAGCTTTTGAGTAAGTTCTTGCTGCCGGTCGGTCGGATTGCCCGCGACACCAGGGGTCAGAACTTTCGAAAAGCTGTAGGTATTCCAGGCTGCCTCGATATCGTCGATCATGACCAGCACGTTTTCATACTCTTCGCCTTTCGAGCCGTGCTGCGTACTGAAAGGAGAATTCTCATCCAGAAATTCGATGTACTTTTCGAGTTCGTCAGCCTTCAGCTTGAAGAATTCATCAGCCAGCCAATCTCCTTTTTCCCTTTGGTGATCCTCATTGCCGGAGTCATAAGCTTGGCGGGGAGCGCGAGCCAACTGACCTGCAAGGCGGTCCGAAATTGGATAAAGCGCGTTCGCGCTACAGTATTCCAGAATTTCTTTGACCGTATTGCCTTCCCATTTTTCTGCCAAAGCAGCGGCGTGTTTTGAGGCTTCCTCGAGCATCTGTTTGAGGGTTTTGCTCTTGTTCGCTCCAGTGTCGTCAAAAGCAGGGCTTATTCTTCGGAGTGTTTCAATCAGCTTCTTAGGATAGTTGTTGCGGGATGCATCGACCAAAGAAAAAATGCCGTCCACAAAGGGCTTGAGAAGATAGTGCGTGCCGTCTTCATAGTCGGATTGGGATCTGGACGACGAATAGTCACCTGTAAAGAGCTTGTGCAGTGTAACGAATCCGAGCCTCCGGGCGATCATCTGGCGTGCCAGAAAAAGGTTCTTTACAGGAGTAATATCGGTCCATCCCCATTGTTCAACGGCTTCCTCGAACTTCGCCGTTACCTCATCGAGTTGTTCAGAGGTATAGGTTTTCCGTGGACCGGCAGGGTCGGGAGCCTGCGCGATCGTAATCAAGACGCTGCCCTTAACGTCGGAGTTCTTCCCACCCGGAACCTGCTTCAGATCGGTTCTGAAGTTGTTGAGAAGGTCGATCACCGAGGTTGAGCTTCGAAAATTCTCTTCCTTCGGAATCTTTTCGGAGCCTTTTGGACCGGCAAAACCTCCGGCACGCTTATCGTAAATCTGCTGCATCGGATCGCCGAAATATCCGACGATTGGTAAACCTTCGTCCGCGCACACAGCATTGAGCGCCTCGACGACCTGCGGGAAGGTGTCTTGAGCTTCATCGACAAAGATGTAGGGGTATTTGAACCCGAGGCCTTTGCGCAAGAGTGGTTTGTTCGTGATTAGATAGGCCGCGACGTCAATAACATCATCATGGTTCAGGACACATTTGGAATAGTCGCTGATAACGGTTTCTTCGTAGCATATCGGCGGTTTATGCGCGTTTAGCGCAGCAAGTTGGGCAGTCAGGCGCTCAAGGTCTTTCCTCGCTTTTTGAGCGGCCTGAGACGTCCCCCCGTTGTCTTTCTCGCGGGCCTTTTCCATATGTTGCGGGACGATCGCATCACGAAGGGTCTCCCGAATAGCATCCTGGAAGCGCGCGATTTCCGCCCAAAGGAACCCGTGCAGAGTGGAAACGTAAAAGAGGTCATCGAAACCTAGACGCGACGAAATCACTCCAACGGCACGGTTTGTGTATGTGATACACACCACGCGCTGACCGTTTTTCCGAAGCTCGTTTCCACGGGACCTCTGGATTCCTTTCAGAGCTTCAACGAGCGATGTGGTTTTGCCTGAACCAGCGCCTGCGATAACCGAAAATGAAACGTCCTTGGCGATGCACTCAGCAATTTTCTTATCGGCCTCAGTTGGCTTGAGTTCTGCCGTCATTCGCCGGCTCCCAGGTTTTGGGAGAGACGTGTCTCCAGCCATTTTAGGCCTTCGTCGATGTAGTGGGGAACATTCCAGTCCCGGTTCTCTCCCGCATTCGCTTCTTCGTCCCCGCCTGCCGGTATTTCGAAGGCAAGGACATCCATAGCAAATTCTGTTTTTTTGAAAGTATCGCTTTTAATGCGTCGCCAGACGGCCTCTTGCAATTCGGCTCGACCATCCGGCAAGTCAATGCCGATACTGAGTCCATCGGCATGGAAGTGGTCGAGGTTTTCGAAGACAAAGGCTTCTTCAAGGGTTCGCCCGTGGAAGGTTTGAGCATTGTCCTGACGGTTAACTTCTACTGGCTTTTGATAGGCGACAAAACGCATCCCTTCAGCTTGCAGACAATCGTCAAAGGTGTTGCCGGAGAGTTCGGCGACTCTCGTCTCTCCAAAGAAATACCCCAGAGTCGCATTCGACGAAACGGCTCCCGGATGGGTAGCGACGCAACTCGCCCGGTTTCTCGCGGGATCAACGGAGTCGATATCGGTGATGACCAAATAGGGAATTTCGAGGAATTCCAACAATCCGGCGAAGCGCATCCCATAAGCGCCACCTACCTCCAGAATGGTCAGATACTTTTTGTTCAGATTCTGCGCCGATATGTCAATCATGCGCGGCAAAAGCAGTTTTTCCGCAGACCCCTCAACGAGTATGGCAGCATCGGAGAAGAACAAGTCGCAATGCGTAAGTCTCAGATATTTTTTGAGAAAGGAAAGTGATTCCTCTGGTTCAATCATATCGCCGCCCAATTCAAGTGGCTCAGGTTGAAATTGGCGAAGGCTGTGCACGGTCGTTCCCTGATAGGTCACTCCATCCTGTTCACCGTTGATATGGCACCGACGGAAGTAGCGGATTTTTGAGAAATCCACGGTATCCAGGATGTGCGACGAGTGGGTCGTGATTGTGAGCTGGGGCTTGCTTTCGCCTTCTGGTGCGTCAGCGGTGAGCACGTCCCACATCTGGCGAATGAATGTTTGTTGGACCTGAGCGTGCAAATGCACTTCCGGTTCTTCGATAAAGATCATCTGGCACAGCGGACGGTTGTCTTCGGTCGCGAGCCATTGCCGATAAAAATGATCGACCTGAATGGCCATGAACACCAGGTTCTTGAAACCCAGTCCGTTATAGGCCTCGGGTAGCTCATGGCTGGTGCTGGCATCGACGTAGAAGAGTTCGGTGTTACCGCGTAACGCAACCTCCGAACTGAGTGTCGAAACGACCTTCATCGCGCGGTCGTTGTCGGAGGGAAGGCCAAGACCTCCGATCATTGTCATCAGGGGTCTGAAGCGTTCGTCGTAGTGCCTAGTCAGATTTTCATTATTCTGTTCAATGATCGCTACAGCTTCTTCGGCCAGTTCCGCCTGCTCCAGGTTTCTCCGGTAATACGTCGCAAAGGCGTCTGACAGTCTGTTGCTCCTCGCGGCATTCTCGTCGTCAATATTTCGCTGGGCATCAACGAAATCGACGCGCAGCAGAGAATGGACAATCTTCTTGCCTTCTTGCGCGGAGAGTGCCGTTGCCACGAATTCCTCTTCCAGCTTTTCCAGCGAGGACACCTTGATGCCAAAATACTTTTTCAAGTTGCCTTCCATTCCAAGGAAGAAGCTCAAAGGGCGCTTGCGGGTACCGTCTTCCTTTGTCGGGAAAGCTGCATCGTAATGCTTCCAGAGTTCTGCTGCGTCATCCGCAGCGAACGAGCAGCGCATCCCGATTTCCGAGAAATCAGCGGAAAGGCTCGTTGCCAGGGCAAAGACCCGACCGAACGCAATTGAGTCCGGATCGATGTGAAACCAGAGATCAAGTTCTATTTGAGGTAGGCTGGATTCGTTCCTTGGAGCGTATGCGTCGATAGAGGCAATTGCGAGAATGGAGAAGTCATGAATCTTGAATTCCCGGTTCCCGAGAAAGCTTCGAATGGCAGCCGTCGCAGAAGTCTTGCCGCTGTTGTTCGGGCCAACAAAAACAGTTTCCTTGCTTTCGAAATCAACGGACACATCATTCAGGCGCCGAAAATTTCGAATGGATATACTACCTAGACGCATCCAGTCCCCCTGTAAGCTGCGAAGATGATAGCAATCATTGGTTGTGTTCGGGAAGGTAAATTCGTCGCCGGTTGACACAAAACTGATGCTCGCAACGGCGCGAATGTCACCAAGCTGACAAAAGCAAGACAACTGCGTCACCCATCCAAACCCACCTTATGAGGCAGGGCTTGTCTACCGTGAAAGGGGCAGTCCAATGCGTCGCTCCCTAGGTGTAGAATTTCGGGAGGACCGAACCATGGCAACGAGGGATGTCCCCTTATTTGCATTCATTGCCATGAAGCCGCCAGTCCGTTCCCGGCCCATCACGTGGAGTGCTTCGAAAAGTAATCCGTGTATTCTGCAGCGTAGTCGCCTGCACATCAACCTTGGCTTATGCCTTGCGGCCTCCCCAGCTCGGCTTCGCGTGTCGCAGGGGAGAACGGCCCTTCGGTCCGTCGCGCATTCGGCCATGCGGCCTCACCGCGGCGTCGCACCCGGCGTCCCGGTTTGCCCGCCTCGCGAGCACGTCTCTCCCTGGCCGCTCCGCCGGATTGCGCTCTGGTCTGTTTTGCGGGGCAAAACGATCCCGCCGCTGCATCCGTCTCCCGCGTCCGGTCGGGCCGTTTGCCTGCTCGTGTCGGGCAAACCTACCGTCAAAACACACACACATGAGCGTGGAAGCATATCCTCCGGATGGCCCCCAAATCAGCCCGCGTCAAGGATCGCAAAACTTTTCGGCGAGGACGGGGCCTGTGGCTTGGGGCGGTCCCGTGCGTGAGGGCGCGCATGTGTCAGTTGCTGCACGCGGAAAACTTTTGCGCCCGGCAAGCCGGCGGCTGCGCCGTCCCTGACCCGGGCAGATTCGGAAACCAGACATTCGGCCATGCCCCCACACTCACGTGGTGGCCTTGCAACCGAACACTGGAGACCAGACATGGCTTACGACACTGCGAACACCTACGAGACCATCGAGCTTTTCGGACTGACCGAGAAGGACGCCCACCTGCCGATCCCGGAAGATCACATCCTGAGCGACCACATCATCCGCGAGAGCTTCGAGGCTTTGCTCGGTCAGCTGCGCGGGACCGGGCTTGAAGCAGAGATCGAACCGCTGGCCCATGGGCTCGCCACGATCCTGCAGCGCCGCAAGGTGGCGCTTGGCAAGGAGGTCGACCGCACCGCCGACAAGATCGGCGCGCTGGCAAAATCCCACGACGGATCGGAGATCGCCGAGACCGCGCTCGACGAGGCGCAGGCGCGCTTTCTGCAGCTGCGCGAGATTGTCAGCGCTATCGAGGTGATGAGCGAGGCGGCGGCGGAATGCTACGAGATCGAGACGGGCCACGCCTTCATCCCGGCAGCCGGGTCGCGCGCAAGCGTCCGGGCGCAGGAGACCGGGGCGGTCTTCGAGGCACGGCAGCTCCTGGAGCAGCACGACCGTGAAACCGCCGAGAAGTCGAAAGTCGCGGGGGTGCCCCTGATCGTCTCAGGCGCCACCGACTGGACCGATGTCGATGTGATCTTCAACACGCTCGACAAGGTTCGCGAACGGATCAAGCAGAACCGCAACCAGGAGATCTTCCTCTGCCACAAGGGCGGCAAGCACGGGGCAGAGATGATTGCGGCCCGGTGGGCCCGAGCACGCGGGATAGCACAGGCGCGCTTCGATCCGCGCTGGTCCGCGCATGGGCGGGCGGCACCGTTCAAGTGCAACGACGAAATGCTGGACGACAAGTTCGCGGCGACGGGGGTTGTACTCTTCGGCGGCAACGGAGTCGCGCTGAACCTCGGGCAGAAGGCGGAAGCGAAAGGTCTGACGGTCATGCGGGTTGCGGACCCGGCGAAGAAGGCGTCGCAGAATTGAAGAGAGGGGGTCGCGCTTGGCGCGGCCCTTTCGTCATGTCTCATGGTGCGTGCGGTCGGTCACGCGTGATCGGCAGCTCGTGGCGTCCAGTACCGTTATCCCTCTACCCGGTCCGTCAGAGTGCGGCCCATCCGCATCGGTACGGGCTGGGGATGGTGCGCACCTCACGCACATCGTTCGCAGCACAAGACGCAAGGGGTCGAGCCGTCGCACTTTAGGCTGAAGCCCTGCACGTCCCTCGGGGCGTGTTTCGGAACATCGAACCCACGCGGGCGGGCTCCGTGAGCACCCCGGCCAGGAGCGGCGGGACGAGGACGCAGATGACGGCGTCGGCGTGATGTAAGGGGTCATCCGGATCACTCCTTTTTGCTCATCGATGTGGATCGCACGGGGTCGGCCCGTCCGTGCCCTCAGCTCACGCTTCGGCAAGCACAAATACGGCTTCCACGGCAAAGCCGCGGACCCTCCGCATTTGCGCTTGCGACCGAGCCTCTTGCCCCCGTGCCGGGTGATCCCCATCGCAACAAGGAGTAACCCAAATGACCAACCACTACGTCGCAACCGTCCCCGTCAAGTTCACCGATACCGATGGCCAGGAGCGCACCCGCTTTCAGCGCGTGGGCGCTATGTTCCGCAACACCCGCAACGGGGACGGCTCGGAGTTCTTCAGCCTCAAGCTCGACTTCCCGGTCGCGGTCTCGGAGCTGGTGATGTTCCCGCCGAGCGCGAAAGATCCCCAGGACTGAATCCTCTGACGAGGATGGGCCGCCCCAGGACGATCTTGGGGCGGCCCGATCCCTGTTCCAGGGATGCCGGTTCCGGCGCGGGTGATCGCCGGCAGCGACCTCGCCTTGGTGCCGGTCCCTGCGCGTTCAACGGACGCACTCCCCCCGGAATGATCAGGCCGCGACAGACCGGCCAGTCAGCCTCAAGGGGGCCATCCGCAAAAACCTATCGGCCAGGGCCTCCCGGTTTTTGCGGCAGAGATTTGGCAAGCCAAATCTGGCCCTCCTTGACCCTGCCTGTCCGCCCTGTCGGTGGGGTTTGCGCCCGCCCGCGGTTCCGTCCGAACACTTGGCGTTCGGCCAGACCCTCGGGCGGGGCTGGCGGACGGGACCCCTAGGACAGGTGGGTCGCCCGGTGGTGAGGGCGGCAGAGCCGCGTCCCTGCGGGCCGCGGCGTGAAGCGGACACCAAGGCTGCCTGAGCCTGAATGCGACGTAAGTATATAATTGACAGCTTGGTATATTATCGTAAGGTAGGGGCAGCCTTGGTGGAAGGTGGCAGGAAATAGGGGGTCTTTCTTCGCATGTCGCGCTCAAAACGTCTCACAGATGCGGACCGCATGGAGATCGTTCGCGAAGCTGCGGAAGGCGTTTCCACTTCAGTGCTGGCAGAACGGTTTGGCGTGTCGGTGCGGGCGATCCAGTACACGCTCAAAGCCGATGCCGAGCGCCAGACGGATGCCGCAATTCCGGTCTCAGCGGTCAGTGTGAAGGTCACGGCTGCGGAGCTTGCGGCGCTCGACGAGGTGCTGGCCGAGGCCGGAATCGAAAGCCGGGCCGAAGGGCTGCGGCGGCTCATTCAGGCGGCAGGCGGGGTGTTCGTTCCGGACGCGCAGATGGCAGCCGAGATGGCGCGTTACCGCGCTTCACTGCACGAGGTCGGCAATGGGGTCGCGCAGATTGCCAAGCAGATGACGCAGGCCAACCGGCGGGGGCAGGGGGCCGTGGGGGGCACGAGTGCCGAGTTCACCGAATTGCGCCTCGCGCAGATGCGCGGGCTGGCGCGGTTCATTCTGGATTCCGCGGACGAGATCGATCTGCTTCTGCGCCGCCGTCGAGACGCGATGCAGCTGCAGGCCACGGCCGCGCTGAGGGAGTTTGCCCATGCGGCTGAATGATGCTGTCGACGCCGTCACGGGCGAGGTCTTCCGAGACGGCTGGAGCCGGATCCGGGGCTCGATGCAGGGGCTGCATGTCGCCAAGCAGACCCAGCTTGTGCGCGCGGCAGCAGGGCACCGGCCGGCGGTCTTCAAGGCGATCCGGGGCGGGGGCACGCATACCAAATCGCAGCTCGCAAACCAGCTCGATTACCTCACCACCAAGTCCACCCATATCGTCGACAGTAGCGGGTTTCTGGATGGCAAGGCGAAGCTCGAGGCGGGTGACATCAAGGACCTCACAGAGCGCTTTGCCAAGCGGTGGGATGCGGGCTTCAAGCCGAAGCTCGGGCAGACAACACATATGCTCATGTCCTTCCCGATCGGCACGCGTGGAGAGGATGTGCGCGACATCGCGACCGATGTGGCCGAGCGGTTCTTCCAGACCGACGCGGGGCATTTCGATTACATCATCGCGGTGCATGAGGACCGAGATCACCCCCATGCGCATCTGGTGCTGAACCGCCGCTCGCAGGAAGGTGAGTTCTTCTTTCTGGGGCGCAACCATCGCTTCAACTATGACGACTTCCGCCTCGCCATGGTCGAGGAGGCCGAGAAGTACGGTGTGCGGCTGGAAGCCACGCGGCGGGTGGATCGCGGGGTTGTGCATTACCCAGCCCGGACCAGCGAGGTTTATGCGGCGAAAGAAGAGGGTCGCGCGCCCCGCGAGCGCGAGCGTGTGGGGACAGACCTGACCCGGACGCTGGCGGAGATCGCCAACACCAGAACCGTCTACCATTCGCTGGCCACAGAGGCCTCCCGGGCGGCCCGCGAAGACATCGCCGCGGCGCTCTTCCGCGCGGGCGAGGTGTTGGCCCATGGCGGGCAGGTGGACCGAACAGGAGATGTGTATATGGCCGAGGATCAAAGCTTCGAGGATCTCAGAAGCCTCTATGCGGAAAAGCTCGCGCGGGTGCAGGGCATGATCGCCGAGAAGTCTGACGCGGAACGTCCCGTGCTGGAAAAACGCCTCATCGAGATCCAGGCGCAGGTCCAGCACATGCAGCCCTTGGGGCTGCGCTCGGGCTCGCTATCAGAGGCCCCCTCGGAGGGGGGGATCTATTCTGAAGCCAATATCGACGCCAGCCAGCGCGAGCGACTGGCCGAGCCCGACTTGAGATCGCGCATTGACGTAGCACTACGGGGCACGGGGATCAGCACATCGGAAGTGGTGGCCCGGATCGAGACGGGCGCCTCAAATGCAGCGCTTGAGCATCAATGGATCGCCAATGATCTCTCCAAGGTGGCCGAGGCGCGCGATCTGAACCTCGAACGCCGCGCCGATCTGGAACAGGCCCGCGACATTCTCAACGATGTGCACGTCGAACTTGGCACGATGCTGGAACAGGAGAAGGTGCTGCGCCGGGATGGTGTCATGGAAGCGGAACCGATCAGCGAGCGGTTCCATTATCACCGGGACGCGGTCCGGGCGATGGAAGGGACAATCCGTCAGGAGATGCGCGCAGAGGGCCTGACAGCGCAGCAGGTGGAGGACCGGGACTGGGAAGTGGTCTCGCGGGCGGAGCGTCGGATCGAGACGGAGCAGCGCGCGTATCTCGAGGCACACCCGGACTTGCTCGCACGTCCCGGCGATGTGATCGACCGGTCTGAGCCTTACAGGGAGACCATCACCGATGCGGCCCGCGCCAGCGAGATCACCCGCGAGGTCGACCGCATCATGGAGGGACGCGACCTCCGCGTGCCGGTTGCAGATGCTGTCACGGATGACTTGCGCGCGCGCTATCCGGACATGCCGTCCCACCTCGCCCGCGGGCTTGGCGCGACCTATGCGGCCGTCGTCGAGAGCCGGGACACGGAGGTCATCAATCAGGTCCGCCGCGAAAACGAGTTGCGCGACAGGCTCGGGTCTGGCACGCGCGACGACATCCTCGCAACCCGCGATGAAACTGCGCCGCGGTCTGACAATGCCGACCGCCTCGCAGACGAGATTGCGCGTGTTCTGGACCATGAGCGGGCGGGGGAGTTGTCCGCGCCCTTCGAGAGCGAGGCGGAGCGGGACGCCTTCCGCGACGAGATCGCGCGGGTGCTTGATAACCGTCAACTTGAGCGGCTCACATCTGGCGATGCCGATGCGCTGGAAAAGGTTCTCGAGGACCGTCTCGACCGGCTCTATGTCGCCAAGGTCTACCTGCAATCGGATGCAGCGACGGCCAACACGGAGGCCTTGCGCCAGGTGGTCGATGATCTTGCCGACACCGAATATGAAAAGCACCGCCCGACAGACGTGGATGGCGAGACCGAGCGGGGCCAAGTCCATTGAGCGCCTCCATGGGAAAAGCGCGGATCGCCACAGGCGTCCTGCTGGTGACGCTGGTGACCGGGGCCATGGGCTATACCATCGCCTCGGCGGTGCTGACCTACCAGGATCTCGGCTTCGGGGCCGAGATCGACTTTGCATATATCGCGCAGAACTATCTGGCGATCCTGGACCGCCGCCCGGAGGATGCGCAACTTATTCACCTGATCATCGGCAGCTTCGCTGCCGCCGGCCTGATGCTGAGCCTCGCCCTCTCGGGGTCCGCCCTGACACGCTTTGGCCAGACCCATTGGCAGACCGCGCGCGAGATGAAGGCCAATGGGTTCTTCGGGGCGCCCGGCACCGGGTTCATCCTCGGCAAGCTGGGGCCGCCGGGCTCCCGCGCCAATTACATCTGCTCGAAGGTTTTCCCGCATGCGCTGATCGTGGCCCCCACCGGTCGCGGCAAGACTACGGGCTTCGTCATTCCGAACCTGCTGACCTGGCAAGGCTCCGCCGTGACGCTCGATGTGAAGGGCGAGTGTTTCGAGGCAACGGCCCGGCACCGCGCAGGCCAAGGCGACAAGGTCTATCGCTTTGCCCCCACCGATTGGGAGGGCAAGCGCACCCATCGCTACAACCCGCTCCTGCGCATCCATCAACTGAAAGATCCCGCGCGCCAGCAGATGGAACTGCAGCTCCTGGCGACGCTGTTCCTGCAGAGCGACAATGACCGGGTGCAGGGCCTCCTCAAGGGCGGGATCGATCTCTTCGTGGCGGCAGGGCTCTTGGCCTTCCAGCGCAAGCGCCCCACCTTGGGCGAAATCTATCGGATCGCCGCCTCGGGCGGGAACAAGCAGAAGGAATACTTCGCGCGCGGCCACGAGGTCGACAACAGGGCCGCCAAGCTGATCTTCACCCGGCTGGCCTCGACCAATAATGACACGCTGACCTCTTACGTCTCGCTCCTGATGACCTCGGGGCTCGATCAATGGCAGAACCCGGCCATCGATGAGGCGACGGCAGTCTCGGACTTTGATTTCCGCACGATCCGCAAGAAGCCTTTTTCGGTCTATCTCGTGGTCCAGCCGCTGATGGTGAAACCCCTCGCGCCGCTGATCCGGCTCTTCTTCTCCGATCTCCTCTCGGCGATGCAGGAAAAGGACCCCGGGCCGGATGAGCAGTGGCCAGTGATGATCATGCTCGACGAGTTCAATCGCTTGGGCAAGATGCCCATCGTGGTCGAGAGCATCGAGACCCTGCGCACCTATCGCGGGCATTTGGCTGTGGTCACGCAAACCATCCCCGCCCTCGATGAAATCTACGGCGAGAACACCCGCCGCGCCCTGCAGGGCAACGCGGGCGTGAAGCTCTACCTGACGCCTTCTGATGAGAAGACCGTCGAAGAGCTGAGCAAGGCGGTTGGCAAGACCACGAAGACCGTCATCACGCGCTCCCAGTCCATCGGCAAGAACCCCTTTGAAGGACGCAGCCAGTCCACCCGGACCGAAGAAAGCTCTCTCCTGCCCGAGGATGAGGCGCGCCGCCTGCCGCTCGACGAGATCGTCATGGTGATCGATGCCCAGATGCCGGTCCGCGCGAAGCGGATCCAATATTTTGACGATCGGCTGTTCAAGGCGATCCACGCGGCGCAGACGGGGGAGTTGCCGTTTCCGAAGCCGGGGGGAGGGGGGCCGCAGGGCACGCTGCCGCTGAGTGTGCGCGCCATGCCGATGACGCCGCCTTCGGACGGAGCAGGCGGACCCGACGCCGACGTTGAGGCCGCACGCCACGCTGCTGATGGCCAATCGTCAGGGCAAACCGATGTCACCCCAAAGAAGACTGCGCCTGTCGTTCAAGCCGTAATCGCCGAGGAACAGCGACAGATGGAAATGGATTTTGGGGGCCAGGTTGCGGATGCCGAGACAGTGGGCGTGGATGATGAGGCGCAGATGCGCTCTGCTGTCGATGGATTGGATGAAATGGAAGAGATGCTGCGAGAGGAGGAGGGTGGCAAAAAGCCAATTCACCGGTAGGGCGGTGGGCATGGTCTGACGGTCATAGAGGGCGGACAACGGCCATTCGCTGCAATTCGCGTGTATGACAGCTATTCCACCGAGCTTTCTGATTACTCTGACTTGGTCTGTCCCGCACTAAGGACGTCGAGCAGGGGGCAATCTGGTGTGTCCGAGCCGGTGCAGCGTGCGATTGTCTGAGCGAGCACGGTCTCGATCACTTGGAGATCGCGGATCTTGTCGCGCACTACCTCGAGATGGTGGCGCCCCATCCGCTCGACCTCGGCACAAGTGTGGCTGCCGCGATCGACGAGAGATAGCAGCCCGCGGATCTCTTCCATAGTAAAGCCAAGGTCCCGCGCGCGCATCACGAAGTTCAGCCGCTCCACATGTGCCGTGCTGTAGCGGCGATGGCCCGATGCGGTGCGTGGCGGATCAGGCACCAGGCCGACATTTTCGTAATAACGGATCGTCTCGAGGTTGCAGCCGGTCAGCCTGGCCAGATCGGAGCGTTTGAGCTCGCTCGCGGGGGCGTGATCAGCCGACATGAAATTTCTCCTTGATCCTGTAGCTGCTACAGACCCTATCTTGTCAGTCATCGAACGACAACAGGGTGACACGATGACGATCGAGACGAACGATACCGAACGTTGGGAGGGCGACAGCCCCGACAGGACCGGATGGACCGCCACTGGCGCCGGGGTGCTCGGGGCGCTGGCGATGACCTCCTGCTGCATCCTGCCGCTGGTCCTGGTTAGCCTTGGCGTCACCGGGGTCTTCATCGGCCAACTTACAGCGCTCTACTCCTACAAGTGGATAACCCTCTCCTTCGCCTTGGCGGCGCTCGGCTATGGATTCTGGAAGGCTTACCGACCTGTGTCTGCCGAGGACTGTGGCACCGGGGTCTGCGCGCGCCCGGTGGATCGCGGCCTGATGCGCGGACTGCTTTGGGGTGCGCTGGCCGTGGTGCTGCTGGCCTTGGTCTTTCCCTATGTCGCGCCGCGCATCCTAACCTTCTGATATCGGAGCCCATCATGAGACAAGTGTTACTCGCTGCCATCCTCTGGATCTCGCCGACCGCGATCTTTGCAGCCGAAGCCGAGACCCGCCTGCACGTCACTGGTCTGACCTGCCCCTCGTGCAGCTATATCGTCGCCACTGCGCTCAAGCGCGTGGAGACTGTGGAGATCGCGGAATTCCTCGAGGGCGAGGCCGAGGATGGCGTTTACGTCCTGCACTATGACGATCTCGCCACCGACCCGGACCAGCTGATCGCCGCCGTCACCGGAGTGGGCTATGGAGCAACAGTGGCCCAGGAAGACGTCTCGTGAGCGAGCGCGAGACAAACCCCAAGGACGACCGCATGCTGAAATACGGGCTGATCGGCACCGTCCTGGTGGCGCTGTGCTGCTTCACCCCGGTCCTTGTGGTCCTGCTGGGCGCGGTCGGGCTCTCGGCCATGCTGGGCTGGCTCGACTTCGTGCTCCTGCCGGCGCTGGCAGTGTTCATCGGCATCACCATTTTTGCGCTCTGGCGGCGCCAACGCACGAATTGAAGAGAGAATGATATGAAAGATTGCTGCACTCCCAAGGGCGGTTACGATCTCGCTGTGATCGGCGCTGGTTCGGCCGGATTTTCGGCCGCCATTACCGCCGCCGAAGCCGGGGCTCGAGTCGCGCTGATCGGCGATGGGACGATTGGCGGGACCTGCGTGAACGTGGGCTGCGTGCCCTCCAAGGCCCTGATCCGCGCCGTGGAGGGCCTTCACCACGCCCGCGCCGCCAATCGGTTTGACGGCATCAGTGCCGAAGCCAGCGTGACTGATTGGACTGCGACGGTTGCGCAAAAGCAGGCGCTCGTTGAGGAGTTGCGCGCGGCAAAATACGCCGACGTGCTGCCTCGGCACGAGAACGTGGACTACATCGAAGGTCGCGCCCGGTTCGACGGCAAAGGCAGTCTTACCGTAGACGACGCGGCGTTCCCGGCAGCGAAGATCGTTATCGCCACCGGATCGCGTCCCCACGCGCCCGCGATCCCCGGCATTCAGGATATCGGCGCCCTCGACAGCACGTCGGCGCTGGAACTCACCGTTCTACCCGCCTCAATGCTGGTCCTCGGTGCGGGCTATATCGGCGTGGAGTTTGCGCAGCTCTTCGCCCGTGCCGGTGTCGCGGTGACGCTGGTCAGCCGCCGCGGTGTGCTGCCCGAGGCCGAACCCGAGATTTCCGAAGCACTGGAGGGCTACCTCGCTTCCGAGGGTATTCGCTTGGCGCGGGTCGCCGGCTACGAGAGCGTGGTGCGCGACGGCGACGGCCTACGTTTGACCGGTAACGGGGGTGAGAACTTCATCGCCGAGCGACTGGTGCTTGCCACCGGGCGGGTGCCGAACAGTGATGGCTTGAACCTCGGCGCGGCCGGGATCGTGACCGGCGCGCGCGGCGGCATCGTGGTGGACGCGCAGATGCGCACCACCAACTCGAACGTCTGGGCCGCTGGCGATGTCACAGGGCGCAACCAGTTCGTCTATATGGCGGCCTACGGCGCCAAGCTCGCCGCCCGGAACGCGGTGGCGGGAGAGGCACGCAGCTACGACAACAGCACGATGCCCTGGGTCGTGTTCTCCGATCCGCAGGTGGCGGGCGTGGGACTGAGCGAGGCACAGGCCCGCGCCGCTGGACACGAGGTCCTCACCTCGGTCCTGCCGCTCGACGCAGTCCCCCGCGCGCTTGCCGCCCGCGACAC
Organism: Phaeobacter sp. JH20_29; assembly: GCF_048056175.1. Classification (NCBI taxonomy): domain Bacteria; kingdom Pseudomonadati; phylum Pseudomonadota; class Alphaproteobacteria; order Rhodobacterales; family Roseobacteraceae; genus Phaeobacter; species Phaeobacter sp. JH20_29. The sequence goes on from NZ_JAYMWO010000021.1 coordinate 45,426, forward strand.
GCGCGGTCTGATCAAGCTGGTGGCCGAGGCAGGCAGCAAACGCCTGCTGGGGGCGCAGATCCTCGCCCCCGAGGGCGCAGACAGCATCCAGACCGCAGCGATGGCGCTGAAAGCCGGGCTCACCTACGAGGAGTTGGGCGATACCATCATGCCCTATCTCACGACAGTGGAAGGGCTGAAGCTTGCGGCCCAGACCTTCGAGAAGGACGTGGCCGCTCTCAGTTGCTGCGCTGGGTGAAGGCATGAGCGGAAAATCGAAGCGCGACCTCCTCGGTTCGACTCTCGGCGCCGCTCTTGCCTGGTGGTTGCCGATAGGTGCCATGGTGCTGGCGATTCCACTGCCCGATGGACCCAAGATGGGGATCTGGTTGCTGGCATTGGTGTGGATGGGAAGTGCCTGCCTGTTCAATGCCCGGCGCTGTGGCCGGGTCCATTGCCGCTACACCGGGCCCTTCCTGCTGGCGATGACGCTTCCTGTGCTGGGCCATGGCACGGGGCTGGTGCCGCTCGGAGAGGACGGCTGGCGTTGGCTCGGCATTGCGACGGGTGGAGGCACTATGGCGATCTGGGGGCTGAGTGAACGATTGATGGGTCGCTATCGTTGAACGCGTAAGCGGCCCCAGACTGACAAGCATGAACGAGGAGCACATATGACCGAGACACTCGACCTGATCGTCATCGGCGCCGGCATGGCCGGGATCAACGCCGCGAAAAAATGCAGCCAGGCGGGTTGGTCCGTCGCCATCGTCGACGAGCTGCCTTATGGCGGCACCTGCGCACTCCGGGGCTGCGACCCGAAGAAGATGCTGCGCGCCGGCGCCGAGGCGGTGGAGGCCGTGCGGCTGCTCGAAGGCAAGGGCGTCGCAGGAGAGACCAGGATCGATTGGCCCACGCTGATGAAGCACAAGGAGAGCTTCACCGACCCGGTGCCCGAGAGCATGGAAAGTGCGCTGACAGAGGCCGGGGTGAAAACGCTACATGGCCGCGCGCGCTTCACCGCCGAGGACCGGATCGAGATCGACGGCTACGGCGAGATCGCCTTTCGCCGCGCACTGATTGCTACGGGCGCAAAGCCGAGGCCGCTGAAATTTCCCGGTGCCGAGCGACTGATCGACAGCACCGATTTCCTGAACCTCGCCGAACTGCCGCGCCGGATCGCCTTTGTCGGTGGCGGCTACATCTCCTTCGAATTCGCCCATATCGCCGCGCTGGCGGGAGCTGAGGTGACAATCCTCGACCGCGGCGCACGCCAGTTGAAGATGTTTGACCCCGAACTCGTAAAGATGTTGCTCGAACGGAGCCGCGAAGCCGGGATTAAGATCGCGGCCGAGGCCGAAATGGAACGGATCGAGGACGCGAATGGGGCGCGCCGGGTGCTCTACCGCAGGGCCGGTCAGAGCCATTCCATCGAAGCCGATCTCGTCGTTCACGGTGCAGGTAGGGTGCCTGCCATCGACCATCTTGACCTTGCGGCTGCCGATATCGAAACCGAGCACGGTGGCGTGAAGGTCATGCCTTGGCTGCAATCTCCGTCGAACCCACGCATCTATGCGGCCGGAGACGCTGCCGCCTCGCCAGGAAAGCCGCTGACCCCGGTAGCTGTGTTCGAAGGTAAGATCGCCGCCTCCAACATGCTGAAGGGCAAGCGGACTGAACCCGACTACACTGGAGTGCCGAGCGTGGTGTTCACCATACCCGAGCTGGCGCGGGTCGGGTTGCTCGAGGAAGAGGCGCGAGAGGTGGGTGATGTGGAGGTGAGCTTCACCGACACCTCGGGCTGGTTCTCGCAGAAGCGCATCGGTGAAACACATGCCGGTGCGAAGATTATCACCGGCAAGGATGGCAAGATCCTCGGAGCCCACATGTTCGGCCCGGAGTATGCCGAGCTGATCAACGTCTTCTCGCTGGCGATCAAGCTGGGGCTGACGGCGGCGCAGGTGAAAGCGATGCCTGCCGCTTACCCGACAGGGGCTTCTGACTTGGGGTCAATGTTCTGATGGTGCAACGGCTTTCCGTTGCGCACTCCTTCATGTTAGTAACACCCCGGAACCGGACCTTCGCGACTCGATATGTGAAGGTCCGCTACGGGCCGTCACCGTCGGCCAAGTCGACCCAGTCTCGCCAGCTGCGCCAGCATTTTTGACCCCGAGTCTGCGGATCCTGCGCCTCCTGCGGAACCCGTCTGCCCCATGCCCTGCCTCACGGGCATCTGCTGCACGCCGAAGAACTGCCGCGCCCTGAGGGCTGCGTATTCTGCGCCACTTGCGCCTCCGATCAGGTAGCGATTGTAGGCCTGCTGGCTTCCCATGGCGGCGCGGGCAAAGCTGTAGCCGCCGCCGAGACCACCGGAGAGGGCGGGCATCATAATGTTTCCGGAGATCGCGCGGACGATGAAGGGCGTGGCAATGATGAAGCCCTTGGCCATGAGCACCATCATGAAGAAGGGAATGAGCGCGCCGATGTTTGAGGCTCCCTCCGGGTCGCCGAGTTCGCCGATGAGGGCAGAGGAGACACCCGTGATTGTCGCGAACACACCGGCCACGACTATGGGGTAGAGCGCGAAGGAGACCAGCGCCGACAGCCAGCGCGCGAAATAGTCCTTGGTGACCTCGAAGAGGGTCAGGAAAATCATCACCGGTGCGATCCCGATCAGAAGTGCGATCATCAGGCGGGATGCCACGAGGATGAAGGCGGCCAGCCCGCCGAGGATCGAGAGCAAGAGGACCCCGACAATGTCGAGCATGGCCCCTGCCATCCAGTTCAGCTCGGACCCAGCGGCGTTGAGATAGTCCCCTAGTTCCGCGATTAGCCGGTCAAACTCTTCTGCGAAAGTGCCAGAAGGGCCGGGAGTTCCACCACCAACGGAAGCAACCAGCGCACCCGCAATGCTGTCGATCCCGGCCAGGATGGCGGAGGAGAGGGCGTTGAACTGCACCCAGTTGGTTGCAAATATCCCGATGAGCCCGATCTTGACCGCGAGCCAGAATGCCGTGCGTCCGTCCATCGCCTTGTACTGGTAGACCATGTTCAGGAAAACGAGAACCACCACCAGCGTTGTTCCCAGCACCAGAAGCGTGCCAACCGTTGCCGCAACCGATCCGAACTGGGTTTCTGCGGCGGTGTCGAGATAGCCCTGGGAGGTTTCAACGAAGTAGGTGACGACACTCATCGCGGGGCTGCCTTACCAATTACCTGCGGCGTCGCAGATGGCCTTGGCGGCAGTTCGGGCGGCGTTGGCGCGGCGGTTGTAGGCGTCGGAGGCTTCGAGCATTTCCCATCGTTCGTCGCTCGCGTAGCTCTCCCGAAACACCGCTTCGGCAGCGTCCCAGGACGGGAACCGGATTTCGCAGGCGCAGCTGACGGTCTCGACAATCCGCTCGAGGTTCTGGGCGCGGTAGATGTCCTGAACCAGAACTCGCTGATAAGATTGGCGCAGGGGGATCTCCTGCATCCACACGGGTTCAGCGGGCCGGTCTGGACAGACGTCGAAACTGCGCTCGAGGGTCGGCACGAGATTGCGCTCAGCGAAGCCGGGTGCCGACGTCAGGCCCAGGACCAGCGCAGTCAGTACGAGGGTACAGCTCGCCTGCCTCATGCCGTGGATCCGGTGGCTGTGGTTTCACGCTTCAGGAAGACCGTGTGTCCCACATTGGCGAATTCCGAGGAGCTGATCGACACCACCTCCCAGCCTTTCGCACCTTTGGCATTCAGGCTGGCCTGCATGTCGGCAAGGCTGGCTTTGCGGGTCATGGGAAAGGACAGAATATCGTATTCAAATGTCTTCATTGGGAAATTCCAATCTCAGTTGCGCCGGGGAGGTAGAATTCTGTGATGCCGCGTTTGCCGTCATGGCGGCCGGCCTGGATGATCACGTCGATGGAGTTCTCGATGTACTGGATCATGTCGGCATAGGTCATCGGGATTTCGGTCTTCAGCGCCGCGATCGCGAGCCGCTGCACGGCCAATTGCGGGGTTTCGGCATGCAGCGTGGTCATCGAGCCTCCATGGCCGGTGTTGATGGCTTCCAGAAAGGTCATGGCCTCCTTGCCGCGCACCTCGCCCAGGATGATCCGGTCGGGGCGCATGCGCAGCGTGGCGGTGAGAAGCACATCGGCGGTCTGGAATTCCGCATCGCGATTGGCGATCAGGGTCACAGCATTGGGCTGCGTCGGTAGAAGCTCGGCGGCTTCTTCGATGGTGACGATGCGTTCCTCAGACGGGACATGGGAGAGGATCTTTCGCGCAGCGACGGTCTTGCCGGTCGAGGTGCCGCCCGAGACGATCATGTTGAGCTTGTTCTCGACACAGAAGGCGAGGGCGTCATCGATCAAACCGGAGGCCACGACCTCGCGCAGCTCGCGCGTTTTCTCGAGGCGCAGTTCTTCGAGCTTGCGTTCCTTACCGAAGAGAAAGTCGAGTTCGATGCCCTTGAGCGGCAGGCTGGAAAAGAACCGCAGGCTGATCGACGAGGCCGAGAGCACGGCGGGCGGGGTGATGACCTGTGCGCGGATCGGGCGCCCCTTGTAGGTGATCGAGACCGAGACGATGGGGCGGTCCTTGCTCATCGTGGTATTGGCCGAGGAGGCGATCTGGTTGCCGAGGTCCCTGACCTGAACGCCCGTCAGCCTTTGATCCAGCGCGCGCATGAAGTGATCGCCCTGGAATTCGCCCCAACAGGTCCCGTCGGGGTTGATACAGATCTCGATGACATCGTCGCGGGCGGCGGCGTCGATCCGGTCAAGGGATGTCTCGAGATAGCTGAGCGACATCGGGCTAGAAGATCTCCAGATCGCGGTCGACCATGACGGTGACGCGCGCGCCTTGGTCGACATAGATGACGGGGCCGATGGAGAGGTAATCGCCAATGACGCTGTCCGTGGCATCTGCCAGATCATCGCCAACGTCTTCGAGAACGTCGGCGGCAGTCTCATCCTGGACCTCGGAGGCGGCGGCACTTGGCGCGGCCGAAATCAGCGAGATCAGGGCGGCCGACCCGAAACGCTCGGCAAAACGCGTGTCCACGAAACCCGTGACGCCGGAGCGGCCAAGTTCATCGCCCCCGAAGGAGCTGATCTGGACGGTTTGGCCCGCGGGCAGGATGATCCGGTCCCAAGCGATCGTGACGCGGCGCTGCGCAATATCGACGCCAGCGCGGTAGCGCCCGACGAGACGGGATCCGCGGGGGATCAAGAGGCGCGCGCCATCGACGCTGTAGACATCCTCGGACACCACGGCACGGGTCTGGCCGGGCAGTGAGCTGTCGAGGGCGGTTTCCATGACGGCCTGGATCATGGTGCCCTGGATGATGGTGTTGGAAGGATTGGCGATCACCTCGGCCTGCGTCACGGTGGAGGGCAGCGCACCGTTCAGCACGAAATCCGTCACCTCGCCGAAGGTGCGTTCGGTCAGAGCCGTTTCATTCGCTCCTGAGGCACCGCCAAACGCGATGGTGGGCGAGGCGATGCGCCGCTCCTGGAAGGCGCGTTCCTCCGCGGCCCGGCGCTCCAGCTCGGCCATGCGCCGGGCTTCTTCCTCGCGGCGCAGTCGCTCTTGCTCGCGTGCGCGCAGCTCATCTTCCGTGGGGCCCGCTGGTGCGGGTTGCGGTCGGCTGGCCTCGAGTTGGGCCAATTCCAGATCCATGCGGAGTTGTTCAAGACTTCGATCCCGCGCCGTCAGTTCGTCCTGAAATCGTTGCTGTGCTGCTTCCGAGGCGGCTTGTAGCGCCGCGATCTGAGCAGTCAGCGCGTCAATTGCCTCTGCGGCGGCGGTGTCTTCCTCGACAACTGGTTCAGGGGCGTTGCGCAACTCCTCGATCTGGGCCTGCAGGGCGGTGATCTGCGCCAGAAGCTCCGCGTTGGGCTCGACGGGGTCTGGTCCGACGAACACAACCTCGGGCTCGGGCGGGGGCAAGGTCTCGATAGCGCCAAAGCCGTCCCCTTCGTTTTGGAAGACGTCCGGGGTGGCCGTCGGTAAGGCTTCCTCTTCGTCGGGCTGTGAGAGGAGATAAAGCAGGGCACCACCCACGCCGATGACGAGGATCACGATCAGCGCGAGAAGGGGCGACCGGCGCTGCGCCGCCGTGGGGGCGCGGGCACTGCCTTTCTCAAGGGCGGCGAGGCGTTTTTCCAGCTCGGTGTTCCCGGTATCGCTCATGAGGTGGCCTCCGCGGGCGCGATCGCCTCGATGCAGACCACCTCTTCGCCAAGTCGCAGGATCCATTGGCGGTTCACGCCGCTGACGCGGATCACGCCGTCTTCAGGGGTTTGCGTGTTGACCGTGCGTTCACGGCCGCCCGCGTAGCGGAAGATCGCTGGCACAGGTGCGTTTCTCGGAAACGCGAAATACGTGAACGTCCCGTCATCCCAGATGCGCGTTGGCGTGAACTCGGTCCGCGCGCTGGCGCCGTAATTGTAGTTTGGTGCTTGGGCGGCGATGGCCCGGGTCGGGCGCGCAGCGTCATCAGGATAGCGGAACTGCACCACGTAGAAGGTTGGGCTGCGGACCTCCTCGACGTTGAAGTAGTAGCTCCGGCGGTTCGTATAGACTGTCACATTGGTATGCACCCCGCGCGCGACGGGCTTGATCGCGAAGGCCTGACCGCCCGGGACGCCGTCGATCTCGAAGCCCTCGGTGTCGCCCGCGATGATCGAGCGGATGCTTTCGCCGATCCCGAACTCGATGGTGGTCACATGGGTGAGTGACACGCTGAGACGGTAGACCTGACCCTCCTGGTAGGTGGCCAAGCGCACCCGGCTGTCGTTGGGACCGCCACGCGGGATGGCTTCGGCGGCGACCAACCCCGGCAACAAAACGATAAGGACAACAAATGCAATTCGTACGGGAAACAAGATCAGTTCTCCAATCTGTCGGAGCGGATGGAATATTCGAGGACGGTGAAGCCGAATGGATTGGTCCAGACCTCATCGATGGAGCGGCGGGTCTCCGGGCGGAACTCGAAGAGAAGCGTCGCAGTGAAGAGGCCGGTCTGGGTGCCGTTAATGGACGTCAGGCGCTTGCGCAGGCGGACCGTCGCGCGGTTGGTTCCGATCCGGTTGATGCTGAGGATTTCCACGTCGAGCCGAGCATTGGGGCCATAGACGGTCGGCGGATAGTTTTCATTTGCGCTGTTCCAGATCTGGCGCAGCCCGCTCTCGGCAGCTCCGTCCGAGCGGCGCAGGACGCTGCGGATGCGCAGATCGTTGTCGAGCTGGTTATAGACCTCCCGGTCGGCCACATAGCGGAACACCTCCGCCTCGATGATCGCCTGGTTGGCGGTCACCGAGGAGGCGCCCACCGAGGCTTCGGGGAGTGCAAAGCCGGTGGCGGGATCATAGGGGACAACGACGGGGGGCGGATCGACATCGAGGATCGCGACTGCTGCTGCGCTCAGACAGCCGATGATGCCGAAGACAAGACCTGCCAGACCAAGGCGTTGCCAGAGCCGTTCGCGGCGCAAGGCACCGTAGACCAGTTCTTCCTCGATGATTTCTTGTTCAGTCGCCACCCGTCATGCCCTCGCGATCACTCGGCCCGGAGGTCCGGTAACGTGAAATCCATGAAGCGCTGCTCTTCGGCGATGGTGGCGGCATCGATCACGCCGCCTGTGCCATCGCCTACGGTCTGGATGGCTTCGAGTTGCCACATGGCGACCAGCGCAATGGCGAGCTCCGCGGTCACGCGCGTGTTGAGATCGATGCTTTGCTTGAGCTCTTCCATGTCGTCGATGAGCCCGACAAGGCGGTCTACCCGCTCGAGCGACTGGCCGGCATCTTCATAGCTGTTCTGGGCGGCGGCTGAGACGAGTGCGCCGGTTGTTGCCTGCGTGGCCACACGGTTGGCCCCGGGATTGCCGCTGGTGGCCATTTCCGAGAGCGTGTCTTCATCGAAGCCGAGATCGGCCAGCACCCGGTCCATCTGGGTTTCGATCTCGCCTGCACCGGAGCCCGACAGACCTGAGAAGTCACCCGTCTTGATGGCCTCGATGGTGGCGAGGATGTCTCCGAACTCCTGGTCGAGCAGTCCGTTCAACTCGTCTTCCATTTCCGTGCGGATGATTTCTGGAAGCTCGGCAAGTCGGGTGAGCGCTTCATAGGTTCTTTGCAGCTCCGCGAGTTGATCCGTGAGAAGGCCGAGCTGTTCGCGGAGCTGCGTCAGCTGCTCGTTTTGCAGGATCTCGTCTTCGATCATCTGCCGGAGCTGCTGGATGTTTTGCGCGATGTTCTGGGTGTCGACGACGGGCACGCCCTGCGCCGCGGCAGGGGAGAGGGCTCCCAGATGCAGGCCAATCCCAAGCGTTGCGGCCAAGGCCGCTCTCAGAAACTTCCGTCCCATCATTCAATCTCCCTGATCGTAAAATCCATGAACGCGCCTTCGGCCATGCGGGCGCTGGCCTGGGCCAGCTCCTCGGCAGAGAGGACTCGGGTGCGGGCCGCCTGAAGCCGGATGCGTGCAGCGACGAGGCGCACGAGTTCGGCGCGGGCATAGGTGTTGAGCGCGATGCTTTCTTGCACGTCTTCCGTCTCGGAAATCCGCTCGACGATGTCCGCAATACGGAAGGCGGCTTGCCTGATCGCGGCGGGTGAGTTGTTACCATAGAAGGCCGCGCCGTGCCCGGTGATTGAGAGGTTGGCATTGGCCAGAAGCGCGGGGTCGATCGTGCCAAGCGCTTCGATCCCGCCGATACGGCTCAGGTAGAGATTGTAGCGTTCGGGAATGACCTGAACGTAATGCTGGGTTTCGGCAAAGGGCGGCACGCCGCCATACTCGAACACCCGGCCGGGTCCGGCGTTATAGGCCGCGAGCGCGTTGATGATGTTGCCATCGAATGTGTTGAGCTGGGTCGCGAGATAGCGCGCGCCGCCATGCACCTGCAGGTAAGGGCTGTCATAGTAATCCGGGTTGATGCCGAGATCGCTGGCGGTGCCGGGCATGATCTGGGTGAGGCCATAGGCGCCGACGGGAGACCGTGCCCCAATGGTGAAACGGCTTTCCTGCCAGATGAGCGCTTGCAGCAACGCGCGCCATTGGACGGGTGAGAGACCAGCGCGGCCGACACCCGCAAAGTCGCTGGTTTCCTGGGCGACGCGGATGATGAGCTGCTCGATGTTCTCGGCGGCGTCGCCGAACATCTGCGCACCGCCGGGATTGGGGTCGATGTCGGCATTGCCATAGACCGCCTCGACTGACCGGGCCGGATACCCGCTGCCGCTTTCCAGCCCCGAGACCATAGCCGGCAAGCCCTGACCGCCGAAGCTGGTCTGGGCATCGAGGATGCGTTGCAGGGTTGCCAGCTGTTCGCGCTCGATCTCCGCGATGAGTTCGCGCACGGCGAGCTTGTCGGCCTGAACGGCCAAGTCAGCCTCGCGATCACCGGTCTCGACGATGTCACGCGAGGTCAGCCCACTGTCATTGGTCGGCACACCTTGAGACAAGGCGAGACCAGGCAGCAGGCAAAACGCGAGGATATGAGGCAGGCTAGACTTCAATGTCGCCCTCCGGCGCATCTAGAGGCGTGAAGGTGCAATCAGGCGCGACAGGGGCTGTCGAGGCCAGGAAGGTGAAGCAGTTTGCCTGCGGTTCGCGATACTGCGCACAGGAAGCGAGCAGGCCGAGTGCTGTCAGGGACAAGAGAATACGGATCATGAAAGCCTCCAGAAGTCCGGGCGGGTGCGATAATCGGCGCCAACGTGCGCTTCGCCCTTTTCCATGCCGCCAAGGATGGTGAGATTGGGTCCAAGCGCGCTCAGATCGGCATCGACGACGATCGAGCCCTGATCGTCACGGATGAGCGCCAAGCGGCTGTTGCTGCCCGTGTTGAGAAGGACGTCGAGCTCCTTCTCCGTGAGGTTCAGCATGGCGTAGTCCGCAGGCTGCGCGCGGATATTGGGCAGCAGGATCTGCGTCGGCACGGCCTCGACGATGGTCTTGCCGGTCCGGGTGCGCTCGAGCTGGCTTGCGTATTGCGTCATCATCACCGCGACGGTGTTCTGCTTGCGCGCAGTCACGAGCCAGTTCGACAACCGTTCGGCGAAATATGCGTTGTCGAGCGCCTTCCAGGCCTCGTCGATCACGATGATTGTGGGGCGACGATCCTCGATCTCGCGCTCGACCCGGCGGAAAAGATAGGATAGGACCGCCATGCGTTCTTTCTCGGCCTCGCTGTCGAGAATGCCGGTGAGATCGAACCCGACCACTTCGCCTTCGAGCGAGAACGTATCTTCCAGCGTCTGGCCGAAGATCCACCCATAGCGGCCGTCTTCGGTCCACTCAAACAGGCGCTGGTGCAGATCGCCGCCATCATCGGTGGACACAAAAAGCGATGCGAAATCCCGCCAGTTCCGCAGGGCCGGATTGGAGGCCTGCGCGTTCTGGCGCACCACTTCCTGGATGCGGTTGGTCTGTGCCGGGGTCAGGGGCTTGTCGGCGCGGTAGAGCAGCGTGGTGAGCCAGTCCGAGAGCCAGGCGGTGCCGCGTGCATCGGTTTCGGTCCAGAGCGGGTTGAGACCCGTAGGCTGACCGGCGTTCAGGGACGCGTAACGCCCGCCATTGGCGCGGACCGCCATCTCCATACCATTACGGTAATCGAAGACGAAGATCCGTGCGCCTGCGCGACGGGCCTGGGTCATCAGGAAGGCCGACAACACCGATTTACCCGACCCGGGCCGTCCCATGATCAGGGTATGCCCGCTGGTCGGTTCTTTGTCGGGCGAACCTTGCTCGTGATAGGAAAACCGGTAGGCGCTCTGCTCCGGCGTGGGCAAATAGGTGACGACCCGGCCCCATGGGGTTTTCGCGGCGGGTTTGCCGAGCTGTGTCCGGTGAAAGGCCGCAAAATCCGCGAAGTTGCGATTGGTGACGGCGCTGGCACGGACGCGCTTGGGCTGGTTGCCGGGATGCTGGCTCAAGTAATGCGCCTTGGCCGCGACCCGCTCGCCGATCATCTTCACGCCTTCGGTTGCGGCGGCGTTCATGATCTCGGCGCTGAGGGTTTGCAGTTCTTCGAGCGTGTCGCAAAAGAGCGTCACGACCATGTGATGCTCGCCGAAGCTTTGGCGCTTGGCCTCGAGATCATCGGCGGCGATGTCGAGGGCTTCCAGGAGCGAGAGGGCCGCGTCCTGGCTGGCCTGCATCTGGCGCTTTTGCCGCTTGATGCGGCCCGCCATGAGGTTCGAATTGATCGGCGTGAAGGAGTGCGTCACGATCATGTCGACCGGCAGGTTCAGCATGTCGAACATGGTGCAGGAGGTGGCCTCAGCATATTCCCCGATGGTGAAACTCTTGCCGTAGCGATGGCCCACGACGCCTTCGGAAAGCTCGAAATGGTCTCCGTGAAACGTTACGCGGGTATTGGCGACGTTGAAGGACAAAAAGCCGTAGGTGTTGGCCGGGTAGAGCGGCAGCTCGGTGCCCGTGTTCAGCGCGCCCAAGAATCCCACCAACTCTCCCGATCCGGCTGAGAGCATGCGCGGCTTGAGCTCTGCGAGGCCGGACAGGAAGACGTTCACGGCCTCACCGAGGCGCTGCAGGCGTTTGCGGGTCTCCTCCTTCAGTCGGTCCGGCGCGCTGCGGCTGAGGAACGGCAGGAGGCTTTTCGGGGGCGGGCGGTGAATGACGGTGAGCGTCAGTGTTTTGTCGCGGAGCCCGCTGGTCTCGAGTTTCGCGCGCCAGCGCCGGTCAACCTCGCCTGCGAAGCTGTCCTCACGGATCGGGTCGAGATCAGGTTTGATGGCCTTGGAGACCTTGTGGACGTAATAGCTGAATTCCGGCCCGAGCTGCGCGACGATGCGGGCAAAGAGCGCCGTCACCTTGTCGAGATAGGCATCGTCCGTCGTGTAGCTGTTGATCCCCTCGAGCCGGATGCAGCGGAAGAGTTCGTTCACCCGGGTCCGCACGGTCTGGTCGTCGACGAGGCTCACATAGGGCAGCATATGCGCGAGGCGGGTCTCGCGCGCATACCAGTCCGGCGTCATCGTGCGGGCATCGAGCGCAGCATCACGGGCGTCATCACGGGGCATAGCTGTCCCCGCCATGGATGGACCTGTTGCGCGTGGGCGGTGTCTCCTGCAGGGCCGTCATCATCACGTCGATGAAACGCGGGTCCCAATCGGCGGCCTTCCACAGCACCGGATAGAGAAGGGTGGCCACGCCCAGCACCGCGATGTGCTGGACCCAGACGAACAAGAGCACCGAGCCAAAGAGCCAGACCATCGCGTACATGATGGGCAGGCCCAGAAGCTTCGGCGGGCGCACGAGGCCGAGAAAGAGAGGCGAGCGCTCAGCCACCGGCAAAGACCGCGGCAACGATGGTGGGGGCAGCCGCGACACCGGCGATGCCCACGAGGACCCAAAGCGCTTGGCGCAGGTCGATGATGTTGAAGAACCAGCTCAAGAAAACGCCGAGAACGGCAAGCGTCGCGATGACAACGCCAAGTGGGCCGGTCAGCGCATCCACGATGCCCTGTAACAGGCTCTGGATCGGGGAGAGATCAATGCTCTGGGCGAGGGCGGGTTCGGCAATCAGCAGGAATAGCGCCAGCGAGGCGACAAAGAGGTTTGAAATCTGTTTCATGAATTTGATCCTTCCAATCGGGCCGCGACGGCCATGACGCGGGCCACGTGGTTCTGGGTTTCTCGGTAGGGGGGAACGCCGCCATACTGGCGGACCGCATCGGGTCCGGCGTTGTAGGCAGCCAGCGCCAGGTGCGGATCGCCGAACGTCTCCAGCATTATCGCGAGGTAGCGGGCGGAGCCGTCGAGGTTCTGCAGCGGATCACGCGGGTCGACGCCCAGATCACGCGCCGTCGCTGGCATCAATTGACCAAGGCCAATGGCACCTGCACTTGAAATCGCATCCTGCCGGTAGGCGCTCTCAACCTCGATATTGGCCCGATAGAGAGCCAGCCAATCCGTCAGGGAAAGCCCCGCGCGACGCAGGCCAGGATGGCCGGCATAGCGCAAGGCCGTGGTCTGAATCCCGGAGAGAACATCGGCGCGGGGCAGGGGAGTCATGCGGGCAAGGGCCGCGACTTGGACGCCCTCTTGCTCGGCCTCTACCTCGCCGAAGATCGCGATCCCATCGGAAGCCGAACTCTGACCAATCCCGTCATAGTAGTTTCGAGCAAAGCTGCTTTGGGAGCGGGACGGGATCAGGGAGCCGTCGCTCTCCATGACCAGGACCATTTGCGCTGAGGCAGGTGCTGCGACCAGCCAGAGGCAGACGAGGTTAGTTGTCAGCGGCCTTGTCTGACGAGGCTTTGTCTGACGGGGCGAGTTTATGCGTGCGGCTTGTGCCCGCCTCAAGCGGCAGGTCGACATGCGCAAAGCCAAGGCCAATGAAGAAAGACACCACGCCGGAGATCGTCTTGAACTCGCGGATCTTGATATCGTTGTAGGTCGTCCGTGTGCGGGCGGTGACGAGGAGCTTTTCCACCCCATCATCAGAGACAACGCGCATGATCCAGACCCCGTAATAGCTGGGGCCTTTCTTATGTGCCGACTCCTGGCACAGGATTTCTGCGCTATAGCCGCTTTCCACGAGCTCGCGGAACCTGGCTTCCGTAACCACATTTGGTGCTTCGATGTCCCAGTTCATGGCCCGGCTCACGCTTTCTCCAATGGCGCGACCCCAGGCATTCCTACTTGAAGCCCAGAGTTACGATAGTATATTATCAACCGCAAGATGTAATATCGTGCTTTGGCTGTAGTTTGGTTACGCAAACACTAGTCACGGCCAGTGTCCGCGATCAAGGAGATAACAGGTTTGAGAAACCCAAGGTTGACATGCCTGCTCCCATTGCAAGCTATGGCCCTTCTGATCTGCGTTCCTGGGCCGGTTTTGGCGGAATCCTGCTTTGCGCCATCCCGTCCTTTCCTGCCAAGCGATTCGCAGGCCGCGCGGGACTATGCGGATATCATCCGCGGCGACTTCGAAGATTACATTCAGGATATCCAGAGCTACTTCCGTTGCCTCGACGGTGAACGGGCCCGCGCCTTCGAGGAAGCGCGCGAAGTCAGCGAGGAATATGGCCGGTTCCTGCAATTGGTAGGGGATTGATGGGCAACCTCGGGAGCATCAGACTTGCAGCCCATGGAAACCAGACGCCGATAACACCCTCATATATCTACTTTTTAGATAACAGATTTCATCCGCTAGCGACGTCACAAAAGGTATGTGACGCGTGGCAAAGACAATCAGAAGCAAGGGACAAGTGGCACTCTGTCAGGCGTTGGTCGACGCCCGTGTCAAAGCGGGCCTTGGTCAGAAAGACCTGGCAGACAGGCTCAGATGCCACCAGTCCCTTATTGCCCGCCTTGAGAGCGGCCAGCGCCGGGTCGACGTTGTCGAGCTGGTCGTCTTGGCGCGCGCCATCGGCTTTGACCCGTTCGAGGTTCTGGCGATCGTTGAAGCCGCCACGGAGCCCGACCACAGGATTTGAAGCCAATGAATTGTTGAGAACACGGGAACCCACTTTCCCGGTCTGATGATCATTTCCTCATCGAGGACCAGTTAGCCAACATCAAAGAAGCCCGGCGCGCGGTCGTAGTGAACGCTCTGCAACCCCACGCCGCAATTCGCAGCGCCGCAGTGCAGGAAGCCAGTAAACAGTGAACGAAGATAAGGGTGAGGGCGTCGCGATCGCCAATCTGATCGGGACCGATGGGTGCAGTGTTGTTGGTTGGGTTTATCGCTGGAGGACAGGCTCACATGCGGTGATGTGGGACGTCCAAGGGCCCCAGCCGGTATCGGAAACCCGGCCGGATATAAGTGACGAACAGAAGCAAGAAATCGACTTCGATGCGCTGACGAGGATCGGAAGAAGCGACGACGGGTGAACAGAGCGAACCCGCGGTGTTTGCCTAAACGCCAAACAGCATGTGGACCGCGAAGCGTATGCGGTGCGGTCGTGCAAGCCAAAGAAGCCGTCTTCCATGACAAATCTACGTAGCGGCAGGTCAGTAGTTCACCTGCTCGAACCCGTAGTTGCCGTCATAGTCACGCCAATCGACGAAGACGGATCGGTGATAAATGCCAGGGCAATGCTCGCCCCAACGTTCAAGTCCCACATGGGCCTCGGGCAGGGCAGTTATCGAAGATCGCTGCCATGAGAAATCGCCTTGGGTCCCGTAGGTGCCGAGGACCACGGTCGCGCTTCGGTTACAATCCCCATCGCGCCCGGACTCGTGCTGTCGTGCATACCGTACATCGAAGACGCGGATGGACCGCACGAAATTGAACTCTGGCCCGCTGATATCGATGTCCGCGCGGTCCTGAACGAGCCGCAGGGCGAGGTCGGTGGGAACGAGATTATCTACTGGCAAGGATTGAAGCGGTCGACGGCTGTCGGTTCGGTACAAGGCTTCAAAGATGCCGCCAGCGTTGTTTTGTAACCGATCGTTCTCGTAGGAGGCGCCCATGGGACAGCGCCAGATTTGCAGCGGTGGTTCGACCGGCCAAGGTGTAATCCGCCGGATAAATTCGGCGCGGGCTCGGGCGCAAGGGACGGAAGCAGGCCAGCCGCCAGACAGGCACAAGAGGATCGCGCAATCGATCGGGTATGTCTGCGCGCGGGCGGGTATTGGCAGCGAAGAACCTGTCACGGTCAAAGCGACTGCGACCGAGGGGAGGAGCTTCTTGAGTAAATGGCGCATGCTGTGGAGCCTCCGGGATAGGAGTTCAGCATACATACAATAATATACTATCGCAACGCTAAGTATAAATTCGCATAATGAAGTTTATGTTATTTCTTCTCCGGCTAATGCCGACCTTCGCTTATGCTTGGTAAAGGTGCACATCGCGGGACAATGCCGTCATTCGTTTTTCATATTTCGCTGACGCAGCACGGCTTCGCGCATGCGGCAGGTTTGTCGCTGCGTTGCAGCTCAAGTTGCCAATGCGGTCATTCAATCTGGCTAAATGTCACAAAGTCCAAACTCCACCTTCGCTGTCTCTTCGCAGCATGTTTTCGAAAACAGTAAGGCGCACAACAACTTGAAGCACCTACAACAATCACACCAGTCCCGTAAATAATGACGGGATCTTTATCCATGGTTTACCGACGATCTTGAAGCGATTCCTCGACGGTCCAATTGTTGCGCTCTTGATCTAAAGATTTCACGATTTCGAAGCTCTAGTGACCAGATTGTTTGGCTACGAGATCCTCGCGCAGCGATAAACCTCCAAGGCTAGAATAATCCGTTTGCGGGGTTCTAAGAGTAGGACGGAATATTGACTTTCACCGCCATGGAACAGCCTTGAACCGACTTGTCGCTTTGGTCCTGAAGATTACCTTGCGGGAGACGGTATCGCTACTTCGACACCAACCACGGTTGTCCCCGCCAAGTTGCCCTGTGCAGACCCGGTCCACGCAACGACAACGCCAGCTGCTGATCGCGTAATCCTTGGAAATCCTACCGACTCTCGCCCACGATTGATGTGGAGTGCTTGTGGCGAAGTACACCCGCTCTCCGGCGACACCTGACACACGACTATTGCTTCACCGCCATTCGCATACTCCAACCAAAGAGCAAGTGCTTTGCCGTCACCCATCTGCAAGACATCTACGCGACCTGCGGGTGTGCCGAGATCGAGTTGCAACGGGTCTTCAAAGGATGCGCCCCCATCCCTGGAAAACGCAATTCGAGCCTTTGCCTCGCCATTGGCACCGGTGAACCACACGACTACCGCGTACGTTCCCAACGCATCGATGGCAGGTCCGTTGACAGGGCATCCTGCGATTTCCCAGCCGTCGCCGTAGATTGTTTCGGGGTCGGTCCATTCTTCTTCGACCAACCTGACAACCGAAATATCGCGGATTTCTTCGGCTGTTCGGTCCCTGTAAACCGCTATGATGTTACCTGCTTCCTTGCGGACGGCCGATGTTTGACAGCACGTACAAGCGCGTGGGTCGAGCAGGCTTTCCGGTCCCATTGAACCGTCCGGCGCAATGCGACGTGCGCGGACCTGCATGGCATTCTCATAGCTGTCGTCTGCGGCTTGATTATCGTATGCACGACCATCTAGCCAAAGAGCTGTCAAACCAGCGCTATCATCAGGGATTAGCGACACGAAACCATGTTCACGCTTTGATCGGTCATCGTGGGGTATGATTGGCGTTGTCCAGTTCAAACCCTCATCGAAGGAGAAAGCGATCTTTACGTCGTATTGATAGCTGCCCGGCCCATTCAATTCCAACCAATGCGCTGCAAGCGTCCCATCGCTAAGCCCAACGACTGACGGAAAGTCGGCCCAGTTCACAAACAGTGTCTCAGATTGATGAATTGTACGCGCCTCCGTCCAATAGGTGCCATCGAACAGGGCCATCCGAACGGCGTTGTTACCTTCGGTCCAACTCATCACGATCCGACCATCGGGCAGTGTTGAAAGCGAGGGTTCACGTGCGTGATCCCCAACCGGTGCAACCAGTGGTCTGACTGGAAACAGAGGGGCATCTTCAGCCGCTACAAAGGGCGCACCGAGCATAAAAAGAGCCGTGCAAACGAATAAAAATCTAATCGGCCTCAACCTCCGGTCCAACCGAAACGAGATAAGCCCAGACTGCCTTGGCATCCGTTTCTTTCTTCAATTTGAATGACATGCCAGATTTCGCCTTGCTGTCGTTCAGAAAAGTCGCGAGGAACTTCTTCGGATCTGCAATATAGGCTACGAAATCGCTCTCGTTCCAGACCAAGCCATTCTCGCCCGCTTCACGAATAGAGTCCCGAAATTTATTCCCAAACATTTCTTCGGTCCCTGCTGTTCGGTTGTACACACCATAAAGATTTGGCCCAACCGCGCCACCCTTTCGGATAACGTCACCATCCGTCCTGACGATTGAGTGGCAGGCCTTGCACTTGTTAAATACCTTGTCTCCGGCCGATGCGTCGCCGGTTGCATGTCCATCGGCGAGAACACCTGTTCCGGACAATGCCAATGCTAGCGTTGCGATAAATTTAGGTTTCATTCGTTTCTCTCCCCGTTGATGACAGTTATTATCTACTGGATGGCTGTTATGCTTTTGCCTCAGGTCGACAGGTCACTCAGTTAATTCCGTTTTCCCTTTGAAGAGCCCGTATATATGCCACGATATTCAATACTTCTGCTCGTGTTACGCCCTCGACAGCTGGCATGTTGCCAAACTTCCAATGGTGCGCCCGAACACCATTCTGTGCTGCGAGGACAAACGCCATGTCACCGTGGTGGCCCGGCTCATAAATCTTGTGCACCAGCGGTGGAGCAACGCCGTCCTGACCCTGCCCATTGACGCCGTGGCAGGTCGCGCAGGCCGCACCATAGGCACGCTTGCCGATTTGCTCTTGCTCGGTGAAACTTGGGGGCAGCCTGACAGTTGCAAGCGCACCTGCGGGAAGTGCCATTCTTTCGTCCGTCTGAGTACTCGTCTGGGAGTGGGTCGGCTGCAGGATGTACCATCCTGCCGCAGAAACGGCGATCAGAGCAAAAAATATTGCTGCCCATTTCATGCTATCAAACTCCTTCATTGTGAAGCGAGGTCTCCATGCCCCTCGAAAGGCAAAGTCGTTTTTCTGAGCGGCGATTGCTCGAATTGGCTGACCTTTTCCAGCGTACTGTCATCAGCCTGGGCCACTTCGGACGAGTGGCCTGACCCGGCAAAAAAAGCCGTGATTTCGTGATACCGGATTCGGGTGTCTTCCAAGGTCTGATAGTAGCGGAAAAGTTCCTTCAGCGGTGCCGAGAAGTCCTTGTGCGCTGCCAGGACGGCCACCAGCGCGCCGAGTGTGATCCGCCCTTCGATGACGAAATATCCACCCAGAGAGTAGAACAGGAATGGCGTCAGCGCGGTCAGAAAATTGTTGAGGGCCTTGATGAAGAACTTCAGACGGAAAATCTTCCTGCGCACGTGCTCAAGCTCTCTAAAACTTGCGCTTACTGGCAGCAGCCCGGCCGGATTGACCTGCCGTTCGCGCAATTGATCGCTGAGCTGCCTGCCAAGCTGTCGGACCTCCTTGATCCTGGTGCGTGAAAGCGCGTTGACCCGCCGTTGCAGCTTGGGCAGCAGCACGAGCTGAATTGGCAGTACCGTCAGTGCGGCGGCACCCAAGACAGGGTCCTGAACGAACATGAAAAACAGGATCGTCAGAAGCGTACCGCCTTGCAGGATTGGCAGCGTAAGGACATCTGCCGCGAAGCCACCGATGGGCTCGACTTCCTGTGCGAGAATAGGGACGATCTCGCTTTGGTTTCCGGAGTCTGGATCGCTGCGCCATTGCCGATAGACCAGCAGGCGGAAGCGCCGCAGAAAACGCTCGGCGACATACCCTTTGAAGACGTTAAGGCTATATTTGTTTAGCCCATTCAGGATAATAGCCAAAAGGTAGAGACCGCAAAGAAGCATGAGGAAAACGACCTGGTCGACGTCTCGTCCCAAAACGGCAACTGGGAAACGGCCAGAATCCAGAGCGTTGTTTACGATCTGTTTTGGCAGTTCCAAAGTCAGATAGAGTATAGGCATCGCGATGAGGCTAACCACGATCATCAACGCTTGCTGCCTTCTTGAATAGCGCAAGACGGTGCTGAAAAGACTTCCTTCGAGCCCTCGTATGGGCTCTGGGTGGATCGCAGGCGTGCTGCGGTACTTCCAAAGCTTCAGAATGCCGCGAATAGCAAGATATGAGCCAACACTGATCAGCAGCGCGGGGGCCAAGACCAGTATGAGATGAATGAACGGATGAACCCAGTCCGGCGTGGCATCGCTGTAGTCGTACCCAAGGGCGGCAGCTACGTCGTGTACAAGCAGGTGATACCTATCCAAGAGTGACATTGAAAATGTCTAATCCTTGGACTTCGGCGCAAGGTGATCGTGCACGATGATGACGCCCCACATGCCCGCTTCCCGGTGGCCGGGAATCAAGCATACGAACTCCAGGTTGGTCATATCGGAGAAATCCCAGATCAACTCGGCATTTTGCCCACTAGGGATCGAAACCGAGTTGGCGCTGTCATGCTGCATATCGGGATGTTCGCGCATCCATTGCTGATGTTTTGCGACCTCGTCAAAGGAACCGAGAAAGAACTCGTGATCCAATGCGCCGGTATTTCTGATTGAAAACTGGACAACCGAGCCGCTTTCAATCTGGATCGCGTCCGGCTCGAAAAGCATGTAGCCGCTTTCCGTCTCCCGTATGGATATTTCAATCGTCCTGTCGATCGAGGAGCCATCACCGGGTTTCCCGATCGGATCATGGCCAGGCACTTCGAAGGCTCGCGCGTGAGGCTGCTGGCCCTTGCCACTGGAAGCGCCCACTGAAAAAGCCGGAAGGACAAGCGCAAGGGCGATGGTGCAGGTTCTCAGGAAATTCTTCATGCTCGGCTACCTCCGTAGCGCTTGATTTTATGGGATCTTCTTGCTTGCTTGGGCTAAGCGATCAAGGCGATGGGGCCGGAGTGTTTACCCCCGGCCCCATTGTTAGTAGTTACTTCATCTGCGTGACGGTCAGTTTACCCTTGACCCGGTCGGCAACGAACTCGATGTCCTGACCTTCCGCCATCTTGGCCACCATCGCCTCGTCGGCGCGGAACACCATGGTCATTGCCGGCATATCCAGGTTGACGAGAGGGCCGTGGATAATTGTGACCTTGCCGGCCTTTGCGTCGATTTTCTTGATGGTGCCGCTTGTGTATTCCACGTCAGCCTGAGCCATCTGGTCACCGACTGCGACCTCACGGTGCATTCCCGATTCGTAGTGGCCCGGGATCAGGCACGCTGCTTCGAATGTGCCAGAATTTGCGAAAGTCCAGACAACTTCGCCCGAGGCGCCCGCATCGAGACGGATACGGTTCGGATCGTCATGTTCCATGTCCATCTTGGCCATTTCGATCTTGTGCTCGGCATTACGCTCTACCGTGTCGAGGACGAATTCATGCTCCAGCTCACCCTTGTTGGTGATGTTGAAGCGGATGGTTTCGCCCTCCTTGATATCCATCGGCTCACTCTCGATCAGCATCTGGCCCTCATCGTTTTCGAGCAAAGTGACGTCGATTGTGCGGTCAACCTTGGCGGCGTCACCCGGCATGCCGACCATCATTGCGGCTGGCTTGGTCTCCCCATGTCCGCCGTCGTGTGTACCTGCAGCAAAGGCCGGTGCTGATAGCGCGATCGCGAAGCTTGTCGTCAAAAGAAGATTTCTCATTTTATTGTCCTGTAGGTTGGTTCGGTTGGAGATGACGAAGGGCCGCTCAGCCCTTCGAGGTTGGTTTCGGTGTGAGAATGGTTTTGGGGCTGTTGTTGGAGGCAAAGTCGGGTAATTCGCCAGTCCATTCGTAGGCCATCTCGCCCGGAGGGTTCTCGTACCAGCCGGGATCGGAGTAATCGTCCGCGTCGATGCCGTCCCGCACCTTCACGACCGAAAACATGCCGCCCATCTCGATGGGTCCGTACGGGCCCCAACCCGTCATCATCGGGATGGTATTGTCGGGTAGCGGCATTTCCATTTTTGCCATGTCGCCCATGCCGGACATGCCCATTGGCATGTATTCCGGCTGGAATTGACGGATCTTCTGGGTCAGCGGCTTCTTGTTCACCCCGATGAACGTCGGCACGTCATGGCCCATGGCGTTCATCGTATGGTGCGATTTGTGGCAATGGATCGCCCAATCTCCCAGATGATCGGCGACGAATTCGTAGGCGCGCATCGCACCTACGGGAATGTCGATGCTGACCTCCGGCCACTGTGCTTCAGGCGGCACCCAGCCGCCATCCGTGCAGGTGACCTTGAAGTCATAGCCGTGCATATGGATCGGGTGGTTCGTCATCGTAAGGTTCCCAACCCGTACTCGCACCCGGTCGCCCTTGTTCACGACCAGCGGATCGATGTCGGGGA
Source organism: Phaeobacter sp. JH20_29 (assembly GCF_048056175.1). NCBI lineage: Bacteria > Pseudomonadati > Pseudomonadota > Alphaproteobacteria > Rhodobacterales > Roseobacteraceae > Phaeobacter > Phaeobacter sp. JH20_29. The sequence continues at coordinate 67,281 of NZ_JAYMWO010000021.1, forward strand.
AGATCCGGCTGTTCCAGGTCCAAAGGTTGAAATCCGTCATCGTCATGATGCGGGGTACATAGGTCCCCGGATCGATGTCGAAAGCATTCAGCATGATCAGGAAATCACGATCCACCGGCATGAATGTGGGATCCTTGGGGTGGACCACGAACATGCCCATCATCCCCATCGCCATCTGGGTCATTTCATCGCCGTGGGGGTGGTACATGAACGTTCCGGACTTCACCAAGTCGAATTCGTAGACGAAGGTTTTGCCCGGCGGGATGCTGGGATGGCTCAACCCGGAGACCCCATCCATGCCCGACGGAAGAATCAGCCCGTGCCAGTGTACCGTTGTGCCTTCCGGTAGCTTATTGGTGACGTAGATGCGCACCCGGTCGCCTTCGACTGCTTCGATCGTCGGGCCGGTGGATTGGCCGTTGTAGCCCCACAAATGCGCGATCATGCCGTCGGCAAGCTCGCGTTCTACCGGTTCGGCCACGAGGTGAAATTCCTTCACGCCGTTGTTCATCCGGTGTGGCAGGGTCCATCCGTTCAATGTGACCACAGGTGTGTAGTCCGGCCCGGAATTGGGACGCGCCGTGATCGCCGTTGCCGCACTGTCCATTTGCGCGGCTTCGGGCAATCCCATGTTCAAGGTTTGACCCCAGGCTTTCGAAGAGACCAGCGTTGCACCTGCCGCACCGGCTCCGAGTAATTGACGTCTGTTCAACATGTCAGTTCCTTTCAGTGTCCTGCGCCGCCACCGGCGGCAAGTGTTGCGCCTTCTCCACCGGCACCGGCACTGCCTGCACCACCGCCGTAAATGGCAGCGGTCAGGTCAGCTTGGGCCAAGTAGAATTCGCGTTTTGCATTTGCCGCTTCGAGAGACGCACTTAGCTTCTCACGCACGTCCTGAAGCAGTTCGAATGTGTTGGTGATCATACCGTTGTAAGACAGCAAACCTTGTTCCTCGACAGTGGTACGAAGTGGAACAAGAACATCTCGGTAATGTCGCGCAATCTGGTAGGATGCGTGATAGGCGGTTTCTGCTCCACGCGCTTCTGAGCGAACGTTGACCGCCTTTTCGGCCAACACGTTTGCAGATTGCAGATACATCAGCTCTGCTTTTCGCATGCGCGCCTGCCCAGTATCATAAATTGGAATTGCAAATTCCAATTCGAGTTGCGGTAAGGTTTCGGTTTCAGTGTTGCCGTCCTCGCGTTCCCGCTCAGCTTCAAACCCGGCAACAAGTTCAAGATCGCTCACAATCCGTGTCTTGTCCGTAAGGCCGAAAGCACGGGCTTGAGCCTCCAGTCCTAACTGAGCAACGCGCAGATCAACTCGATTTGCCAAAGCCTTGGCTTCGATGTTTGAGACACGGCCAATCGATCCCGGAAGCGGCGGCAAAGCATCAGGTACGAAATACTCAAGGTCTGATCCCCATAGCCCCATCAATCTCGTTAGGTTCTCCTTAGACCGGGCGGCGTTGAGGCGCGCCTGAGCCAATTGGCCGGCAAGCTCGGCATTAAAGGCTTGCTCCCGCGCTTGGCCCGCCTTGTTCAATGCCCCTGTCTCTCCCAATCGAAGGGCCAATTCAGAGCCAGCATCGGAGGTCGCCTTTGCTTGTCTGAGATAACTGACCGTCTCAAAAGCGGACACGGTATCAATCCAGGCGGCCCGCGTTTCAGCGGCCAGAGAAAGCGTATCGTTCACGGCTGTCAATTGGGCCTGCTGGAATGCGGCTTCTGCGATCGCCATACGCTGCTTTCGGGTCGTCGCATCCAGGATATTCGTTCGGATCAGACCTTCGATACTACGATACACTCCCAGCTCCGGAGCACCCAAGCCGAACAGTCCAATTGAAACTACTGGGTTCTCGGGCGTCGCCTGTTGCCATGCCTCAGCAGCAGACAATCCGACGTTTGCATAAGCCGCCTGTAAACCCTTGTTGTTGAGTAGAGCTACCTGAACCGCAGTTTCCGCGGAAATAGTTTTACGATAAACCATGCTCTTTACTTCACGAGTCAACGCTACGTTTTCCGCTTGGGTCTGAGCAAATGCGGTGCGTTTTCCGATCGCCGCAGCGGTTTGGCTCGACACGTTGGAAAACCCGGCTTTTTGCTCGGTATAGGCTCCGGGAACGGCTGTCGCGCAGGCGCCCAAGAGTAACGGAAACCCAACGATCACCGGGTATTTTGAAACGCGCATCAGTTGCCCTCCGTCTGTTCTTCGTTGACTGAGCGCCAATCACGTGGGCCGGTGGGGCCACGATAGGTGTAGCCGGCAAGCGGATCTTGATACCTGATTGGTGATGCGACCGCAGTATTTGTAACAGCCTGTTGGGCCGTCACGATGGGCAGTGGCGTAGGCTCGTAAGCACATGCGCCAAGTGCGAGGGCCGAAGCCCCCATAAGTAGATGAGTTTTCATGAAAGTAACCTGATTGGTGAACGTTGTCTCACGCAGAATCTGCGCAAGGCTCACACCCGATTTGGGCGCCGGTTCAGATCAGGAATCGAGGGGGCCGCAGGAACCCTGCTGTTTCTACCGAATACGTTTGACCGTCCAGAATGACATATTCACTTGTACCAACCGGCTCTGCTTTGATCTTGGTGTCTTCGAGGAAGACGACAGAAATACAGATACCGTTGCAACACTCTTGGGATTGTTGCTCTTTGCCATCTTTGTCGGACGCTGCGATGTCGATGTCGCTTGCGACCCTAAGCTTCTCATGCGCGTGATGCGCATCGCTTCCGGTGTCATGAGTCATGGCGGAACCAACGACAACAATAGACTTGGCTTGATGTCCGTCATGCATGCCGGATGCCGCGTGAGCGGCAGAAGGTGGTGACAATACCAATGCCAGCGCAAACGCAATGCACGTAAACGCCCTTGACCAGCTTGATATGAAAACTCGAAAGCTCATGCCGCGAACATCGGATACCGACGCAGTACAGTCAATCCGTCCTGCGCAGGAAGGTTTGTCGCTTTTTTTTGAAACAGGCGAGTTTTGGCCGCTGCTGTCAGAGAGTGTTGCATATCAGCGACATAGAGAGAGCCACTATCTCCGTCCAGCGGAGCGTTGCTGACGCATCTTGGCTACTGAACCTCTGCCAGCTTCTCAGACCTGTAGCCCGCATCGCTGATCGCTGCGGCCAATGCAGTTTCATCCAGAGTGCTGTCGACGTCGACGATACGTGCAGTCAGATCGCACGAAACCGTTGCATCTGGGTCGGCCGCCATAATGGCCTTTTGGATGGAAGCGGTACAATGGCCGCAACTCATGTTCGGTACGCTGAATCTGAACATCGCAATCTCCTTTGACGACATGCAGGTAAGGCGTTCTGGCGCGGGAAGGTCAATGGCCAGAATTTTATTCTACATGCCTGTTGACCTTCCAGTAACTGGAGGCCCTATCTGTAGGAGGATCAGAACAAGGAGATTCTCATGTCGGATCCACGCACCCTTCGGCTTTCCCTGCAAAACATGTCCTGCGCTTCCTGCGTCGGCCGCGTGGAACGTGGCCTCACGCGTCTGCCGGGGGTCAGCGATGTCCGTGTAAATCTCGCCAACGAGACCGCTCAGGCGCAGATCGACGCACCGGAGCGCATCGCCGAAATCGCCACGACCCTTCAGGAGATCGGCTATCCGGCCCGGAGCCGGAGCGTACGTCTGAACATTTCATCCATGTCCTGTGCCTCGTGCGTCGGTCGGGTGGACAAGGCACTGGCAGTGCTGCCGGGTGTGCTGGACGTGAACGTCAACCTGGCATCGGAAACCGCTACGGTCACCTATCTGGAGGGCGCGGTCGCGGTTGTCGACCTCATCAAGGCGGCCAGCGACGCAGGTTACCCCGCCACGCAGGCCGAAGACAGTTCATCGGAAGACGCAGGAGCGCGCAAGAACGAAGAGGCGCGGGATCTGGCACGACGGACTGTCGTGGCAGCGACCCTCGCCCTGCCGGTGTTTCTACTTGAGATGGGCGCACATCTGATCCCCGGCATGCACGGTCTGATCGGTGACACCATCGGCCACTGGACCAGCTGGATGATCCAGTTCGTGTTGACCACGGCAGTCCTGCTCTGGCCAGGACGTACTTTTTACACACGCGGTTTCCCGGCACTGTTGAAAGGCGCGCCGGACATGAACAGCCTTGTCGCGGTTGGCACTTCGGCGGCCTACATCTATTCACTTGTGGCGCTTTTCGCACCGACGCTGCTGCCTGCGGGATCGCGCGCGGTCTATTTCGAGGCGGCGGCGGTCATCGTGGTGCTCATCCTTCTGGGCCGCTGGCTGGAGGCCCGCGCGAAGGGCCGGACCGGGGCTGCGATCCAGAAGTTGTTGGGCCTTCAGGCAAAGACGGCCCGTGTGCTGGTTGACGGGGAGCCGCAGGATGTGGCCATCGACCGCATCGTCGCGGGCGATATTCTGATCGTGCGCCCCGGCGAGCGGATTGCAGTGGATGGTGAGCTGACCGAGGGCAGTGCCCGTGTGGACGAGAGCATGATCACCGGCGAACCGGTACCGGTGGCCAAATCCATGGGCGATCCCGTCACCGGCGGCACCGTCAACGGCAGCGGTGCCTTCCACTTCCGCGCGACGCGTGTGGGCGCCGACACGACGCTGGCCCAGATCATCCGGATGGTCGAAGAGGCACAGGGCGCCAAGCTGCCGATTCAAGGGCTGGTGGACCGGATCACGCTCTGGTTCGTGCCCGCTGTCATGGCATTGGCGCTTTTGACGGTGATTGTCTGGCTGTTGGTCGGTCCTTCGCCCGCGCTGTCCTTTGCATTGGTGGCCGGCGTATCCGTGCTGATCATCGCCTGCCCCTGCGCGATGGGTCTTGCCACGCCGACGTCGATCATGGTCGGCACGGGACGTGCCGCCGAGATGGGCGTGCTCTTTCGCAAGGGCGACGCGTTGCAACAGCTATCCAGCGTGGATGTGGTGGCGCTGGACAAGACCGGAACGGTTACCCAGGGCCGCCCGGAACTGACCGATCTCGTGCTTGCTGACGGTTTTGACCGCGCCGAGGTGCTGGCATTGGTCGCCGCTGTTGAGGCGCAATCGGAACACCCCATCGCCGAGGCAATCGTGCGCGCGGCAAAGGTCGAAGGCGTCGCGCGGCACGACGTCATGGATTTTGAATCCATTACCGGCCACGGCGTGCGAGCAAAAGTGGCGGGCCGCGAGGTGCTTGTCGGGGCCGACCGCCTGATGATCCGCGAGGGGCGGACAATCGGCGATCTGGCCGACGAGGAGCGCCGGCTGGCCGAACAGGGCCGCACCGCACTTTTCGCGGCTATTGACGGTCGTGTCGCCGCCGTCATCGCTGTAGCCGATCCGGTGAAGCCGTCCAGCGCCGCTGCAATCCGCGCCTTGCACGCACAGGGACTGAAGGTTGCCATGATCACCGGTGACAAGCGTGAAACGGCAGAGGCTATCGCCCGCGAAACCGGCATCGACCATGTGATCGCTGGCGTTCTGCCCGACGGCAAGGTGGCGGCGCTGGACGATCTGCGGGGCGCGGGCCAGCGCATCGCGTTCGTTGGCGACGGGATCAACGACGCACCCGCGCTTGCACATTCGGACGTGGGTATCGCCATTGGCACCGGCACCGACGTGGCCATCGAATCCGCCGATGTGGTGCTGATGTCCGGCGATCTGCGCGGCGTCGTGAACGCCCTGGAGGTGTCTCGGAGCACCATGCGCAACATCCGCCAGAACCTGTTCTGGGCATTTGGATACAACGTCGCCCTGATCCCGGTTGCGGCCGGCGTACTTTATCCGGTGTCAGGGCTTTTGCTCTCGCCGGTTCTGGCTGCGGGTGCGATGGCACTCAGCTCTGTCTTCGTGCTGACGAATGCGCTGCGGCTGCGCCGCGTGCGCCCGGCGATGGACGAAACGGCGCGCCCCGTCTCCGCAGCCTCGGCATCCGCAATTCCAGCTGAATGAACTTTAGGAGGAAACGATCATGAACATCGGAGATGTGGCCGACCTTTCCGGCCTTCCCGCCAAAACGATCCGCTACTACGAAGACATCGGTCTTGTCGAACCGCTGCGCAGTTCAAATGGCTATCGCAGCTTCCGGCAGAGCGACGCGCACAAGCTGGCCTTTCTCGGCCGCGCCCGCGCCCTTGGATTCACCATCGAGGATTGCCGGAGCCTGCTCAAGCTTTATGCCGACACCGACCGCGCCAGCGCCGAGGTAAAGCAGATCGCCGAAGAGCACCTTGACCGGATTGACTGCAAGATCGCGGAACTGACCGAAATGCGCGCCACTCTGTCGCATCTTGTAGATGCTTGCGCGGGCGATCACCGTCCCGATTGCCCGATCCTGGCCGATCTGGCGATGGAACATAAGGCGGGCAGTATCAGCAAGGCGTCCGGGTAGCTTTGACGTTCCCAAAAGCCGGACCCTCACGGAAGCGGTGGAACATTCCAGCGCGGTAAAGTTGTTCCTCCCGTAGGTCATCAATTTTTCGAGACTGGAGGTCGCCAATGTCATACCTACGCTTTTTCGCAATGATCGCCACATCCACGGTGGTGATGTTCATCCTGATGTATCTCAACACCTATCTGCTGAGCCATATCTTCTGGTCCGAAACACGCGCGTATATGGCCGTGCTGATGGGGGCCACAATGGCGATCATCATGCTGGGCTTCATGCTGTCGATGTACTCCAACAAGGCGATCAACGCTGCCATCTTTGTTGGCGGCGCCGTGGTGTTTGCCGGATCCCTCTGGCTGGTCCGGAGCCAGGTGACGGTCGGTGATACCAGCTACATGAGGGCAATGATCCCGCACCATTCGATCGCGATCATGACGTCGAGCCGCGCCAACATTTCTGACCCGCGGGTGCGCAAACTGGCCGACGAGATCATCTTTGCCCAGGACAAGGAAATCGCCGAGATGCGGTATCTGGTGAATGACATCGACGCGAATGGTGACGCGGCTGATGAGAGCCCGGATGGTCCGGCCCGCATCGTCGATCTGAACGAGGCACTCTCATCCGCTGAAATCGCCATCCTCGATCTGGAATTCCTGACCGGCGATGAGATCGCGCAGCTTTTCCCGGACGGGGCCATCTGCACCTTCAGGTATACCACGACCAGCAAACCTGTGCTTGCCGCAGGACAGATCGACGGCACCCCGGCAGCGCTGGCCAAGATCAGCGGCGATCTGGTGCGTCTTGGTTCAACCGGCGGAACCGACACCCTGAGCGCCGAAGGAATGTCTGTGGCCCTCAGTGCCCCGGACGGGGCTGCGGCGCTGGTAAACAGCGGTGAAATGCAGGACGCCAACCTCGTTCTCGAGCTCGATGCCGGCCTGCGGGCAGGCTATCGCGGCTTCTATGGCTGCGACGCCTGAACCCTGAAACGGAGGATATGACATGCCAAAAGACACAACCCAGACAGCCAGGCTTTACCGGATGGTGATGCCCGACCACCTCTGTCCCTATGGACTCAAATCCAAGGACCTGCTGGAGCGCGAGGGTTTCAAGGTCGAGGATCACCCGTTGACCACGCGTGAGGAAACCGACGCTTTCATGGAAAAGCACGGCGTCGAAACCACCCCGCAAACCTGGATCGGGGACGAGCGGATCGGCGGATATGACGACCTTCGGGTCCATTTCGGCATCGATGCGCCCGAAGACGAACGCTCGGACACGTCCTATCAGCCGGTGATTGCGATCTTTGCCGTGGCGTTCCTGATGGCGCTCGGTTTGTCATGGTACAGCTTCGAGACCATTTTCACCCTGCGCGGGCTGGAATGGTTCATTTCCATCTCGATGTGCTTTCTGGCCGTACAAAAACTTCAGGATGTCGAAAGCTTTTCGACCATGTTCCTGAACTACGACCTGCTGGCGCGTCGGTGGGTGCGTTATGGCAAGATCTATCCGTTCGGAGAGGCTTTCGCAGGTATCCTCATGGTCGCCGGGGCGCTGACCTGGCTTTCGGCACCGGTGGCCTTGTTCATCGGCACTGTCGGCGCGGTATCGGTTTTCAAGGCGGTCTATATCGACAAGCGTGAATTGAAATGCGCCTGTGTCGGTGGTGACAGCAATGTTCCGCTTGGCTTTGTCTCGCTCACGGAAAATCTGATGATGATGGTCATGGGGATTTGGATGCCGATCAGAGTCTATCTGATCGGCTGAAAGGCGGATGCCGTTTTCACATCCCTCAGACTCGTTCTCCCGGCAGGTGCGCAGATCAGGCATCACTGCAAAAAAAGGTCAAGCTGAATGGACCAGATAGTCGAAGCATTCACGACCGGGGCGGGCATGCTCTGGAAGGCGCTCTGGGCGCTGATCTTCGGGTATATCATCTCCGCAGGCATCCAGATTTTCGTGACACGGGATCAGATGGCGCGTGTTCTGGGCGATCGCGGTGCCAGGAAGGCAGGCATTGCCAGCTTCTTTGGTTTCGTGTCGTCGTCCTGTTCCTTCGCGGCCCTTGCCGCGTCGCGTTCGATCCTCGTGAAGGGTGCTCATCCGGTCAATTCCATCGCCTTCCTGATTTCATCGACAAATCTGGTGATCGAGCTTGGAATCGTCCTTCTGGTCCTGCTGGGCTGGAAATTCATGGTGGCGAATTTCATGCTTGGCATCCTGATGACGATCTACGCCTATGCCCTTACCCTGATATGGTTTCCAAGATCGCTTGTCGAAAGCGCAAAAGAGCACGCGGAGAAGGCCCAGTCCGACGAAGGTATGGACAGGGACCAGACCATGAAGGGATCGTTCCGCGACAAGCTGCTGTCCCGCGAAGGATGGAATCGGATCGCCCGCGCTTTCTTCATGGAATGGCAGATGGTCTGGAAGGAGATCCTGTTCGGCTTCACGGTCGCGGGTTTCATTTCCGTCTTTGTGCCACAGAGCTTCTGGAACGCGATCTTCCTGGTCGGAGATGGCGGTGCGCAGGGCGCGCCGGGCTTCCTGATCATTCTTGAAAACGCGCTGGTGGCACCGGTCGTGGCCTTCTTCACCTTCATCGGGTCGATGGGCAATGTCCCCCTGGCTGCGATGCTCTGGTCGCGTGACGCGTCGTTCGGAGGTGTGATCGCCTTTCTCGGCGCCGATCTTGTTGCTGCCACGGTGATCTGGGTGCACGCAAAGTATTACGGCTGGCAGTATGCGCTCTATCTTTCAGGCTTGCTGTACCTGTGCATGGTCGCTGCGGGAATTACGGTGCATTACCTGTTCGCTCTCGTCGGGATGATCCCGACCGAGCGGCCTTCGCTTCAGGAGATGGTCCGGTTCAGCATCGACTACACGTTCTTCCTAAACCTGATATTTCTCGTCATTGGGGCAATACTGATCTGGCTTCACCTCAGAAATGCCAAGGAGAATTAACCGATTGAGGCCAGGAATGGGAAGGTTCCCAAGAGCCAGTAGGCAAACCGGGACAATTGGCCGGTCATGATGGCAACGCCCATGATGATCATGGCGACGCCTGCACCCTTGTAGAGCCAGCGACCGGCCTTGCCGATCTGTCTGACCCGCGCGGCGATGGCGTCGGTGAACAGCGCGGCCAGCAGAAACGGCACGCCCAGCCCAGCGGAATAAATCGACAGTAGCCAGATTCCGTCCGACATGCCGCCGGAGGTCGAACTGAGTGTCAGGATCGCGCCAAGGATCGGCCCGATGCAGGGCGTCCATCCAAAGGCGAAGGCCAAGCCCAGGACGTAGGCTCCAAGCGGGCGCCCCCCCGGAATGTCGAGTGTGAAGCGGGTGTCACGCGAGAACGCTTCCAAACGGAAGGCACCCAGCATGACCAGTCCGAATAGGATGATGATCGCCCCGCCCAGATAGTTGAGTTCAGTGCGCCAGGTCAGAAGCAGCGACCCGAGCGCGCTGGCCCCGGCCCCCAACGCGACAAAGACCGTGGAAAATCCCAAAACGAAGCAGGCGCTCAGCCCAAGTGCCCCGGCGCGGGCCCGCAGGCCGACCGATCGCGTCGTGCGCAAATCCGGCTGGCCCGCAATATAGGAGACATAGCCCGGCACCAGCGGCAGGACGCAGGGCGACAGGAACGAAATGGCCCCCGCCAGAAACGCCGCGACGATGCCGATGCCGGAAATATCCATCATGCGTTTCCATGTCCGCTGAAGGGTCGCGCCGCCCACCAGAACGCGACCAGCGGGATCACGATCCATTGCAGCACGGGCGACAGCCCCGCATCGAGGACCGGAATGATCGGCATCAGGTCCGAATAGGCCCAAGCCGCGCGGATCACGATGTTGAGCCATTCGCTGAACAGCGTATATCCCAACCCGAACACCACCGTCAGGACGGTTACCGAGCGTCGCGTCGAAGCGACAATGGGCCAGCCTCGGCCCGTCAGCATCAAGGCGAGCACCAGCGCGCTCATGGCAATCAGGATGTCGCCACCCGTGCAATGAACCGCGGCGAAGACGATCTCACCCCAGGTGCCCTCGTTCCAGATCGTGTAGAGCGGCATGTGGGCGAATTCCCAGATCAGATTGGCTGGGATGATCACTGAAAAATACCGACGCAGCGCTGTCAGGGAAATTCTATCCGCCGAAGATGGCATGACGCCAATCGCGATATCACTCATTGAAAAGCCCCTGTCAGGCGGTCCCACCAACCGCGTTCCCGGCGTCGGTGCTGGGCATTGTTGATCAACTCGCTGACATAGAGGATCAGGTTCACATTCTTGAATTCCATGCCATGGAACTTTGCGGCGAACCGCCCCCCGATATCCACGACATGGGTGACCGCACCGTGCATCATCATGTCGCTGTCGGCGGTCATCGTGAATTCCAGCCCATAGTCCCGCGCCAGAAGGCGCGTCGCGTCGTCAGCCTGATCAGGCCGTTTGGTCAGAATGACCCAGTTGGTCGGATCGAAACCTTGCCGGTCTCCGTACCCGCGCAGAACGTCCGGCGTGTCATTCACCGGATCGGTCGTGATCGAGGTGAACTGGACCAGATCCTTCATCGGCCCGTCGTTGATCGAAGCCTGAACCGCCGCGATCTTTTCCGCGTGGAGCGGGCAGATATCCGGGCAGTTGACGTAGATGAAATGCAGGATGATAACCTTGTCGCTGAAATCGGACAGGCGTACGGGATTGCCCTCCGCATCCTGCAACTCGAAATCGGGAGCCTGCGCTGCATCGATGGCCTGAAAGTACGGCTCCATCTCGAACATGCGCGCATCCAAGTTTTCACCGGGATGATCGGCGAAGGCCGGAGAGGAGATCGTGGCCGCAAGTGTCGCCAAGGCAGCGCGCCGTGTTAGAAACCTGCTCAACTTTCTCGCCCTTCGGGTTGATCGGGCTTGCCACTACCCGCATCGCTGCATTTCCCCCCGGACCCGCCCTTCATGCACAGACCAAGGCCGCACATCACGACACAGGGTGCCAGCGAGACCAGGACAGGCGCGAGACCGATCGCGGTGAGCCATCCCCAGTTCAGGGCCATGCCGCCGCCCATCACGGTTGCCGCACCGACGAATAGCAATCGTCTGCGCGTAAGCCACCGCGGCCGGTTGCCAGCGCTTTCAATGTCGGCGGCACCCGCAATGTTGGAAGGTGATATGTCGGTCATCCGGAAAATCCTTTCGATGTTTGAAAACCAGCCATTCCAGTAACCGGATGGTCAAGGGCGGGCGCTATTCTTTTGGCGGCACTCATTCGATAAAATTCCGCAAGAATGACACCATCTCGGGATCATCCCAATCGGCAGGGCCGACCAGCCGTCCCAGCTCCTGCCCCTGCGCGTCGATCAGGATCGTTGTCGGCAGGCCGACGGTGCGCAGCGCGGTCATCGACAGCATGGTCTCGTCGACATACATCGCGAGGTTGGTGATACCGATCTGGTCGTAGAAACGCCGCACGACGGGCGACCCCGCCCTGTCAATGGACAGGGCGACAACTTCGAAGCGGTCGCTGCCAAGTTCCGCCTGAAGTGCATCCAGTGTCGGCATTTCCTCACGGCACGGCACGCACCAGGTTGCCCAGACGTTCAGGAGGATCACCTTGCCGCGAAAATCCTCCATGTCCCCACGGCTGCCGTCCTCGGTCTCGTAGCGCAGATTGATCACCGGCTGCGGCGTGTCGTGCAGTGCGAAGCCTTGCGGCCCGGCAAACGCCGTGCCGACGGACAATGCCCAGACGAGCAGCGCCGTTTTGAGATATTTCATGGCGTTGGCTCCTTGAAAGATTGGTTTTTCAGATCCCGGACGATCGGCAACAGGGTTTCGCGCAAGATTGCCCGAGTGATCGGTCCGACATGGCGGTAGGCGATGGTGCCGTTGGACGTGATGACATAGGTTTCGGGCACGCCGTAAACGCCCCACTCGATGCCCGCACGTCCGTCGATGTCGGCCCCGATGCGCGCGTAGGGATCGCCCAGTTCGTCAAGCCAGGCGCGCGCTTGATCGGGCGGGTCCTTGTAGTTGATCCCGTAGAGCGGCACTTCGCCTGTGGCACTCAATTCCATGAACAGCGGATGTTCGGCACGGCAGGGCACACACCATGATGCGAAGACATTCACCAGCGAGACATGGCCGATCAGGTCCTGCGTCGAAAGACCTTCCTTGCGACCGAGAACCGGGGGAAGCACAAATTCCGGCACAGATTTGCCGAGAAGCGCCGATGGCAGGTCGTCAGCACCCCTGAAAAGCCCCCAGCCGAACAGAACCATGAGGGCCAAAGCCACCACGGGCACCAGCACAAAGCCCAGATTTCTCCGGCGGGGCGCGGGAACAATCTTGTTGTCGCGAGTGCTGGTCATGGCTGTGCTTGCTGGTCCTCGCGGGTCCGCTCACTCTGAAAGGCACGCTCTTTGTCGGGCCAGGTGCTCTTGATGTAGTCGATGATCGACGTGATCTCGTCGTCTGTCAGCACGCCCTCATACCCGGGCATGTCGCTTTCGTAACCGGTCCCGACAATCGCCGCTGGTCCGCGTTTCACGATGTCGAACAATACGCGATCCGGATGGTGCCAGGTATGGCCAGAGGCGTCATGCGGCGGGGCAGGCACCCTGCCGTTCGGCAATCGGGTGCGCCAATCAGGCTGCCCCTCCAGGTTTGCACCGTGGCAACTGGCGCAATTCTCCTGATAAAGGCGTTCGCCCGCGAGCAGGTCGACCTGCGCCGAAACGGGCAAGACCGTTGCAGCCAGCAAGAGTGCGGCGAGCCTAATGGTGTTTTTCATGTCGCTTGTGCCTTCTTCTTGCGATCCACATACAAAGGATGAAGAGTGCCACGAGCGATGCCACGAAAAGCAGGACGCAAATCGCCCAGACCAATCCCATCGACAACAAACTGTCGCCACTGTTGGCGCCCTCATTCCGCATCCCGGCGCATTTCTATTTCCCGTTGTCCGAGCGGATGTATTTGACCAGGGCGATCGCCGCGAGCACCAGCACCGCCACGATCAGCAACCAAACGAGTCCCATCGCGATCATCATGCCGCCACCCATCATTCCACCGTCCGTCATCATGCAGTTCATCCTTTAATTTCCCTTCAAGCCGGTCTGGCACGGGATCGCACCAGACCGCGCAATTGATCATTCGACCGCATAGACGGTCGGGTTCACACCTTCTTCGATGGTGTAGATCTTGAACGGTTCCTGCTTCTCGCCGCCCATACCCGGGGATCCCAACGGCATGCCAGGAAGTGTCAGGCCGGCAATGTCCGGGCGCTCATCAAGCAACTTGTTGACGACATTGATCGGCACATGACCGCTGACGACGTAGTCTCCCAGAAAGGTCGTATGGCAGCCCTGGAAATCGTCCAGGATACCTGCATCACGGCTGATCTGAGCCAGATCGTGAGTCGGCTTTACCTCGACCGTGAAGCCGTTCTCGCGGAGGTAGTCGGCATAGCTCTCGCAGCATCCGCATTGCGGGTTCTTGTAGAGCGTGGCCTCTTGCGCTGCGGCAGGCGCGGCATTCAGGCTCATTGCAAGGACAGCGGCAGCACCTGCGGTGCCAAGACTGGCAAGTCCAATTAGTTTCTTCATCGGTTCTTTCCTTTCGTGGTGATCGTTACGTGAAATTGTTTCAGGTTTTGGTCGTGCCAGGATCGACACGTATGATGCCCATCATGCCGGCCGCCTGGTGTTCCAGGATGTGACAATGGAACATCCAGTCTCCCGGATTGTCCGCCACGAAGGCGATCTCGACCCGTTCCTCCGGTGCCATCAGGACGGTGTCCTGCCATTCGCGATGCCGTGTCGGTTGCCCGTTCCGTGTGATCACACGGAACGAATGTCCATGAAGATGCATCGGGTGATGCCACGCGGTGCGATTGTCCATCTGGAGCACATGCGACGTGCCCTGCGGCAGGACCAGCAATGGATCCATCATATGCCCCGTTGCTGCTTCGCCGTTGATGAACCACATGTTGCCTTCGCGCATCTGCTCCATCATCGACCCCATGCCGCCGCCCATCATCATCTGCCCCATCATGCCGCCATTGAAGACAATCCGATGCCGTTTGGCCGCTTGCATATCGGGTTCGGCCAGCGGGTTGGGTGGCAGCGCCATCGACCAGTCCGGGACCGCGTCCCGTAACCGATCCGGCTCGTAGGCGAGATCGACCAGACGGTATTCCAGATCCCTGTAGAAGACATCGGTCACGGTCACGCTATCTCCGGGCTTGCCGGTCATATCAATCACCAGATCGACACGCATGGCCGGGCCGACCAGCACGACGTCACCGTCTGGTGCATGAGGTGCCACGGGTTGACCGTCCAGAGCGACCACGACCGGCGCAAGCCCCCCGAAATCCAGCCCGAATATCCGGGCATTGGCTGCGTTGACCAACCTCAGGCGGATGCGTTCCC
>NZ_JAYMWO010000022.1:0-199842 GCF_048056175.1 Phaeobacter sp. JH20_29
GTCGCGGGATGGAGCAGCCCGGTAGCTCGTCAGGCTCATAACCTGAAGGTCGTAGGTTCAAATCCTACTCCCGCAACCAAATTCTCAATGAAATATCAGCACCTTAAACCTCGCTCCGGCGGGGATCTTCGCGTTCAGGCACAGGCACTGGATGTGTGTGAAACACAGATTTGGCCCGAGAAATATGGACAGTTGAGCTAGGTGGATTTTCTGCTCCTGATCCGGCAGCGTGCCGGGACGAAGGAGCGACGATGGCCAGACGACCCAGACGGAACCACAGCCCTGCATTCAAGGCGAAAGTCGCATTGGCAGCTTTGAAGGGCGACAAAACGATGAGCGAATTGGCGACGCAGTTTGACGTTCATCCGAACCAGGTCAAGCAACGGAAAGACCAGCTCCTAGGCCGCGTGACAGACGTTTTTGACGACAAGCCGAAGGCGTCGAAGGAGACCGAGATCGATGTCAAATCGTTGCACGCGAAGATAGGCCAGTTGACGCTGGAAAACGATTTTTTGGGCGAAGCGCTCGCCAAGGCCCGTCTGTTGAGAACGCTTGCGGGGTCTCACGGCAGACGCAATGCTTCAGCCCTTGTCGCTCCCAGTCCTGCCAGCCGACAACCACCATCCCTTTCGTCCTTCCTCATATGAGCTGTCTTGAAATCGTAGGCTGCATCTCTTTGACCATAAAGGACGAGCGGCTGTGAACCGTTCTGGTGATGTGGCTTTTGTGGGCGGGCGGTTTCTGTTAACGTTGGTTTAACAACAATACCGCCAGAGACAGGCAGTCGAGCATATGCAAACAGGCTTTCGAGGCACCTACGTCATTTCGTGGGGGCAGACCGAAGTGGATGGTCTGCCGGGGGCGCCGGTGTCGGCATTGGCCGCCGGGGCAAGCTGGCGCTGGCGCGGGGCGCCGCTGCGGGTCGACGGGCCTGGCAATCTCCTGGAGCTGGAACCTGGCGATGCGGAGCGGGATCTGCGGCGCAATGCGGCGCGGTCCGTGCGCCGGTTGGTCGGGCTGGCGATCGAACCCGGACCGCAGGGGCGGGACCGGCTGGCTGACCGGCCGGAGGAGGACCGCCCGGAGACGGTGCTGCGGGATCGTTATTTCGTGGTGACCGACGGGCGGCGCAATTACACGGTGACGCTGATTGATGTCGGGCCCGTGCAGCGGCCGCTGTTGATGTTTGTCGATTCTCAACCTCCGAGCGACAGGGATCTGTGGGTCGTCGATGTGCGGATGGACACAGGCGACCGACGCGATGTGCGGTCGCATACCGGCGTGATCTGTTTTACCCCCGGAACCATGCTGCGCACCCCTGCAGGGGCGACACCGGTTGAACGGCTGCAGGAAGGCGACTGGATCCAGACCCGCGACAGCGGCGCCCAGCAGATCCAGTGGATTGGCGCGCGGCGGATGACCGGCGCACGGCTGTTCGTCGCGCCCGAGCTGCGCCCGGTGCGGATCAGGGGAGGGGCGCTTGGCATCGAGCGGCCCGATGCGGATCTGCTGGTCTCGCCGAGCCATCGCATGCTGCTGCGGGGGCCGCATGTGCAAAGCCTGTTCAACACGCCCGAGGTGCTGGTTGCGGCGCGCGATCTGATCAATGGTCGCGAGATTACGGTCGATACGCAGCTGCGCGAGGTCACCTATATTCATGTCTTGTTGGCGGAGCATCAGGTGCTGTGGGCCAATGGGGTCGAGACGGAGAGCTTTCACCCCGCCCAGGCGGCGCTGAGCGCGCTGCGCGATGAGGATCGCGCCCGGCTGTTGCAGCAGCTGCCGGATCTGGAAGTCGATGCGATGCGCTATGGCGAATTCGCGCGCCGCAATCTCAGCCAGCCGGAGGCGGCAATCCTGCGACATGCAGCAGCCTGACCGCTTGTCGGTCGCGCGCTGAGACCGTGCGACTGCGCCGCTCGCGGAGCCGTTTTTCCCTCTGCCTTTGGCAACGCGCGATAGGGGCGGAAAAGCTGGTTGACTCTCTCTCGCCCTCGTCTATACACGCGGCTTCATTGGTGTTGGCGGCTCCCGCAAGGGAATGCCTGTCATGCCCGAAGAGCGCAAGGATCATCCGGTCCTTCGCGACACGGAGCAAGAGGACAACGCCCTTCGATGCAGCCCTTTGGGGTGCGACCAAAACTGAAGGAGATCAGCCGTGACCAAACGCACGTCTGCCAAGTACAAAATTGACCGCCGTATGGGCGAAAACATCTGGGGCCGTCCGAAGTCCCCGGTGAACCGTCGTGAATACGGCCCCGGCCAGCACGGCCAGCGCCGCAAGGGCAAACTGTCCGATTTCGGTATCCAGCTGCGCGCCAAGCAGAAGCTCAAGGGCTACTACGGCGACCTGACCGAGAAGCAGTTCCGTCGCATCTACGCCGAAGCTGAGCGTGTTAAAGGCGACACCGGTGAAAACCTCATTGGTCTGCTGGAGCGCCGCCTGGACGCGGTTGTGTACCGTGCCAAATTCGTTGCAACCGTTTTTGCGGCCCGTCAGTTCGTGAACCACGGTCACGTTCTGGTCAACGGCAAGCGCGTGAACATCCCCTCCTACCGCGTGAAGGAAGGCGATGTGATCGAGGTTCGCGAGAAGTCCAAGCAAATGACCGCACTGCTGGAAGCTGTTCAGCTGGCAGAGCGTGACGTTCCTGACTACGTCGAAGCCGACCACTCCAAGATGACCGCCACGTTCGTGCGCGCACCGGGCCTGTCCGACGTGCCGTACCCGGTTGTGATGGAACCGAACCTGGTCGTCGAATTCTACGCCAAGAACTAAGTCCTGTCCGGACCGGACACGACAGAAAGGGGCTGCCATCTGGCGGCCCCTTTTTCATTTGCTACCGCAGCGGAGGGTCACTGGTGATCGCCTGGGATGACAGGCGCCACCCGCCGCTGCCGCCATTTGCGATTGCCAGCTGCCCCTTTGCGGACCTATCCTTTTTGCAGACGCCCGCTCAGAGGCGATGAACAGGAAGGTAGACGATGAAAATGACCCGTATTCTGGGGGTGGCTGCAATGGCAGCTGTCACCGCAACACTCACAGCAACACTCTCATGGGCGGCGCCCCTGCGTCTGACCCCGGCCAACCCGCAACCGACGGGGCTGAAGCCGGGTCTGTCGGTGCGCTATGCCTATCCCGACGACGTCAAGACGCTGCGCGCCGCTGCCAAGGCGCTGGAGGCCGGAGCTGAGGTCGGACCGCCGCTCAAGGGGCTTGACTATCGCGACACCAGCATCGGGCAGAATGCCCTCACCTCCAAACGCTCGGAGCATGTCGCGGCTGACATCCGTGGCTATGTGCGTTTTGATGCGCCGGGCATCTATACGATTGATTTCCTCACCAATGATGGCATCCGGGCGACGATCGGCGGCAAGGTGGTCGGCAAATTCGATGGTCGGCAGACCTGTCAGGAGACCTTTGCCCAGCAGGTGGAGGTGCCGCAAGCCGGTTGGTATCCGATCCATGTGCTGTATTTTCAGCGGCTGAATACCTCCTGCCTGCATATGCGCATGGGGCCGCAGGGCAGCCGTGTCACCTGGATGCCGAACAAGGCTTTTGGCCGCTGACAGGACTGCGGATTGGCGGTGACCGGTTGCGGGCGCCTGCGGCTATAGCGGCAGCGGGCGTCCTTCGGCGATGGCTTCCATGGCGAAATACGACGTGACGCTGTCCAGCTCGACACCTTCGATCAGGCGCTGGTAGACCTTGTCGTAACTGGCCATATCCTCGGTCACGACCTTCAGCTGGTAATCGTAATCGCCGCCGATGCGGTGGAAATCGACCACCTCGGGGATGGTCAGCACATGGCGGCGAAAGGTCTGCAACCATTCCGCCGAATGGTGACGTGTGCGCAGCATCACAAAGACCACCAGATCCAGCCCCAGCTGCTTGCGGTCCAGACGGGCGGTGGTGCCCTGCATCAGGCCGCTTTCGCTCAGGGTTTTCAGGCGTCGCCAGCAGGCGTTCTGCGACAGGCCGACCTGCTCTGCCAGATCGCGCTGCGAGAGGCTGGCGTCACGCTGCAGGGCGCGCAGCAGGGCCAGGTCGATGTTATCCAGCTTATGGGTCATGGCCCCATCATGGCGGCGGGCATGGCGGAGTTCAATCACTCAGTGCAGCCAACGGACGGGACCGGGACATTGCAATCCGGCAAGAGGCGTCTTGCCGCTTTCCCATTGCTGCCAAGGCGGTTATTACGAGGCGGCATCAAGGAGCATCTACCATGACCCACATCGCGCCGCAGCCTGGCATATTGGACATCGCCCTTTATGAGGGCGGGGCTGCCCATGTGAAAGGGGTGAGCAATGTGACCAAGCTCTCCTCCAATGAAAACCCATTGGGGCCAAGCCCGAAAGCCATTGAGGCAATGCAGGCGGCGGTCTCTCAGATGCACCGGTATCCGAGTTCCGATCACAGCGCCCTGCGTCAGGCGATTGGCGAGGTCTACGGCCTGCCGGCGGAGCAGATCATCTGCGGGGCGGGCAGTGACGAGATTATCACCTTTCTCTGTCAGGCCTATGCGGGGCCCGGGGATGAGGTTCTGTTCACCGAGCATGGCTTTGCCATGTATCGCATCAGCGCCCTGGCGGCCGGGGCGACCCCGGTCGAGGTGGCGGAACGCGAACGCGTCACCGATGTCGATGCGCTGCTGGCCGGATGCAGCGAGCGCACGCGGCTGGTGTTCATCGCCAATCCCAACAATCCCACCGGCACGATGATCGGCACCGCTGATCTGGCCCGGCTCGCCGATGGTTTGCCACGGGGAGCACTGCTGGTGCTGGATGGCGCCTATGCGGAATATGTCGAAGATTATGACGCCGGGGCTGAGCTGGTGGCCAGCCGCGACAATGTGGTGATGACGCGCACCTTCTCCAAGATCTACGGGCTGGGTGGCGCTCGGGTCGGCTGGGGCTATGCGCCGAAAGTCATCATTGACGTGCTGAACCGGGTGCGTGGTCCGTTCAATCTGTCGTCCACCGCTCTTGCCGGGGCGGAGGCAGCGGTGCGGGATACGGAGTATACCGAACATTGCCGTCAGGAAAACGCCAGGTGGCGCGGCTGGCTGGCCGAGGCGCTGGCAGAGTTGGGTGTGCCCTCAGACACCTCCTGTGCGAATTTCATTCTGGCGCGCTTTGCCAGCCCGGAAGAAGCGGGCGCCTGCGATGCCTTCCTTCAGTCGCGCGGGCTGATCGTGCGCCGGGTGAGCGGATACAAGCTGCCCGCAGCGCTGCGGATCACCGTGGGTGATGAGACCGCATGCAAGCAACTGGTTGCGGCTGTTAAGGCGTTCAAGGATGGCGCGGCATGAGCGCGCCGATCTACAACCGCATCGCGCTGATTGGTCTTGGCCTGATCGCCTCCTCCATGGCACATGCCATTCGCCGTGGCGGGCTGGCAGGCGAGATCACCGGCTATGCCCGCAGCGCACAGACCCGCGACACCGCGCGCCGTATCAACCTGTGTGATCGTGTCTGCGAGACGGCTGCGGAGGCGGCGCAGGACGCTGATCTGGTCGTGCTCTGTGTGCCTGTGGGGGCGATGGATGCTGTGATGGCGGACATTGCGCCGGTGCTGAAACCCGGTGCCACGGTTTCCGACGTGGGGTCGGTCAAACGCCATGTGATCGACGCGGTGTTGCCGCATATCCCCGACGGGGTGCATTTCGTGCCGGCCCACCCATTGGCGGGCACCGAACATTCCGGGCCCGAGGCCGGGTTTGCCGAGCTTTATGACAACCGCTGGTGCCTGCTGGTGCCGGTAGAGGGCTGCGAGCGCGCCCCGGTGGACCGGTTGCGCCGGCTCTGGGAGGGGATGGGCTCCAACGTCGATGAGATGGACGCGGATCACCATGATCTGGTTCTGGCGGTGACCTCGCATGCGCCGCATCTGATTGCCTATACGATGGTTGGCGTGGCTGATGACCTGCGCCGGGTGACCGACAGCGAGGTGATCAAATACTCGGCTGCGGGATTTCGTGACTTCACCCGGATTGCCGCCTCCGATCCGACCATGTGGCGGGATGTATTCCTGACCAACAAGGATGCGACGCTGGAAATTCTGGGACGTTTCACCGAGGAGCTGTTTGCCCTGCAACGGGCCATCCGCACCGGGGATGGGGAGCATCTGCACCAGTATTTCACCCGCACCCGGGCCATCCGCCGGGGCATTATCGAGGCCGGGCAGGATACGGCGGCGCCGAACTTCGGCCGCGAGACCAAGTCATGAGGCGCGGCTGGCGGTCGGGGGCGCAGGCGGTTGCGACGGCAGCCGGGCTGATCGTCATGATCGCCGTCAGCGCCGGGGCCACTGCGGCCAATGCGCCTGACCGCTCGCTGCGGCCCAATGCGCGCCCGGATCCGGCGGCTGTCGCCGCTTTGACGCCGACGCCCGCCGCTGCTGCGGTCACCGTTTCATCGGATCTGCGCCCGCAAGGGCGACCGCCGTCTGAACAGGCCGTCGCCATGGCTGCGCTGCGCCTGCCGATGATGCCGACCGGTCCAGAGGCCTCTCTGCGTCCGCATCTGCGGCCCGGCGATCTGGCGGAGAAAATCCTGTTCGGCAAACGCAAACGCCGCAAGACCTCGGTCTGCGGTGATATCGACATTCAGGGAGCAGAGGTGGGTGCCGTACCAGGGCGTCTGAACGGCTGCGGCGCAAAGAGCGCGGTGCGGGTGCGCTCGGTTGCCGGGGTGACGCTCAGCCAGCAGTCGGTGATGACCTGCGACACCGCCCGCGCGCTCAAGAAATGGGTGGAGCGGGATGTGGTCAAGGCCTTTGGCCGGCGTGACAAGGTGGTGGCCCTGAGGGTGGCGGCGCATTATTCCTGCCGCACCCGGAACAACCGGCCGGGCGCAAAGATCTCAGAACATGGTCGGGCCAAGGCGATTGATATCTCGGGCTTCGTTCTGGAGAGCGGCAAGGTGATCACGGTGCTGAAGGGCTGGACCGCGCGCGCCACGCGCAAGGGGCTGCGGAAGATGTGGAAAGGTGCCTGTGGCCCGTTTGGCACCGTGCTGGGGCCGCTTTCGGACCGGTACTATCTGGATCATTTCCATCTGGACGTCGCCCGCCATCGCGGTGGTCCTTATTGCCGCTAGCGCAGGATCAGACGGGGCGCTGGACCGATCGGCAGCGGACCGAGTGTGACATAGCCGGAGCGCAAAGTCAGCGGCAGATCAAGGTCGCGATGGTTGCCGCCAAGCCCGGCAAAGACCCGCAAAACCCGCTCAATCCCGGAGCGCGCAGTCGGGTGCAGGCTGCCTGAGGCTTCGGCCATTTGCAGGATGTCCTGCCAGTTTTCAACCTGAAGCGCGAGATCGCCCTCTGGCAGGCCGGTCTCATCCAGACGCAGCTCGCCTGTCGCCTTGATGCGCATCGGGCCCCAGCGGGCCTCGGCCAGATGCAGCGAAATCTGGCGCGGCTGCGGGCGGCGCAGCTCAATCGCGCTGCGGTTCCAGCTGGTGTCGAACCCCACATTCATGTCGAGCGTGACCGTCTCCAGCCGCTCCGGAAGCCCCTCGGTCGCCGCTAACCGCTGGCGCAACAGCGGGTGAGGGGACACACCCTGCGCATCGGCGTGGATCTGGTAGTGGTTCTGCGCATCGGTCCGCGTCATCTCCAGCAGGACCGCCTGACCGCTCAGCTCGGGTTTGCCATTGCTCTGTACCGTCCAGTTTCTGGCCATCATGTGCAGCTGTTCCAGGTCCAGCGCGGATCCCGGTGCCAGTTGCAGCTCGGCCCGCAGCCCCTCGGTGTGCAGGATCGCGGTGCTGTCGAAATAGGAGAACCGTTGTGGTGTCGGCGGCAGCAGAAGCGTCACGGTGCCGGGCCAGAGTGCAAGGCTGCGGATGTCGAGCCAATCGGCACGCCATGCGGTGCCGGTGCCCGGATCGGCGAGGGCCGGGGTGGTGATCCGGTGATGGTGATAGAGTGGATAGCCCGAGGTGCGCAGCGTGGCATAATCGGCCTGCCAACCCTGCCGCTGCTGCTCGGCAAACCAGCCATCCAGCCCCTGACGCAGGCCCCAGGCGGCAACCGCCCAGTAGAGGCTCCAGACGGAGACCGAAATGAGCAGCATTTTTGTCCAACGGATCATCATTCGGCCTCTTTTCTGGACGTGGGATTTGATGTTTATAGACCGCGATCAAAAAAGGGCCAGCGTCATGACCATGTGGGTATTTGGATACGGATCTTTGTTGTGGAATCCGGGTTTTCCGGTGGCCCGCCGCGAAGTTGCGACCCTGCCGGGCTATGCGCGGTCCTTCTGCATGAAGTCGATCCATCATCGCGGCAGCGAGGAGAAACCCGGTCTTGTGCTGGCGCTGGATGCCATCGAAGGGGCGGCCTGTACCGGAATCGCGCTGGCGGTCGAGGCTGGCCACGAAGAGCAGACCTTGCTGGAACTGCGGGCGCGGGAGCTGATTTCCTCGGCCTATGTGGAGAAGGATCTGACGGTGCAGCTGGCCAGCGGCGGGGAAGTTACCGCCGTGACCTATGTGATTGATCCCGATCATATCCAATATTGCGGCGGCATTAGCCTCGAAACTCAGGCGCAGATCATTGCCGAAGCGGTTGGGGGACGTGGCCCCAATACCGAATATCTGTTCAATACGGCCGAGCATCTGGCGGAGATCGGGCTGCGCGACGCTGATTTGGATTGGCTTGCGGCGCGTGTGCGGGATCTTGCGTCATAAAGCCTTGGCTCTTTTGAGGATTTGCCTATAGGCTCCGGTTCTGCAAGAGCACCAAAAAAAAGTGTCAGGAGCCACAGCTATGGCGCAGCCAGACCGCGAAAGCAGACCGCAGTTTTCCCAACCGGTACGCCAGATTATCATGATGCTGATCGCTCTCGGGCTGTCAGGGTTCGGGGCCTTTGTGGCGCTGCCGCGCGTTTTGCCGGTGTTTGAAGCCAACCCCTGGCTCAACGGGTTTATCGGTCTGGTGTTTGTTTTCGGCGTGATGGCCTGTTTCTGGCAGGTGCTGCAACTGATCGGGTCGGTACGCTGGATCGAGGCTTTCGCTGCCGGGGTCGCCAGAGAGGATGTTCGCCCACCGTCGATGCTGGCACCGCTGGCGTCACTGTTGCGGTCGCGGGGCGCGCGGATGCAGCTTGGCTCATCCTCGACCCGCTCGATCCTCGATTCCGTTGCGACCCGGATCGACGAAGAGCGTGAAATTACACGCTATATCGTTAACCTGCTGATTTTCCTTGGCCTTCTGGGGACGTTCTATGGTCTTGCGACCACGGTGCCAGCGGTGGTCGATACCATCCGCAGCCTCGCCCCGCAGGAAGGTGAGGAAGGGATCGCAGTGTTCAACCGGCTGATGACCGGGCTTGAGGCGCAGCTGGGCGGCATGGGCGTTGCCTTTGCCTCGTCTTTGCTGGGGTTGGCGGGATCGCTGATCGTCGGGCTGCTTGAGCTGTTCGCAGGCCATGGTCAGAACCGGTTCTACCGTGAGCTTGAAGAATGGCTGTCGTCTTTTACCCGCGTCAGCTTTTCTTCAGGCGAGGAGACAGGCGGCGGTGAAAACACGGCACTTGCAGGTGTGCTGGACAGCATGACCGAGCAGATGGACGCGTTGCAGTCGATGTTTGTGCAAACCTCCGAAGCCCGCGCCGGGGTGGATCAGAAACTGTCCGAGCTGGTGGATGCGATTACGGATATGAACCGGCGGCAGGACCAAACCGAAGGCACGGCCCGGGCGCTGGAGCGGGTCGCAGTGGGGCAGGAGGCCCTGACCGAACTGATGCGCGCCCATGGCGATGTCGGGCTGGATGCCGAAAGCCGGATGCGGCTGCGCTCTATCGACGTCCAGATGCTGCGCATCCTCGAAGAAATCTCCGCCGGCCGTCAGGAGAGCCTGGCGGAGCTGCGCAAGGATATCGACCTCCTGGTCAAGGCCTTTGCCCGACCGCGTGGATTGGGTCGCACCGCACGCGGCTCCGAGGACTAAGCGATGGCCCTGTCACGTCGCACCGGACAACGTTTTCAGGCCTCGATCTGGCCGGGGTTTGTGGATGCGATGACGGGTCTGTTGCTGGTCCTGATGTTTCTTCTGACCATCTTCATGGTGGTTCAATTTGTGCTGCGCGAGACGATTTCGGGGCAGGAAAGCCAGCTGGATGAACTGGCCGCGGAAGTCGGGGCGCTGGCGGATGCGCTTGGGCTGGAGGAGCGGGCCAACAGTCAGTTGCAGGCCCGTCTTGGCGCCTTGTCGGCGACGCTCGGCACCACGCAGGGCGCGCTTGAGGCTGCCGAGGCGGAGCTGTCGGCAGCGCGCGGAGAGATCAGCGATTTTGAGGCGCAGGTTGCGCAGCTGTTGCTTCGCCAGGAGGAGGCCAATGCCACGATCAGTGATCTGACCGCACAGCGCGCGGCCTTGCAGGCCTCGCAGTCTGAACTGGAAGGCGAGCGTGACGCGCTCTCGCAGGCGCTGGCTGCCAGCCGCAGTGAAATCGACGCCCAGACGGAGGCGGCCCGGCTGGCTGCGGCCAAACGCGAGGCGCTGGAGGCACTGGTTGCCGATCTGGAGACTACGGCGGCGGATGCCACGGCAGCGGCGCAGCAGCTGGAAACGGAGCTCACCTCTGCCGAGGCAGCGCGCCTTGCGGAGGCGGCTGCCGCCGAGGCGCTGCGCAACCGGCTGCAGGATGCGGATGCCGAACTGACCGCCATGACCCTCGCGCTTGAGGCGCAGCGGCAGGCCGCCGAGGATACGCTGACATTGCTTGCCGCTGCTGAAACGGCCAAGGACCAGCTGGATGCGCGGCTGGCCGAGGTTCTGGACGCGCTCGACAGCGCACAGGCAGCGAGCGCGGACCGGGATGTTCTGGCCGAGCGGCTGACCCGTGTCTTGGCGCAGCTCGATGCCACACAGACACGCGCCGACAGCGAGGTGGCGGCATTGCAGGAAGAGCTGGACCGGCTGCGGCAGAGCCGCGACACCGCGCAATCGGATCTTGAAACCACCACGGCGGCGCAGGCCGAATTGGAACAGCGCCTGCTGGAGGCGCTGGGCAAATTGGAACAGGCCAATGCAGCTGCAGCGGACCGGGATCTGTTGCAGCAGCGATTGCTGGCGGCCCTGAGCGACGGCAAGGATCAGGCCGCCGAAAGCGCCGAGCTGGCGAGCCTTGCAGAGCAGCGTGCCGCCCTGCTGGCACAGGCCCGCGAGAGCCTGAACGCCGAGCAGGCCATATCCGAGGAGGCGCGGCGTCAGACCGCACTGCTGAACCAGCAGGTCGCCGCCCTGCGCGAACAGCTTGGCGGTTTGCAGGCTCTGCTGGACGATTACAAAGCCCGTGATGCAGCACAGTCGGTGCAGATGCAGAACCTTGGTCAGGATCTGAACGCTGCCCTGGCCCGGGCCGCCGCCGAGGAACGCCGACGTCGGCTGCTGGAAGAGAGTGAGCGCAAGCGACTGGAGGCTGAGGCAGAGCAGCTCAGCTCCAAGGCGCAGGATCTTGAGCAGTATCGTTCAGAGTTCTTTGGCAGGCTGCGCGATGTGCTGGGTAATCAGGAAGGGGTGCGGATCGAAGGCGACCGTTTTGTCTTTGCCTCGGAAGTGCTGTTTGCCCCCGGAAGCGCCGATCTGTCGCTGGAAGGGCGGGCTGAAATCGCCAAGGTCGCAGGGATCCTGCAGACCGTGGCAGCGGCCATTCCGCCGGAAATCAACTGGATCATCCGGGTTGACGGGCACACCGATGACACCCCGTTGGGGGTGCACCCGAAATTTGCCGATAACTGGGAGCTGAGCCAGGGCCGCGCGCTGTCGGTGGTGCGCTACATGGTGCAGGCGCTGGGCATCCCGCCCGAGCGCCTGTCTGCCAATGGATTTGGTGAATATCAGCCGGTGAATCCAGCCCCGACTGCGGCTGCAAGGGCGCAGAACCGCCGGATCGAGCTGAAATTCACCGAGCGCTGAGGTGCCATTGCCGGTGCTACCGGCGCGTGATCTGCGCCGCTGCCTGGGTGCGCTGTTTGCGGCGGGCTGCCAGTCGCGAAATCAGTGCTTTGGCTTCGGCGGTGGGCTGCTGTTCGATCCGCCTGTAGTCGCTGCCATCGCGTTGCCGGGTCAGCAATCCACAGGAAATCATGGTGCGCCGCAGGGTTGCGGGATCCCTGAAGCGGTGTTCGCCGATCAGCAGCGCATTCACCTGCGCCTCCTGCAACGCCCTGTCGGCCGGAAAGACCGACCAGAGCCCAAACAGCGCAAGCGTCTGCACGGCGCGTTTTGACGGCCAGCGCAGCATCCGCCCGTCGTCATCGAAATGGCCCAGCGTGCGTTCGATCAGCCGATGATCAGCCGCCGGCGCCATTGTGGTTTTCGCGAGCCGTCGGGCCGCTGCCTGTATGGCGCGCTGGTGTTGCAGGTTCTGAAAACCGGCGGCGCGGGCGAGCATGTTCATCAGTGTCAGATGCGAGGGGCTGGTCTCGCCCAGTTGCCGGGACAAGGCGCGGGAGAAATGGGACAGGTCATCCACCTGTAGGGGAAGCGGTTTTCGGGTCATATTGCATCCAATCGGCGCCTGTGCGGTCGTTGGTCGCTGTCCTGACGACGCGGCGCCATCTGCAATGGAAACCGTTCGGTGATATGGCAGGTTTAGCACTCCCATGCGGGAGCAGCGACGCCTCGGTGTCTGCCGACCGTGGCAGCAGATTAGCCGCTGAGAGCGGCAAGGCCAAGAGGGCTTGGCCCCGCCGTGTCGGTGAAGCCCTATTTCACCGTCATTTCCTGGCGCTGATCATCTACGACCTGGCCGTTGCGCAGCAGTGTCGCGGTTGCGATGTAGCGGCCGGGTTGCAGCCCCGATCCACGGATCCGTTTGCCCGCGGCGCGGTACAGCTGCGCTTGGGTTTTTTCCAGCGGTTCGGTCTGCTCCAGCAGGGTGCCCTGCGGCCCGTCGATACGCAGCACCAGATGGTCACCGCTGCGGGCGCCGAAGGCATAGGCCCAGAACACGATTGCGCCGCTGCCGGATGCCAGCGGCGACTGATCGGCGATCCCGGCCTTGATCGCGGCAAATTTCGGAACATGGTCGGCAAAGCCGCTGCCCAGAAAGCCGCCGGCCTGATAGGTGATCTCCTCGGCCCAGAGCGGCGCGCCGATGTCGGCACCGCAGCCCTGCTCCATCCGGGGGCCAAAGGGGTCTATGGTGACACCATCCTTGCGCACGGAAAGATGCAGATGGGGAAACTGGGTGTTGCCGGAGAGGCCGATTTCCCCAAGCGGTGTGCCGGCCGTGACCCTGTCGCCGGAGCTGACCTGGATGGACCCACGTTTCATGTGGCAATACTGAGTTTCCCAGCCGCCGCCGTGGCGCAGCAGAACCCCGTTTCCACATTCCCGCCCCTCGATCGCGGGGTCGTCCGGCCCGCTGGAATAGCGGTCCTCCATCCCGTCGCGGCTGCCGACCACGGTGCCATCCGCAGCGGCAACGACAGTGACGCCGGCCTCCATGTCGCTGAGATAGGGCAGGGCGATATCCGTACCCTTGTGGCCGTCATAGGTGAGGGGATTGCAGGTGAAATCCTGTGTCGCCGGTCCGATGGCGCGATCGACATATTGCTGGATCTGGCAGCTGTCGCCGAGGGTGCAATCGACCGGCCAGTCCAGAACGAGATCGCTCGCCGCGACGGGCGCGGCGAGCGAGGAGAGAAATGCCAGGGGCAGAAGACGCATTGGCTGTTACTCGGCCGTAAGCAGCGGCGGCCTGTCCCCCGAGATGCGAGGCTTGGCCGGGCCTTCGATCCTGAGATCCAGTTTGCCATCCTTAATGCCGACCTTGACCAGGCCCCCCTTGGAGAGTTTGCCAAACAGCAGCTCTTCCGCCAGCGGTTTCTTGATGTGCTCCTGAATGACACGGCCCAGAGGACGCGCGCCCATGCGGTCGTCGTAGCCTTTGTCAGCCAGCCATTCTGCCGCCTTGCGGGTGAGTTCGATCGAGACATTGCGGTCCATCAGCTGGGCTTCCAGTTGCAGGACAAATTTCTCGACCACCTGCAGGATGACGTCCTTGGGCAGCGGTGCAAAGGAGATCACCGCGTCCAGACGGTTGCGGAACTCCGGGGTGAACGTGCGTTCGATGGCGGCTGTATCCTCGCCTTCGCGGCGGTCACGACCAAAGCCGATGGCGGCCTTTGCCTGCTCGGATGCGCCGGCATTCGAGGTCATGATCAGCACGACATTGCGGAAGTTCACGGTGCGGCCGTTGTGATCGGTCAGCTGGCCATTATCCATGACCTGCAACAGGATGTTGAACACATCCGGGTGCGCCTTCTCGATCTCATCCAACAGCAGCACGCAGTGGGGATGCTGGTCAACACCATCGGTCAACAGCCCGCCCTGATCAAAACCGACATAGCCCGGAGGCGCGCCGATCAGGCGGGAAACCGCGTGTTTCTCCATGTATTCGGACATGTCAAACCGCAGAAGCTCCACACCCAGCGTATCGGCGAGCTGTTTGGCGACCTCTGTCTTGCCGACGCCGGTTGGGCCTGCAAAGAGATAGTTGCCGATGGGTTTTTCCGGTTCGCGCAGACCGGCACGGGCCAGTTTGATGGCGCTGGACAGCGCCTCGATCGCGTTGTCCTGACCAAAGACCACCCGTTTCAGCGAGCGCTCCAGATCCTTCAGCACCTCGGCGTCGTCCTTGGAGACGTTTTTGGGCGGGATGCGGGCGATCTTGGCGACAACCGCTTCGATCTCCTTCACACCGATGGTCTTGCGGCGTTTGCTTTCGACCACCAGATGCTGTGCGGCACCGGCCTCGTCGATGACGTCAATCGCCTTGTCCGGCAGTTTGCGATCATTGATGTAGCGGGCGGAGAGCTCCACCGCAGATTTGATCGCATCGCTGGTAAAGCGGATGCCGTGATGGTCCTCGAAATAGGGTTTCAGCCCTTTCAGGATCTCGATGGAATCCTCGACCGACGGTTCATTCACATCAATTTTCTGGAACCGGCGGGACAGCGCGCGGTCCTTCTCGAAATGCTGGCGGAACTCCTTGTAGGTGGTGGAGCCCATGGTGCGCAGCTTGCCGCCCTGAAGCGCGGGCTTCAGCAGGTTGGACGCGTCCATGGCCCCGCCGGAGGTGGCGCCTGCGCCGATCACCGTGTGGATTTCGTCAATGAACAGAACTGCATCGGGGTGATCTTCCAGCTCGGTAACGACGGCTTTCAGACGTTCCTCGAAATCGCCGCGGTAGCGGGTGCCCGCCAGCAGCGCGCCCATATCCAGCGAGTAGATGGTGGTTTCCGACAGAACCTCGGGCGTTTCACCGGCGACAATTTTGCGCGCCAGGCCTTCGGCGATGGCGGTCTTGCCAACGCCGGGATCGCCAACCAGAAGCGGGTTGTTCTTGCGGCGGCGGCACAGAACCTGGATGCAGCGCTCAACCTCGTGGCTGCGCCCGATCAGCGGGTCAATGTCGCCCTCGCGCGATTTTTCATTGAGATCGACGCAGTATTTCGCCAGCGCGCTCTCTTTCTTGTCGCCCTCGGTGGTGGGCTGGGGCTCTTCCTCGACTTCGGGGGAGCCGGTGACGGGCCGGGACTCACCAAAGGCCGGATCCTTGGCCACGCCATGGGCGATGAAATTCACCGCGTCATAGCGGGTCATGTCCTGATCCTGCAGGAAGTAGGCCGCGTCGCTCTCGCGCTCGGCGAAGATGGCGACCAGCACATTGGCGCCCGTCACCTCGGTCCGGCCGGAGCTTTGAACATGGATGGCGGCGCGCTGGATCACGCGCTGGAAGGCCGCGGTCGGTACCGCTTCGGAGCCGTCGATGTCGGTGACCAGATTGGCGAGATCCTCATCGACAAATTCGACAAGGGTTGCACGCAATTCGGTGAGGTCGACACTGCAGGCGCGCATGACGCGGGCCGCGTCCGGCTCATCCAGCAGGGCGAGAAGCAGATGCTCCAGGGTTGCGAATTCGTGACGCCGTTCGTTTGCCAGCGCAAGCGCGGCGTGAATGGCCTGTTCCAAAGTGCTCGAGAATGAAGGCACGGGCGTGCTCCTCTTGGTCTTGGGTTGGCGTTGAGGCTGTGGGACGGATGCCTAGCCTTCCACAGTCCAACCATGTCCTGATAGTATTAGAGTTTGGTTGATACGTGCCCGGCTTCAAGTTCTTTCTTGCAATTTCTTGTCACATTTCTCGTGACTGTGCCGTGAAACGGCAGCCGGGGCGCCTAAAACTTGTCCTTTCGCGCCCGGATTTCAGCAAAGACCTTGGTCGCCGGCGCCCCGCCCATGCCAAGGGCATCCTTGACGCTGTCGAGATGGGCCCGCAGGAACGGGTTGGTGTCCAGCTCCTCTTGCAGGCGTGACGGGACTGTTGGTCGCCCTTCTGCACGGTCCGCATCAATCGCGGCACAGCGCTGTTGCAGCGCCGGGTTGTCCGGGTCGATGGTGAGCGCGAAGCGGGCATTGGACTGGGTGTATTCATGGCCGGAATAGACCGTGGTGTCGCGGGGCAGGGCGGCGAGTTTCTGGAGGCTCTGCCACATCTGGTCGGCAGTCCCTTCAAACAGGCGGCCACATCCCAGCGCCATCAGGCTGTCGGCTGTGAAAACCGCTGAGGACGCCGGGAGGTGAAAGGCAATATGGCCGAGGGTATGGCCGGAGACATCCAGCACATGGACCTCCTCGCCGAGGCAGCTGAAGGTCTCTCCCTCGGCCACCGCCAGATCTAGATCCGGCAGGCGATGGGCATCGGCGCGCGCGCCGACGATCTGGCAGTCATAGGATGCACGCAGGTCGGCGACCCCGTCGATATGATCCCAGTGATGGTGAGTCAGCAGGATCTGATCCAGCCCCCAGCCGCGCCTGTCTAGCTCCGACTTGATAGCCTCCGCTTCCGGCGCATCAACCAGCGCGGTCTGACCGGTGGCGGCATTGTGCAGCACAAAGGCATAGTTGTCGGACAGGCAGGGCAGGGTGACGATTTCAAGGGGCATGGTCATTCGCTTCTCGATGGGTAAACTGACGGCGACTGGCCTCAGATTGGCCCAAGCAACGGACGCCCGCAATGCATGTTGATGTTCAGGATCTGAGGAATTTCTACTATCGCAGCACCCTGGGGCGGGCGGCGCAGGCGTCGATCCGCGGTCGGCTGCTGGAACTATGGCCCGAGGCGGCCGGGCTGACGGTCGCGGGGTTTGGGTTTGCGGCACCGCTGCTGCGCCCCTATCTGGCGGAGGCGCGGCGGGTGATTGCGCTGATGCCCGGGCCGCAGGGGGTGATGCAATGGCCGGCCGGGCTGCCCAATGTTTCGGTGCTCTGCGAAGAGACCTCCTGGCCGATTGAAACCGGGCATGTGGATCGGCTGGTGCTGCTGCACGGGCTGGAGACCTCGGACCGGCCGTCGCATCTGCTGGAGGAATGCTGGCGGGTGCTGGGACCGGGGGGGCGCGCCGTCTTTGTGGTGCCCAACCGTGCCGGTCTCTGGGCGCGCTCGGATGTGACCCCGTTTGGCTTTGGCCGCCCCTATACGCTGAGCCAGGTGGAAAATCAGCTGCGCCTGCATCAGTTCACCGTCGAGCGGCACTCAGCCGCGCTTTATCTGCCGCCCAGTCAGCGCCGCTTCTGGCTGAAGTCCGGGCCTTTGTTTGAGCGGATGGGGGACCGTCTTCCGGCGATGCTGGGGGGCGGTGCGTTTCTGGTGGAGGTCAGCAAGCAGGTGCATGTCCAGCGCGGCGAGATGACCCGCCTGCGCCGTCCCAACCCGATCCGGGTGCTGGAAGGGTTGTCCAATCCGATGCCCGAACCGGCGTGACGGGGGCGATTTCAGGGGCGGGCGGATGCGTCCGAGCGGTCGTCGATGTCGTTTGCGGCATATGCACAGGGTGACGGCAGGTCGCCTGCAAACGACGCCGCGTCGCGACGTCTGCGGGCTGGACAGGTGGCGCAAAATGGGGCGCGATGAGAGGCTATGAAATAGGCGGTTCTTAATCTTTGGCAGGTGGCGCAGGGTGACCTTGCGGAAGGCGGCTTCGGGTGCTCTGGTGCTTGATTCCCCGCATATGGTTCAAAATCGCGCTTTCAGTGCTCGTTTTCGACGGTTTGGAGGTTTTTTTGTCCTCAGGGCGTGATTTTTGCTGATTTGGAATCGCAAAATTGACGCCTAAAGTCGGTTTTTTTGACGCATGTTCTGTCGTTTCATCGAGTGTTATTGCCTAATCACTTGAAAACGCTTGAAACTTCCTTTTTTACCTCGCTGTCCAAGGCAGTTGATAGGTTGCCAACGCTCTGCTACATCCACGCTGATTTTGACGCCCCACCAGATTGTGGGGAGACCTCACGCCCCCGGACGCCACCTGCAAGGGTTAGCCAACCGGGGCCAATATCGGAAGGGTGGACGTGTCCGAACCAGCTTCGATCTCCGCAGGCATTGCCGC
This sequence comes from Phaeobacter sp. JH20_29, assembly GCF_048056175.1. Lineage (NCBI taxonomy): Bacteria > Pseudomonadati > Pseudomonadota > Alphaproteobacteria > Rhodobacterales > Roseobacteraceae > Phaeobacter > Phaeobacter sp. JH20_29. The sequence continues at coordinate 18,406 of NZ_JAYMWO010000022.1, forward strand.
GCGCTATGCCACCGCGATCTTTGAGATCGCCGAAGAGAGCAAGGCGCTTGATAGCCTTGAAACCAGCATCAATGACCTGTCTGCCGCTCTGGCGGATAGTGAAGATCTCCGCGACCTGATCACGTCACCCCTGGTGTCGCGTCAGGCGCAGGGGGCTGCGATCACCGCAATTGCCAAGAAAATGGGCCTGGCCCCGGTTCTGGCAAATGCGCTGTCGCTGATGGCCGAAAAGCGCCGCCTGTTTGTGGTGCCTGCGCTGCTTGAGGCTCTGCGCGCACGCCTGGCCGAAACCCGTGGTGAGATTACCGCCGATGTCACATCGGCAAAGGCGCTGACCAAGACCCAGAGCGAAAAGCTGGCCAAGACACTGGCCGAACGCACCGGGAAAAAGGTCGTGATCAATGCAACCGTCGATGAAAGCATCATTGGCGGTCTTGTCGTTAAAGTGGGCTCGAAGATGATCGACAGCTCGATCCGCTCCAAGCTCAACTCCCTACAGAACGCAATGAAAGAGGTCGGATAAATGGGTATCCAAGCAGCAGAAATTTCTGCGATCCTGAAAGACCAGATCAAGAATTTTGGTCAAGAAGCCGAGGTGGCAGAAATTGGCCGCGTGCTGTCCGTTGGTGACGGTATTGCCCGCGTCTACGGTCTCGACAATGTCCAGGCCGGCGAGATGGTCGAATTCCCCGGCGGCATCATGGGCATGGCGCTGAACCTCGAATCCGACAACGTCGGTATCGTTATCTTCGGCTCCGACCGTGACATCAAAGAAGGTGACACCGTCAAGCGCACCAACTCCATCGTGGACGTTCCCGCTGGCCCCGAGCTCCTCGGCCGCGTAGTCGACGGTCTGGGCAACCCGCTGGACGGCAAGGGTCCGATCAACGCATCCGAACGCAAGGTTGCCGACGTGAAGGCACCGGGCATCATCCCGCGTAAATCGGTTCACGAGCCGATGGCAACCGGCCTGAAATCGGTTGACGCGATGATCCCGATTGGCCGTGGCCAGCGAGAGCTGATCATTGGTGACCGTCAGACCGGTAAAACCGCCGTTGCGCTGGACGCCATCCTGAACCAGAAAGTCTACAACGACGCCGCTGGTGATGATGAATCCAAGAAACTGTACTGTGTTTACGTCGCGATCGGCCAGAAGCGCTCGACCGTGGCCCAGCTGGTGAAGAAGCTGGAAGAAACCGGTGCGATGGAATACTCGATCGTGGTTGCCGCAACCGCGTCCGAACCGGCTCCGATGCAGTTCCTGGCGCCTTACGCCGCGACCGCGATGGCCGAATACTTCCGCGACAGCGGCAAGCACGCGCTGATCGTTTATGATGACCTCTCCAAGCAGGCCGTGGCCTATCGCCAGATGTCGCTGCTGCTGCGTCGTCCGCCGGGCCGTGAAGCCTATCCTGGTGACGTTTTCTACCTGCACTCCCGCCTGCTGGAGCGTTCCGCGAAGCTGAACGAAGAATTCGGTGCCGGCTCGCTGACCGCGCTGCCCGTGATCGAAACCCAGGGCGGCGACGTGTCCGCGTTTATTCCGACCAACGTGATCTCGATCACCGACGGTCAGATCTTCCTGGAAACCGAACTGTTCTACCAGGGCATCCGTCCTGCTGTGAACACCGGTCTGTCGGTGTCGCGTGTGGGCTCCTCGGCTCAGACCAATGCAATGAAATCCGTTGCTGGTCCGGTTAAGCTGGAACTGGCTCAGTACCGCGAAATGGCAGCCTTTGCACAGTTCGGCTCCGATCTGGACGCCGCGACCCAGCAGCTGCTGAACCGTGGTGCCCGCCTGACCGAACTGATGAAGCAGCCGCAGTACGCACCGCTGACCAACGCCGAGATCGTTTGTGTGATCTTTGCAGGTACCAACGGTTACCTCGACAAAGTCGACGTGAAAGCAGTCGGCCGTTACGAGGCTGGCCTGCTGGCGCATCTGCGCAGCAAGCACCAGGACCTGCTGGATTGGATCACCAACGAAGACCCGAAGATCAAGGGTGATGCAGCCGACAAGATCAAAGCAGCTCTGGACGCGTTCGCAGCTGACTTCGCTTAAGGGGGGATCAGGCGTTGCCTAACCTTAAAGACCTTAAAAACAGGATCGCGTCGGTCAAATCGACCCGCAAGATCACCAAGGCCATGCAGATGGTCGCGGCCGCAAAACTGCGCCGCGCCCAAGAGGCCGCCGAAGATGCACGTCCCTATGCCGAACGGTTCAACGCCGTTATGGCCGGGCTCGCCGCATCTGTCGGTGGCAGCGATTCTGCACCCAAACTGCTTGCCGGCACCGGTAGCGACCAGGTTCATCTCCTGGTCGTGCTGACCGCCGAACGCGGGCTGTGCGGGGGCTTCAATTCCAACATCGCCAAGCTGGCCCGGGTGGAAGCCCAGGCGCTGAAGGCGGCGGGTAAGACTGTCAAGATCCTGACAGTCGGCAAAAAAGGCCGGGACGCGATGAAGCGCGACCTTGGCGAATATTTTGTCGGCCACGTGGATCTGAGCGACGTCAAACGTGTTGGCTATGCCAATGCGCAGGACATCGCCAAGGACGTTCTGGCCCGCTTTGATGCCGGGGAATTCGACGTTGCGACGCTCTTTTATGCGCGGTTCGTGAACGTTGTGACCCAGGTGCCGACAGCCCAGCAGGTGATCCCGGCGTCGTTCGATGCCACGGAAGACGCGGCTGCGACCAGCTCTGCGGTTTATGACTACGAGCCCAGCGAAGAGGCCATTCTGGCCGACCTGCTGCCGCGCGGCGTCGCAACGCAGATCTTTGCAGCGCTGCTGGAAAACGGGGCCTCCGAACAGGGTGCCCGGATGAGCGCGATGGACAACGCGACCCGCAACGCGGGCGAGATGATCGACAAGCTGACCATCGAGTTCAACCGCTCGCGTCAGGCCGTGATCACCAACGAGCTGATTGAAATTATTTCGGGCGCCGAGGCGCTCTAAAAGAAAACCGGAGACGAAACATGGCAAATGCAAAAGGCAAGGTGACCCAGATCATCGGCGCCGTTGTGGACGTGCAATTCGACGGCCACCTGCCGGCGATCTTGAACGCGCTGACCACCGACAACAATGGTAAGACCCTGGTTCTGGAAGTTGCCCAGCACCTCGGTGAAAACACCGTCCGTACGATCGCTATGGACGCGACCGAAGGTCTGGTTCGCGGTCAGGCTGTTGCCGACACCGGCGCACCGATCTCGATCCCCGTCGGCAACGCGACCTTGGGCCGCATCCTGAACGTCGTGGGTGAGCCCGTGGACGAGCAGGGCCCGGTGAACGCAGCGGAGACCCGTTCGATCCACCAGCCCGCACCCGAGTTCAGCGACCAGTCCACCGAATCCGAAGTGCTGGTAACCGGCATCAAGGTGATCGACCTGCTGGCCCCCTACGCCAAGGGTGGTAAAATTGGTCTGTTCGGCGGCGCCGGCGTTGGCAAAACCGTTCTGATCATGGAACTGATCAACAACATCGCAAAAGTGCACTCGGGCTTCTCCGTGTTCGCCGGTGTTGGTGAGCGGACCCGTGAAGGCAACGACCTCTACCACGAGATGATCGAATCCAACGTTATCAAGCCCGATAACCTGGAAGAATCGCAGGTGGCCCTGGTTTACGGCCAGATGAACGAGCCTCCGGGTGCGCGTGCCCGTGTTGCTCTGACCGGTCTGACCCTGGCGGAACAGTTCCGTGACCAGTCTGGCACCGACGTTCTGTTCTTCGTGGACAACATCTTCCGCTTCACCCAGGCGGGTTCCGAGGTTTCGGCTCTGCTCGGCCGTATTCCTTCGGCTGTGGGCTACCAGCCGACGCTGGCCACCGACATGGGTGCGATGCAGGAACGCATTACCTCCACCAAGAACGGCTCGATCACCTCGATCCAGGCTGTGTATGTTCCCGCGGACGACCTTACCGACCCGGCACCGGCAACCACCTTTGCCCACCTGGACGCGACCACCGTTCTCAACCGTTCGATCTCGGAACTGGGTATCTACCCGGCTGTTGACCCGCTCGACTCCACATCGCGCCTGATGGACCCGTCCATCGTGGGCGAAGAGCATTATGCTGTGGCCTCCGACGTTCAGCAGATCCTTCAGCGCTACAAGTCGCTGCAGGACATCATCGCGATCCTCGGCATGGACGAACTGTCCGAAGAGGACAAGCTGACCGTGACCCGCGCGCGTAAGATCCAGCGCTTCCTGTCCCAGCCGTTCGACGTTGCAAAGGTCTTTACCGGCGCAGACGGCAAGCAGGTTCCGCTTGAGGACACGATCGCGTCGTTCAAAGCCGTTGTGGCTGGCGAATACGACCACCTGCCCGAAGGCGCCTTCTACATGGTTGGCGGCATCGACGAGGTGATCGCTAAAGCCGAGAAAATGGCTGCTGACGCGGCCTAAGGAGGGCCCTGATGGCTGATACGATGCAATTCGACCTCGTGAGCCCGGAGCGCCGCCTGGCGTCGCTCCCGGTGACCGCGGTAATGATCCCCGGCGCGGAAGGCGACATGACGGCTATGGCCAACCATGCGCCGACCATCACCACGCTGCGTCCGGGTGTCCTGCGGGTTGAAGGCCCGCAAGGCACATCGGAATATCTGGTCACCGGTGGCTTTGCTGAAATCGGCGCTGACGGTCTGTCTGTCCTTGCTGAAAAGGCAATCCCCATGGACCAGCTGACGCGCGCGCAATTGGACGAGCTGATTGAAGAGGCCCGCACGACCTACAAGACCGTGCAGGAAACCGATCAACCGCATGGTCTCGTTGAAGACGCGGCCAAGCTGCTCGCTGACATGGAAGCCCTGGGCACCCACATGAGCCTCTGATCCGTCAGAGCCATGGCAAAACACGATAAACCGGCCCCTTGCGGGCCGGTTTTGTTTTTTGGCAGAGTTGCAGGACAGGCGGCGCACTCGCCCGCGCCCTGTGCGCCAGGCTTTGCGCAGGTCGGGCGGTGCGCAGAGCGGGCAGGGAAGAGATCGGGCAGGGGTTCAGGGGGCGGAAACAGTATGAAACGTGTACAGAGCCCCCGCCTTGGGGTGGATCAGGGCGATATCGAGATCTTCTCGGAGTTCGAGAATGGCGGCAGCATGTGGACCGGAACCGGCCCGCGCGAACGCCGCCGCGAGGTGCGCTTTTCCGAGCCCTTTGCCGAGCTGCCTGCGGTGCATCTCTCCAGCTCGCTGGTGGACATCGATTCCGGGGCCGCCATCCGGGCGGAGCTGGTCGCCGAGAAGATCACCCACCAAGGATTTGACGTGGTGTTTCGCACCTGGAATGACAGCCGCGTCGCGCGGATCCGGGCCTCCTGGCTGGCGATCGGAACGCTGCCCTTTGCCGATGACTGGGACGTGCCCTAACTCGGGTCTCTGTCGCGGTCAAAACGGGTCAGACCCGGAAACGCGGGCAGCCAGCTCTCGCGGCGCAGGCACCAGCCTTCATAGCTTGGCAGCAGCCCGTCCGTGGTTTCGAGCGCACCCAGATGCAGCTCGATCTCATCGCCGCTTCGGGCAAAAACCGACGAGCCGCAGATACCACAGAAATGGCGCCCCCTGTAATGCTGCGGCCTGCCATCAACAGTGACAGCCGATGCCGGGAAAATCGCAGCCGCGTAGAACAACGCGCCATGGTGCTTGCGACAGTCGCTGCAATGGCAGATGCCAACCCGGAGCGGCGCACCGGAGGCGCTGATACGGATGGCGCCGCACAGGCAGCTGCCCTGATGGTGCTGCATCCTCCTGCCTCCCCGCTTTAAGCCACGCGCCAAGCCTAGCGTGCTGGGCGGCGTGCCGTCGATAGCGGCAAGACGAAAAACCCCACGCGCCGGGTTCCGGGCGTGGGGTCAAAGAGCTTGGCCGATTGGCGGCGCGGTTTAGCCGTTGCGCGACAGCGACTCGTAGATCGGAACCAGCGTCTTGTCCTCGAACAGAGAGGACACGGAGGTGCCGTGCCAGATATTGAGAATGGCCTGAGTGAACAAGGGCGCGGTCGGCAGGATGCGAATATTCGGCGCGCCAAGGACCGCTTCGGTCGGCTGAATGGTGTCGGTCAGCACCAGCGATTTCATCACCGAGTTTGTCACGCGCTCAACAGCCGGGCCGCTCATCACACCATGGGTGATGTAGGCGTGGACCTCCTTGGCCCCATTGTCGAGCAGCACCTGCGCCGCCTTGCACAGGGTGCCGGCTGTGTCGCACATGTCGTCGATGATCAGGCAGATCTTGTCGGTGACATCGCCAATCACGGTCATTTCGGCGACCTCGCCGGCTTTCTCGCGGCGTTTGTCGACGATCGACAGAGGCGCGTTGATGCGCTTTGCCAGTTCACGGGCGCGGGCCACACCGCCGACGTCCGGTGACACGACCATGAGTTCGTCCATGCTGTCCTTGAACTGGTTTTTCACATCCAGAGCAAAAATCGGCGAAGCATAGAGGTTGTCGACGGGGATATCGAAGAAGCCCTGGATCTGGGCCGCGTGCAGGTCCATTGTCAGAACCCGTTCGATGCCCGCACCGGTCAGCATATTCGCCACCAGCTTGGCCGAGATCGGCGTGCGGGCCTTGGTGCGGCGGTCCTGGCGGGCATAGCCGAAATAAGGGATCACGGCGGTGATACGCTGGGCAGAGGAGCGGCGCAGGGCATCTGCGATGATCAAGAGCTCCATCAGGTTGTCATTGGCCGGGTTCGAGGTCGGCTGAATGATGAACATGTCCTCACCGCGGACGTTCTCATAAACCTCGACGAAGATTTCGCCGTCGTTGAACCGCTCGACCCGGGCATCTACGAGGCCCTGATCAACGCCGCGGTGCATCGACATGCGGCGGGTAATGGTTTCGGCAAGCGGAAGATTGGCGTTCCCAGCAATCAGCTTGGGTTCGTTCAAAGTCGGCATTGGCTGTTATCCCCAGGCAGCAATGGCAGTGTGACAGATTCGTGATGTTGAACCCCGCTTAGCATGGGCGTACCGTCGCGCCTAGATTTAATGCGGGAGAACAGGCCCATGGTGGCAAACGACAGGGCAGGGGAAACCTGCTGGAGTTGCGCAGAGGAGCAGCGAAGAAGGACCTTGGTTGACGGTGGCATCGCGACCGCAAAAGGGCAGTCATGATGGCGGAAATCTCGGCCGGGCTGGCGCAGCCCGTGGTCACCCATTCCTTTGGTCGCGGCAATCGGCAGGTTCTGGGAGTCCATTGCTCCCTTGCCCATTCCGGTGCCTGGCGTGGTCTGGCGACCATTCTGGAAGAACATGTGACGATCTCAAGTTTCGACATGCTGTCGCACGGGCGCAGTCCCGATTGGGACGGTGAGGGGCTTTTGCAACTGCGCAATGCCGAGGCCGGGCTGGCCCTGATCGAGTCGGAGAATCTGGCCAAGGACGGGCCGATTGACCTGCTGGGCCATTCCTTTGGTGCCACGGTGGCGCTGGCAATGGCGCAGATGCGGCCTGACCTGGTGCGCTCTCTGGTGATGATCGAACCTGTGTTTTTTTCGCTGGGGACAGCGACGACGACCGATCCCGAGGCGCTTGAGGCGCTGCGCCGGGACCACATGACCGTTCGCGAAACCTATCTCAACGGTGATGTGGAGCAGGCGACTCGCCTGTTCAACCGGGCCTGGGGAGCAGGCCATCCGAAATGGCCAGATCTGCCCGAAAGCGCCCGCAGCGCCATGGTCCGCAGTTTTCCGGCGGTGATGGCCTGCGATACGCAGATCTACGACGATATGCTGGGCGTGCTGGAACCGGATAAGCTGGCGTTGCTGACGATGCCCTGTCTGCTGATTGATGGCGGCAAAAGCCAGCCCATCATGCATGAGGTCATTCGCGCTCTTGCTGCACGACTGCCGGAGGTAACCTGCCGAAGGGTCGAGGCGGCGGGACATATGCTGCCGATCACACATCCGGCCGAGACGGCGGCTCTGCTGCAAAGCTTCTGGCCGGACGTGGCGCTGGCGCAGGCCTAGGCCCTAGCCGATGCTGCACGGCCCCGAGGGGGCGTTCCCGTAGCAAGAACCCGAAGCGCGCCAGAGGCGGCTTCGGGTTTTTCAGCTTGCGACGTCAGGGCGCGTGAGTTGGCCTCAGAGATCGGTCACCGTGGTGACGGTTTCGCGGAAATAGTCAATCTTGCCGTCCTTCTGATGGGACAGGATGAAGGTCACGCTTTCCACCATACGATCCCGCACCGCGTAGTGATAGCGCTGCTGGAACCGGGTATTATACCAGCCATCCCCCAGATCCTGTGATGTCAGATCCACGATTTTTGTTCCCTGGGGGAAAACTTCGGGGCCAAGCCGGGACAGGATCACACCAAAGCCCTCGATATCGGTGGCCTGTTGCCAGCTGACGTCGACGCCATCGCTGTCGCGGTAATGGTCGATGCGAAAATCGATATCCGGCGCGATAAAGCCCATCAGGGCGGGGTCGCCTGCCTCGAACAGGCGCAGCAACTGCTCGATTTCGGGGGCGGTTGTGGCTTGGGGCGCGGGGGCGAGGGTGGTTGCGGACATGATGCTCTCCTGTTGAGTGGTGCCGACAGGATGGCAAAGATACCGACTATAGGGAATTGCTCTGGAGGCTATCCATGTTATAGTTTGAAGCTATGGATGATCTGACACCGCTACGATATTTCCGGGCTGCCTATGAAATGGGAACCTTCAGTGCTGCGGCACGGGCCTGCGATGTGCGCCAGCCCTCGGTCTCGGCGGCAATTGCCCGACTTGAGCAACGGTATGGCGGCCCGGTGTTTCGGCGCGGCCGGGATGGTCTGACGCCAACCGCGCTCGGGCACGAACTCTATCAGCAGGCAGGCGGGGTGCTGGCGCAGATGAGCCAGCTTGAGGCGCGGCTAAAGGGGCATGTCGCGCAAACGGTAAGGGTGTTCTGCGCGCCCGACGTCTTGATGGCGGCATTTGAGGATGGGCTGGCCCGGATCCGGCGGGCGGAACCACAGGCGCAGTTTCAGTTTACCGAGGATCCCACGCAGGCGGATCTGCATTTTGCGGCTGAGAGCTGTCTGCCACGGGGCTGCGGTTTTCATCCGCTCTGGCAGGAGCGTTATGGTCTCGGTCTGCCCTCCGGGCATCCTCTGGTGGCAAAACCGCAGCTGACGCTGGCAGATCTTGCGGATGAGGCCCTGATTGCGCGCCCCTATTGCCCCAGCGCGGACCGGTATCTGGCTGAACTGGCGCGGGATGACGGCGGGACGGGGCTGCGGGTGGCGGCCAGCGCAATACATGATGCCCAGCTGATGGATCTGGTGGCTGCCGGTTTGGGAATGGCGCTGATGCCAATGTCCCATGGCGATGCTCACAGGGGCATTGTGCTGCGGGAGATTTCGGACGTCGACCCGGTAACGCGGGTGGTTGGTGTCGGCTATCGCAAAACAGGATTTGCCGACGCTATGGCGCGGCATTTCCTGAGCCGCCAGAGCTTCATGGGTGCTGGCGCCGGGGGTGGCAGCGCTCCGGGTGGCGGGCCCGCGATGACCGCTGAGCCGATGTGACCGGGAGCCGCCGGTGGGCGGCAAACCGGCGTCCCATTAGGAGGTGGCGGCCCAACCGCTATACGTGTCAGAGAAGCGCGAGAAACGCGTCTATCTGGTCGTCTTCTATGGACCAGTCGCAGACGAACCGCGCGGTGACCTCTTCGTCCGCTGCGCCTTCCAGGCCGCCGTCCCAAAGGTGATAGACCGCGCCGGCGTCGAACAGCCGCTGGTGGGTGGCGCGTGGCAGGGCGGCAAAGATCATGTTGGCCTGCGGATCATGGCTGAACCGGGCGCCTTTGCTGCGCAACCCGTCCGCCAGACGCGCTGCCTTGGCATTTGCCGCGCGGGCGTTGTGCAGCCAGAGATCATCGGTCAGATAAGCCAGCATCTGCGCTGACAGATAGCGATGCTTGGAGAACAGATGCGCCCCGCGTTTGCGGCGATATTCGAACTCCTGCGCTTTGGCAGGGTCAAAGAAGATCACCGCCTCAACCCCCATGCAGCCGTTTTTGGTGCCGCCAAAAGACACCGCATCCACGCCTGCCTTCCAGGTCATCTCGGCGGCGGTGCAGCCCAGCGTCACCAGCGCATTGGTGAAACGTGCACCATCCAGATGCACCGGCAGACCGTAGGATTTTGCAACCTCGCAGAGAGCGCGCAGCTCTTCGACCGAATAGACCGTGCCAAATTCCGTCACCTGCGTGATCGAGACGGGACCGCGCTGCGGCCCGTGGACGCCGCGATTTTCCTCGCCCTCAAGGGCTTGGCGCAGATCGGCGGGGGTCATCTTGTCAGCATCGGTCACCAGCGTCAGCTTGGCGCCGCCGGTGTAGAACTCAGGCCCGTTGCATTCATCGACGTTGATATGGGCCTGTCGGGTGCAGAACAGCGTTTGCCAGGGCTGCGACAGGGTCGAAAGGGCCAGTACATTGGCGGCCGTGCCGGTTGCGACGAGGTAGACCGCTGCGTCCGGGGCGTCAAAGATCTCGCGGATGCGGGTGGTGACCTGTGCCATCTCGTCATCTGCACCGTAGCCCATGGCATAGCCAGTGTTGGCCGTTGCAAGGGCTGCCAGAATTTCAGGATTGGCCGGACCGGAGTTGTCAGAGGCGAAATGCATTTAGAGTGGCTCCTCGATTATATGCTCTTCCCAGTCTTCTTCGGGAGTGTCGAATTCCGATACGGTCCAGCCCCGCACCGAAACACCGGCCTCATGCACGCTTGCAGGATCACCGGTGATCAGCGGGTGCCAGTCGGGCAGCGGCTTGCCTTCCCAGAGCAGGCGATAGGCGCAGGTCTGTGGCATCCAATAGGCGTGGGTGTCCAGATTGTCGGGCTTCAGCACGATACATTCGGGGACAAACTGATGGCGGTTCTCGTAGTGGGCGCAGCGGCAGGTGGCATCATCCAGCAGACGGCAGGCAACCCGGGTCAGCGCCACTTCGCCGCTGTCTTCATCCTCCAGCTTGTTCAGGCAGCATTTGCCACAGCCATCGCAGAGCGCTTCCCACTCGCGGTTGTTGAGCTTTGTCAGCGGCTTCTTTTCCCAGAAGCGCTTGCCCAGCCCGTTGCGGTCAATGCCCTGGCTCATAGCGCCGCCAACAGCTGGCGCGCGGTGATGCAATCAGCGTCCATCTGGGCCAGCAGCCCCTCCAGCCCGTCAAAGGTCATTTCCGGGCGCAGGTATTCGACCAGCCCCACAGACAGCGTCGCGCCATAGAGGTTGCCGGTGAAATCGAACAGGAAGGTTTCAATATTGGGATGGCTGCCATCGAACATCGGGCGCACTCCGACGGAGGCGGCGCCATGATAGCTGCCCCGATAGGGGCCATCCAGCACATCGACCAGCACGGCATAGACGCCAAAGGCGGGCTGATGCAGCCCGTCGATCGACATGTTCGCCGTGGGATAGCCCAATTCGCGGCCGCGTTGTTCGCCGCCAATGACCTCGCCTTCGATCCGGTGCCAATGGCCGAGCATATTGGCGGCATCGCGCGGCCGCCCGTCGCTGAGCGCGCGGCGGATGGCGGTGGAGGAGACCGTGTCCTCGGAATATTCCATCAGCGGCGCCACGGTGACGCCGAACCCCATCTGGTCGCCAAAACGCTGGAGATCGTCGGCAGAGCCGGCGCGACCCTTGCCGAAACAGAAATCCGAGCCGACGACGACATGACGCAGGCCTAGACCGTCGGCAATCACCTTGCGGGCAAAGCCCTCGGGCGTGAGACCGGAGAGGGCGGCATTGAAATTCAACTGGTAGAGACGCTCCACCCCCAGTTTTTCCAGCCGCGATGCCCGGGCTTCGGCCGACATCAGGCGAAACGGCGGGGCATCGGGGGCGAAGAACTCCCGCGGGTGAGGTTCGAAGGTCAGGACCCCGAGCGGCGCCTCGGGCACAGCGTCGCGGGCCAGATCGATGACCGATTGATGGCCGCGATGGACACCATCGAAATTGCCGATGGCGGCAGAGGCCCCACGATCCTTTGGATCTACGAATTGAAAGTCACGGATAATGCGCATGGCCACTGCCTAGCCGCGCCGGGGCGCGCTTGCAAGAGCCATGCCACGGGGCGCCACAGCTTGGCGGCCATCGCCTCAGTCGAACTTGCGTGACGGCGCCATCACCATGGCTTCGCCGACCAGCACCTTCTTGCCCTCCACCATGCAGCGGCAATCCAGCTTGACCCGGCGTTTGTCGATCTCGATGCCGGTCACCTCGACCTCCGCAAGCACGAGATCGCCGGGGCGGACGGGGGCAAGAAACTTCAGGGACTGGCTCATGTAGATGGTGCCATGGCCGGGCAGTTGCTCGCCAATTACGGCAGAGATCAACCCGGCAGTCAGCATCCCATGGGCGATGCGCCCCTGAAACATGGTGTCCTGCGCGTAATCTTCATCCAGATGCACCGGGTTATGGTCCGTTGAGACCTCGGCAAACATCTCGATATCCTTGTCCGTCACCTCTTTGCGCAGATAGCGGACCATCCCCATTTCGATATCTTCGATGCAGATCGTTCCGCGCGGAAAATTGTCCAACATATGCCTCTCCTGTTGCCGTTGCTCTGCGAAAAATTGCGCGGTGCTGTCTATGGGTTGCGGGTCGAACCTGAAACAATCGGGCAAATGCAGACTTGTTACGGCAACTTTATTACTTTGCAGTCGCAGAAAGGCAAGTGTTTTCTCCGTTAGCGCAATCTGCCGATAGAATAGGTCGGTGCAGATTTTTCCTTTTCCAAATAGGTGCTTAGCGCGGCTTCATCGGGCTGGTGGTCGGTTTTGGTCTCTTTTGCTGCAAGTCCACCTGTAATGAAGAGTGAGTCCAGACCTTCGCCCATTGCGCCCGAGATATCGGTGTGGGGGCCGTCACCGATCGCCAATATGTCACGGTCGGCGATATCCAGGCCCAGCTCCGCCAGACGCCGCCGCGCCAGATCGTAGATCGGCGGGTGGGGCTTGCCGAAGTACAGGCTCTCGCCGCCCATTTCCGTATAAAGCCGCGCCAGCGCCCCGGCGCACCATTCGCGCGTCTCGCCGCGATCAACCACGATATCGGGATTGGCGCAGAGTAGTTTCAGCCCCATCTGCTTGGCATAAAGGAAATCCGGGCGGTTCACATCCGGGTCGGCCTGCGTATCGAAGGGGCCGCAGCAGACAATGCCTTCGGCCTCCTTCAACGGAACGCGGGTCACATCAATCGGATCGTCCAGCATCTTCAGCGGCTCAAAGAAGCCGGCATCGCGCTCCCATTCACCCATGAAATAGACCTTGCGGCCAACGGCACCGCTGAACATGGCGGCGCGTGCGGAATCGCCGGAGGTGGCAATGGTGTCATAGGCATCCTGAGGGGCGCCGAAGTCGCCAAGCTGTGCCGCAACCCCCGCCCTTGGCTTGGGCGAGTTGGTCACCAGCACAACAACACCGCCTGCCGCGCGATAGGCCTGCAAGGCAGCCACGGCCTCGGGGTAGGCGGTGATACCGTTGTGCACACAGCCCCAAAGATCGACAAACAGGGCTTTGTACTGGCTTGAGACCTCGGCGAGGGAGGCAATGAGTCGGGTCATGGGACAGGTCTTTCACATGGGATTTCGGCTGTTCAAGCTATGCCAGAGCCTGCGGAATTTGACCAGATCGGCGATGTTTCCGGTTTTTTAACAACAGAGGCGTAGAACAGGTCGAGGCTACAACCCAGAGGTGTGCGGTAATGTTTCGAACGATGTCAACAAAAACCCGATTTATTATTTCGGGTGCGGTATCCGTTTTTGCGATTGTTATATTGGCTCTGATATCTGTCTACAGCCTGTGGCAAAGCGAACTGGAGCTTGAGCGGCAGATTGATGTAACCAAAACGGTGCGCCACGAGCTGAAGGTCGACCTCCTGCATGAAGAGTTGCACTCGGAAGTGATCTATCTCGTGTTTGCCGGGGATCATGCGACCGCAGCCGAGAAAGAGGCGCTGCGCGCACAAGTGGTCCAGGCCAGCGAGGAGCTTCGCAAGAATCTGGAATTGCTGAAAAACGATTCCTTGCCACCAAAGGCGCTGGCGCAGGTCGAGGGGATGGTGGCGGAGGTTGATACCTTTGTCGGTCAGGGCGTCGCCCTGGCAGAGCTGGCCGTCACCGACCCGGTCGCCGCGGAGGCTGCTGTCGATGCCTTTCAGGACAGTTACGCGGCCCTCAATGAGAAATTGCACCCGTTGAGTGACTGGATTGAAACCTCGGCGGTCGAAACCGCAAAGGCGGCGCGGGCACATGACATGCTTCTGCTTTATGTCCTCCTGGGAACATCCGCCCTGTTGGTCTTGGTGACGCTCTATAACGCGCGCAAGATGACCATGAACATTGTGCGCCCGATTGATCGGCTGCGCGAAGCCCTGCGCGAAGTCGCAGAAGGGGATTTTGGCATCAAGGTCGCTGAGCGGATGCGCGGTGACGATTTTGGCGAGATCGCCCGCGATATCGACCGTGTGTCGGCCCGGGTCATCAGCGAGCTGGAGAAACAGAATACCCTGCGTGTGGAGGGTGAGCATGTCATCGACCGGCTGCGTCAGGGCCTGCAGGCGCTGGCGTCCGGGAACTTCAGCGTTCGCATCGCAGAGAGCTTTGGCGAGGCCTATGATCCGCTGCGGATGAATTATAACGAAACGGTCAATAAACTGAATGAGGTGATGGCCCAGGTGGTCAAGGCAAGCGCCGCGATCCAGGCGCAATCCGATGAAATCCGGTCCGGTGCTGAAGACATGTCTGCCCGCACCGAAAGCCAGGCGGCCACGCTGGAGCAAACGGCTGCCGCGCTGGAAGAAATGACGGTCAGTGTCAACAACTCCGCCCAGAACGCCAAAGCCGTCGAAAGCGCTGTGGATTCCGCGCGCAAGGATGTTGAAAACAGCGGCCGGGTCGTGGAGGGCGCGATCGAGGCGATGAATGAGATCGAACGCTCGTCCGGGCAGATTTCGCAGATCATCGGCGTGATCGACGACATTGCCTTCCAGACCAACCTGCTGGCATTGAACGCTGGTGTCGAGGCGGCGCGGGCAGGTGAGGTCGGCCGCGGTTTTGCCGTCGTCGCCTCCGAGGTGCGCGCTTTGGCGCAACGGTCATCGGATGCCGCCAATGAGATCAAGTCGCTGATTTCGGCCAGCACCAGAACGGTGGAAGAGGGCGTGGAGAAGGTCGATAGCGCCGGCAAGGCCCTGTCGCAGGTTGTCGGCGAGGTGGTCAATATCGCCACGCTTGTCTCTGGTATCTCTTCGGAATCCGGTGAACAGGCGCAGGGGCTGAACGAAATCAATATCGGTGTTGCCCAGCTGGACAATGTCACCCAGCAGAATGCCGCGATGGTTGAGGAATCCGGCGCTGCCATCCTGAAGATGAACAGCGAGACCTATGGTCTGAACCAGATCGTCAGCCAGTTTGTTCTGCTCTCAGCAGATGGTGCCGCAGGCCGCGCACCCTCAGCGGCGGAGCGCGCAGCGGCCGTTGTCGAGGCAGGTCACCCGGATGAGGAGCGTTGGGAAGACTATAACGAAGTCTCCGCCCATGGGCCTGTTTCCGGCGATGGCATCGATGACTGGGACACCGACCGCGCATCGCTGCACAAGTCCGTGGGGTCGAAAGCAGGGGGTGCCGGTGACGATTGGGCGGATCGGGATGCGGTTGCCAATTTCGCCTGACGGCCTGACGGCCTGAGCGCCTGATAGTCGTCTGTGGGGCACGGTAGGCAGCTGACCACGCGCCGGTTTCGGGCTTGCCGCCTGCCGCGCGTGGCGGCCTGTCACCTGGGATCGGGCGTCAGCTTCGCCCGGTGCAATCTGAACCGACCGGCCTCGGTCAGCCGATGCCTGTGAGCGAATCGGGCGCCCGCGACTTTATGGCAGGATTGCCAGCGCCAATGCCTTTGCATGACGGAAATGCCAATGCCGGTCGATAGATCCACGTCACCTCTGGCGGTGCTGGCTCCTTTGCCGAGGCGCTGACGCCGGTCGCGGCGCTTTGGCCCCTTTGCACCGGGGCGGGCTGGGATGACTTAGGTATCCGTGGCTTACTTTCGCCCTGAGGCGTGATTTGCTGGAGTGTCATCCGGGGACCGCGACACGGGCAACCACAGCAATTGGTCAATGCGCACCGCAGATGCGGCAAACAGAGGTCCGGGGGGATCCGCAAGAGGGTGGCGATCGCTCTGCGCGTGCTACCAGCACCTGGTTGCCGGTCGATCGAAACGCGCGGTGGTATCACCCGGAGATCGGACTGCCGGATACTGCGGGTCCATCAAAAAAGATGCGGGCCTCCTTAGAAGACCCGCATCTTTCGCATTTCATAGGCTCGAAGGCGCCGGGCCTTAGATTGTCAGATTGGGGATGATCTGTTTCTTGCGGCTCATGATCCCCGGCAGCACAACGCTATCGCCCTCCGCTGTGGCGCCAAAGCTCTTGGCCGCGAGGGTTTTCACCAGGTCGTTGGGCACCAGAAGGGTGGCTTCTTCCTTCAGGATATCCACCACAAAGAGCAGAACCTGATCAACGCCATCTTCGGCAGCGACAGTTGTCATGGTTTCCATCAGCGACGCCTTGCGATCCAGCACCACGGCGGGAGCGGTGGTTTCCAGAACCGAGACCCGGAATTTGGTGCCTTCGACCGCGTATTCCTTGGAATCCATCCGCAGCAGCTCTGCGTCGGAGAAGGCCGAAACATCGGATTTCGCGGCAAACATCTCGGCGGCATAGGTGGCGATATCGACGCCGAGATCTTCGGCCAGGCTATAGGCCACGGCTTTGTCTTCCTGGGTGGTGGTCGGCGAGCGGAATTCCAGCGTGTCGCTCAGAATGCAGGTCAGCATCGCGCCTTTGATCTCGCGTGGTGCCTGCGCCAGATCGCTGCCGATCATTTTCCACATGATGGTCGCGGTGCAGGCGACCGGCTCGATGCGGATGTCGATGGGGCCTTTGGTTTCCAGCCCGCCGACCAGTTTATGATGGTCGATGATCGCACGAACGTCAGCGCCATTGATATTGGCGGGCAGTTCGGCCGGGTTGTTGGTGTCGACGATGACGACAGGCTGATCATCGGCCACATCGCTGATGATCTCCGGCTTTTCCAGCCCCCAGTGTTGCAGCATGAAGGCCGCTTCGGTGTTGGGCTCGCCTAGCAATTTCGGAGCGGCTTCGACGCCTTTGATCTGGTTCAGATACCACGACCAGATGATGGCGGAGCCGGTGGAATCGGTATCGGGGGATTTATGGCCGAAGACGAAGGTAGTCATTGAAGTGTGTCCTATGCAGATGCCGGAATTTTGCGCGTCTTATAGGTGGGGGCGGCGATCTTGTCACCCCGGCCCGTTGTCTCGTCAATGCAGCTATGCCGTCCGTGCAGATCAGCGCTGCGCAGGCGCGCCAAGGGCGCCAATGGCTGCGGATCATTGCCCTGATTTGGCGAATGGCTTTTCCTCGGCTGCGGCTGGGGGTAGCATTGCGCCATGACCCGCGAAGATCAGCTTTATCCGCCCGTGAAGGCCCTGCTGGAACAGCAGGGGTATACCGTGAAGGGGGAGGTGGGGGCCGCTGATGTGGTTGCCTGCCGGGGCGATGAACCACCGGTTATTGTCGAGCTGAAGTTGCGGTTTTCACTGTCGCTGTTCCATCAGGCGATCACGCGGCTTGCGCTGAGCGACCTCGTTTATATCGCTGTGCCGAAACCCGCTGGCCGCCAGGCGCGGCGGGTGCTGAAGGACAATCTGGCGATGTGTCGGCGTCTGGGGCTGGGGCTGATCACGGTTCTGCCGGATGGTCGGACGGAGGTCCAGTGTGATCCGGGGCCTTACGCGCCGCGAAAATCGGCCAAGAAACAGGCGCGGCTGCTGCGCGAATTTCAGCGCCTGCAGGGGGATCCGAATGCCGGTGGGGCCACCCGCCACGGGATCGTGACCGCCTATCGCCAGGACGCCTTGCGCTGTGCCGCCCATCTGGCAGACCACGGGCCGAGCAAGGGGGCCGCCGTGGCCAGGGCAGCGGGCGTCCCGCAGGCCACCCGGATCATGGCGAGCAATCACTATGGCTGGTTCGTGCGGGTCGCCACCGGCATTTATCAACTGACCGAGGCCGGTCAGGCGGGGCTGGTGCATTGGGCGCATAGCTGGGAAGCGCTGGGGGCCGACGATGGGACAGCGGCCGAGGTGGGCCCTGCGTGATGGCCGCGGCAGAATATTGCCATAAAATTTCCCAACCAACCTGTTGACAGGACCGCACGCCCTGCCTAGCTATTCCTTCGTTAGCACTCGGCAGTATTGAGTGCTAACACCCTCTGCGGGGAGCAGGGGGGCGAGACAACAACCTTTGAGCCTTTAAGGAGCTACAAAGATGGCATTGAAACCGCTTCATGACCGCGTGCTGGTCCGTCGCACCGAAAGCGAAGAAAAAACCGCCGGTGGTCTGATCATCCCTGATTCCGCCAAGGAAAAGCCGAGCGAAGGCGTTGTCGTCGCAACCGGCGAAGGCGCACGCAAGGACAGCGGCGAGCTGATCGCAATGGCTGTTTCGGCTGGCGACAAGATCCTGTTCGGCAAATGGTCCGGCACCGAGGTCACCGTCGACGGCGAAGAGCTGCTGATGATGAAGGAAAGCGACATCATGGGCATCATCGAGTAAGACACCGGGTTTTTCCCAAGTCTGCTCTGATCTCTGATCGCTTAAACCCACAGAATTTCTCTAGGAGAGTAAAAATGGCTGCTAAGGACGTCAAATTCGACACCGATGCCCGCAACCGTATGCTGCGTGGCGTCAACATTCTGGCCGACGCCGTGAAAGTGACCCTGGGCCCGAAAGGCCGCAATGTGGTTCTGGACAAATCCTTCGGCGCACCGCGCATCACCAAGGACGGCGTGTCCGTGGCGAAGGAAATCGAACTGGAAGACAAGTTCGAGAACATGGGCGCCCAGATGGTGAAGGAAGTTGCTTCCCGCACCAACGACGAAGCCGGTGACGGCACCACCACCGCAACCGTTCTGGCCCAGGCCATCGTCAAAGAAGGCCTGAAGCAGGTTGCAGCCGGTCTGAACCCGATGGACCTGAAGCGCGGCATCGACCTGGCAACCTCCAAGGTTGTTGAAGCGATCAAAGCCTCGGCCCGCGATGTGAAAGACAGCGACGAAGTTGCGCAGGTTGGCACCATCTCCGCCAACGGCGAAGCAGAAATCGGCCGTCAGATTGCTGACGCGATGCAGAAAGTCGGCAACGAAGGTGTTATCACCGTCGAAGAAAACAAGGGTCTGGAAACCGAGACCACTGTTGTCGAAGGTATGCAGTTCGACCGTGGCTACCTGTCGCCCTATTTCGTCACCAACCCCGACAAGATGGTTGCAGAACTCGACGACTGCATGATCCTGCTGCACGAGAAGAAACTGTCGTCGCTGCAGGCAATGGTTCCGCTGCTTGAGCAGGTGATCCAGTCGCAGAAACCGCTGCTGATCATCGCTGAGGACGTCGAAGGCGAAGCGCTGGCAACCCTGGTTGTCAACAAGCTGCGCGGCGGTCTGAAAATTGCTGCTGTCAAGGCACCGGGCTTCGGCGATCGCCGCAAGGCCATGCTGCAGGACATCGCAATCCTGACCGGCGGCCAGGTCATCTCCGAAGATCTGGGCATGAAGCTCGAGTCCGTCACCATGGACATGCTGGGCACCGCCAAGAAAATCGAAATCACCAAAGACGAAACCACCATCGTTGACGGCGCTGGCGAGAAGGCCGAGATCGAAGCACGCGTTGCCCAGATCCGCACCCAGATCGAAGAGACCACCTCTGACTACGACCGTGAGAAGCTGCAAGAGCGCGTTGCCAAACTGGCAGGCGGTGTTGCCGTGATCCGCGTCGGCGGCATGACCGAAGTGGAAGTGAAAGAGCGCAAAGACCGCGTCGACGATGCTCTGAACGCAACCCGCGCAGCCGTGCAGGAAGGCGTCATCGTTGGTGGTGGTGTTGCTCTGGTTCAGGCCGGCAAGGCACTGGACGGTCTGGAAGGTGCAAACTCCGACCAGAACGCCGGTATCATGATCGTTCGCAAGGCCATCGAAGCGCCGCTGCGCCAGATCGCCGAGAACGCCGGTGTTGACGGTGCCGTGGTTGCGGGCAAGATCCGTGAATCCTCTGACAGCAGCTTTGGCTACAACGCCCAGACTGATGAATATGGTGACATGTTCTCCTTCGGCGTGATCGACCCCGCCAAAGTGACCCGCACCGCGCTGGAAGATGCAGCCTCGGTCGCAGGCCTGCTGATCACCACCGAAGCCATGGTTGCCGACAAGCCCGCCAAAGAAGGCGCGGCAGGTGGCGGCATGCCCGACATGGGCGGCATGGGCGGCATGGGCGGCATGATGTAATCACAAATCCCCTTGGGATTTGGGATGAGGCAAAAAGCGATTGGCTGCAGGTTCGTTATCTGGGCCAATTCGCCGGAAGCCCACCGCTGATGACTGGAAGAATTAGGGGCTGCCTTCGGGCGGCCCCTTTTCGTTTCGGCGGGGAGAGAGAAGGCCCGCCTTGCGGGCCTGCCTCCGGCGGGAGTATTTTTGGAAAGGTGAATGAGGGGGGGCGTCGCAGCGTCGGCATGTTTGGCCAGAAAGAGGGGATGATGCCTCTTGTCTCTTCTCTTTTCGTTTTCGAAACAAAGGCCTAAAGTTGCCGCCATGGTCAAAGCAGTTTTTATTCAGTCCTCGCATTCGGGTTATGACGACCAGCCTGGAAAAGCGTATCATTTCCCGAAGAAGCTCTATTTGAGCCGGGTCGAGCAAACCGTGGGCGACTGGGTCATCTTCTACGAGGGGCGGCGCGGCGGCGGTACAGGGTACCATGCTGTACAGCGTGTCCTGAAGGTGCAGGATGACCCTGAGGACCCAGCATTGGCCTATGCGCTGCTGGACACAGGCAGTGAGCTGTCCTTTGAGAATTTTGTTCCCCGATGGGTAGAGGGGCAGGGACCCTATGAAACCGGGCTGCCACGGTCGCGCGGCAGCAACACAAGCGCGGTGCGGCTGATCTCCGACGCGGATTTTGCGCGCATTATCAATGCCGGCCTGACTGCGCGCGAAGAGCCGAATGCCATTCCGCGAACCGGGGATTTCACCGCAGAGCCTGGTTTTGCCGAAGCACAGGTCGCTTTTGAATCCCCAAATGGACCTCGCGAAACGCTGCTGTCCCAGCGGGCCTTCCGGGATCGTAGTTTTGCAAGACAGGTCAAACATGCCTATGGCGGCCGCTGTTCGGTGTCGGGGCTGGAGTTGCGCAATGGCGGCGGGCGACCGGAGGTCGAGGCCGCCCATATCGTGCCGGTTTCGGAATCTGGTCCGGACACGGTGCGCAATGGGCTGGCCCTGTCGGGAACGGTGCATTGGATGTTTGACCGAGGTCTTCTGTCGATCAGTGACGACCATGAGGTGCTTGTTGCGAAGAAGGCGGTGGATGACGCGACGCTGGATCGTTTGCTGCTGCCGGACCGGCGATTGATTGAGCCTGTGAACCCCGCATTCAAACCACACAGATCATATCTCCGCTGGCATCGGGAGAATGTCTTTAAGGGTTAGAGGCGCTTCGGGGGACATGTTCAGTCGAAGATAGATCTCTGACACGAAAATATCACTGGTCCGAAGTTGGTTTGCACGATAGCAGCCAGTTCATGCGCCTGTTTCTTCTTGTCTTCCTCACCATTGTGGCCTTTGCCGCCAATTCCATCCTCAGCCGACTGGCCATCGGAGGCGGGCATATGGAGGCCACGAGCTTTGGCCTTTTGCGTGTGCTGTCCGGGGCAGTCACGCTGGTTGGGCTTTGTGCCCTCAGCGGGCTGTCGCTGAGACGTGATCGACGCCAGACCTTCTGGGGGGCGGCGGCGCTTACGACCTATATCGTCGGGTTCTCCATCGCCTATGAGGACCTGGATGCAGGGCTTGGCGCGCTGATCCTGTTCGGCGTGGTGCAGGTGTCGATGTTCCTGTGGGGGGCGCTGCGGGGCAGTCCGGTCGCGCCGGGGCAGGTCGCTGGCGCGGCAATTGCTCTGGTCGGGCTTGCTGCGGTGGTCTGGCCGACCGACGGTGTGCCAGCGGCGCCGCTGGGGGCCTCATGCCTGATGGCGCTGGGCGGTCTTGGATGGGCGGGCTACAGTCTGCTCGGACGGGGCGCAAAGGCACCACTGGCGGCAACGGCTGTGAATTTCGCGGCGGCGAGCGTGATCATGGTGCCCGCGGTGCTGATCTTCGGCGCGGACATCGTCATCTCTCCATGGGGCGTGGTGCTGGCCATTGTGTCCGGCGCAGTAACCTCGGGCCTTGGCTATGCGCTCTGGTATCACGTCTTGCCACAGCTTGCGCCCGCCGTGGCTGCCACGGTTCAGCTGTCGGTGCCGGTGATCGCGATCCTCGCCGGTGCGGTTGTGCTGGGAGAGGTGATTGGCCTGCAGCTGACCATTGGCGCGATCGCTGTTCTGGGCGGTATTGCAATCGTCGTCCTGTCTGGGCCGGGGCGCAGGCGGGCGGCGGGCATCCCGGCGGGCAAAGAGGGCTAAGGCGCCGCGTCACGGCTCTGGGAATCGCGGTCTGCTCTTTCCGTTGAGGTGAAATGCCCCTATCTGCGGTGTCACGACCCCTTGAGACCGCGAGCACAATGACCCGACATTCCACCACCTTCTTAGCCAGTATTTCGGCATGTGTCGCCGCGATCCTGTGTTTTGCTCCGGGATTGGCCCGTGCAGATTGCGCGATCCTGCTGCACGGTCTGGCGCGCAGCGAAATCTCGCTGGCGGTTATGGGGCAGGTGCTGGAGGCGCGCGGCGTCAAGGTCGTGACACCCGGGTACCCGTCAACCGACAAACCGGTGGCGGTGCTTGCCGCGGAGACGCTGCCGGATGCGGTCGGGCAATGTGCGGAGCAGATATCACAAGGCGAGCAGATCCACTTTATCACCCATTCGATGGGCGGCATCCTGCTGCGCCACTGGTTGCGGGAAAACCGGCCAGAGGCGCTGGGGCGGGTGGTTATGCTGGCCCCTCCCAACCACGGCAGCGAGTTGGTGGACGAACTGGGCGACTGGGAGGTCTTTGGCCTGTTGAACGGGCCTGCGGGGCTGCAGCTGGGAACCGGCGAGGACAGCCTGCCCAACCAGCTGCCTGCTGCCAGTTTCCCGGTTGGGGTCATCGCCGGGCGCTTCTCGCTCAACCCGGTGTTTTCGGCCATCATTCCGGGGCCGGATGACGGCAAGGTGTCGGTGCAGAGCACATATCTGGAGGGCATGGCGGATCACATCGTGTTGCCCGTGACCCATACTTTCATGATGAATAATCCGCAGGTTATTGCGCAGGCGTTGCATTTCCTCGACAGGGGGCGCTTTGACCCCGATCTGACATGGTTTGAGTCCATCACGGGTGAAATAGAGGAGGCCTGTGCCGGTGGTCGGTGCAGCGCCGATGGGGATCAGCTGCAAGGGGAGGCCCGGCCATGAGCACGCTTGAACTGACATTGACCGGTGCAGATGTACTGCGCCCGGACGGGATGGAGCGCGCTGGTGTGCTGGCGCTGGCAGCAGGTCGGATCCAGGCCGAGCGGGCGGGGCGGCAGATTGACCTGGCCGGATATCGGATCCTTCCGGGGATCGTTGACTGTCACGGCGATGGGTTCGAACGTCACCTCGCGCCCCGGCGCGGTGCCATGAAACAGATGGTCGAAGGGGTGATCGCCGCAGAGGCAGAACTGGCGGCAAACGGCATCACAACCGGTGTTCTTGCCCAGTTCTACTCCTGGGAGGGGGGGCTGCGCGGTCCCGACTTTGCAGATCAGGTCTTTGAAGGGATCAAATCCGCAAAACCCCGTGTCGTTACCGATCTGATTCCGCAGCTGCGGTTTGAAATCCACCTGCTGGAGGCCTACGATGATCTGCCGTCACAGATCGCGGGATGGCAGGTCCCCTATGTCGTCTTCAACGATCACCTACCTCATGACCGGCTTGCGCAAGGAAAAAAGCCTCCCCGGTTGACCGGCCAGGCGCTCAAGGCAGGGCGTAATCCGGAGGTTCACTGGCAGATGTTGCAGCAGATGCATGCCCGCAGACCCGAAGTGCCCGCGGCGCTGGATCAGCTGGCCGCAAAGCTTCAGGCCGCAGGCGTCTGTTTGGGCAGCCATGATGACCATACAGCGGATGACCGCATCACCTGGCGCCACCGCGGCGCGCGGATCTCGGAGTTTCCCGAAACGATGGAGGCCGCAGAGGCCGCGACATCAGCGGGCGACCCTGTCATCCTCGGCTCACCCAATGTGGTGCGCGGAGGCTCACACAAGGGCAATGCCTCGGCGCTTGATCTGATCGCCATGGGGCTCTGCGATGCGCTCGCCTCTGACTATCACTACCCCAGTCCGCGCCGGGCGGCTCTGATGCTTGAGAAAACCGGTGTTCTGGATTTTGCCTCAGCCTGGAGGCTGGTGTCAGCAGGCCCGGCGCGTATCCTCGGGCTGGAGGATCGCGGAGAGCTAAGGCCCGGACAACGCGCCGATCTCGTGATCCTTGACGCCCAGGGTGGTGTTGCAGCCACGCTTTCGGGCGGCAGGGTCAGCTATATGAACGGCGATGTGGCAGGCCGCTTTCTGGCCTGACAGATCCGCCGCGTCGCCGGGAGGAGAGCGCCGCGCATCAGGCCGGATGGCCCTCTTTGCGGCGCGTAAAACCGGCGGGGCCGCTTTTACTGCCCTGCCGCCATCTTCTGGCTCAAAATATCCCGGGGTTTGGGGCAGAGCCCCAATTGGTCAGGTCTGTGGCAGTTGCACCCGGTTCACATGGCCCATCTTGCGGCCCGGCTTGGCTTCGGTCTTGCCGTAGAGATGGATGGCGCAGCGGGTTTCCTGAGCCAGCTCAGGGATCCGGTCCACATCGGCACCGATCAGGTTCTCCATCACCACATCGCTGTGCCGCTGCCCGTCGCCAAGGCTCCAGCCAACAATTGCGCGGATGTGTTGTTCAAACTGATCCACGGCGCAGCCATTCTGCGTCCAATGGCCGGAATTATGCACCCGGGGAGCGATTTCATTCACGATCAACCCCTGTGGCGTGACAAAGAGTTCGACCCCGAGGACGCCCACATATTCCAGCGCATTCAGGATCTTGCCTGCCATCAGGACCGCGTCCATACGCTGTCCGGCGCTGAGGCGCGCGGGCACTGTCGTTGTATGAAGAATGCCGTCGCGGTGAACGTTCTCACCGGGATCAAAACAGGCGATCTCGCCGCTGACGCCGCGCGCGGCGATCACTGAAATCTCATGGCTGAAGGTGACAAACCCTTCCAGGATCGAAGGGGCGCCTGCCATCTCGCTCAGCGCGGTGGCTGCGTCTTCAGGCGCCTTGATCCGGGCCTGCCCCTTGCCGTCATAACCGAAGCGGCGGGTTTTCAGGATCGAAGGGGTGCCGATTGTTGCCAGCGCCGCGTCGAGGCTGGCCTGATCGGCAATATCGGCAAAAGCCGCGGTGCTCAGGCCGAGATCCTGCAGAAAGGTCTTTTCGGTCAACCGGTCCTGGCTGATCCGCAGGGCCTCACGGCCGGGGCGGATGGGTTTGTGCTGTTCCAGCAGGTCCAGCGCCGACGTCGGGATGTTCTCGAACTCATAGGTGATCACATCAACAGAGGCGGCAAAGCCTGCCAGCGCGTCCGCGTCCTCATAGCTCGCGGTTGTCACCTTATGGGCGACATCTGCGGCCGGGGGATTTGCACTCGGCTCGAAGATATGCGTGCGAAAGCCGAGGCGGGAGGCGGCGACCGACAACATGCGGCCCAGCTGGCCACCACCGAGAATGCCGATGGTGGCGCCTGTGTTCAAACGATCAGTCATCAACCGGTTCCTCTGGGATCGAAGCGGAAAGAGCCGCGCGCCAGTCGTCGAGACGCCGGGCAAGTTCGGGATCCTGCAAGGCCAGAATTCCGGCGGCCATCAATCCGGCATTTGCTGCACCGGCGGCGCCGATGGCCATGGTCGCAACCGGGAAGCCCTTGGGCATCTGCACGATGGAATAAAGCGAATCAACACCGGAGAGGGCGCGGGTCTGAACCGGCACACCAACCACCGGAACGCGGGTTTTCGACGCGACCATACCGGGGAGGTGGGCGGCCCCGCCGGCGCCTGCGATGATCACCTGCAGACCACGTTCGGCGGCAGATTTGCCATAGCTCCACAGCCGGTCCGGGGTGCGATGGGCCGAGACGATCTTGGCCTCATAAGACACGCCCAGTTCGTCGAGGAGGGTGGCGGCTTCTTTCATGGTTGGCCAGTCGGACTGACTGCCCATGATGATGCCCACTTTGATGTCGGCGGTATGCTCTGGCATAGGCTCGGATCCTGTCATGCCGCGGGCCTGCGAACCCGCTGGGTTGGAGGAAGCGCGCACTATAGAGAACCCTGTGCATCGCGCAATGCGGCATTGGAGCTGTCGGGCGCGTTGGCTGGATGGGGGATCAGGCGATGATATCCGGTGTCAGCCGGTCTTCGATCAAGGCAATCTTGTCTTTCAGGATCAGCTTCTGCTTCTTCAATCGCTGAATGGTCAGCTGATCGCTGGTCCCGCGCTCCTGCAGGGCCACGATTGCTTCGTCGAGATCGCGGTGTTGCCTGCGAAAGACCTCCAGCTCCACCTGTAAAACATCGTCGGTTTTCATGGAGATATCGGTTGGTGCGTTCATTGGCGACTCGTCGGCTGGCGGGTTAATCTTTGGCGAATATTACGCTTTTAGAGGCTTTTGCGCCAGCGCCGCGGTGCCTTGGGCTTGTGAAAACAGATAAAACATCCATATTCTTAGGGAAGCGGTCGCCATAATGGGGCCGTCACCATACGTCGCTTTAGAATCAAGGACGAAACCCGTGTCTAAACTCACACTTGGCTCGTATCCGCATATGTTGGGATTTGAGCAGCTGGAACGCCTGCTGGAACGCTCGGCCAAATCCGGGAACGAGGGCTATCCTCCCTATAATATCGAACAAACCTCAGATCATTCCTATCGCATCACGCTGGCGGTGGCCGGCTTCGGCGAGGCGGATCTGGCGATCACCGTCGAGGACCGTCAACTGGTCATCCGGGGACGCCAGAGCGATGACAGCGATGGCCGGGTGTTTTTGCACCGGGGCATTGCCGCGCGGCAGTTTCAGCGCATGTTTGTGCTGGCGGATGGGGTCGAGGTGGGGGAGGCCATTATGGAAAATGGCCTCTTGCATGTCGACCTGACCCGATCGCGGCCCGAAACCGTGGTTCAGACGATCAATATCAAGAAGGGGTAAGACAGATGCATACAGCCTATCAGTTCAACGATGCCGACAGCCGCATTGTCTATGTCAAGGCGGTTGATGTCGCGGATCTCCCTGCGGAGGTTCAGGCCGGTGCCGCCGGGCGCAGCCACCTCTATGCGGTGCATGATGCCGCTGGTGAACAGCTGGCCCTGGTCAGCGACCGGAAAATGGCCTTTGTTCTGGCGCGGCAGCATGATTATGCGCCGGTGCCGGTGCACTAATAGATATTGCCGCACGGCGTGAGCAACGCCAGCGCAGGTGATTGCAAGCGGATCGGGCGCCATACCCATGGCGCCCTTTTTGTTGGGCGGCGACAGCTGCGGCGGGGCTCTCAGGCTGTCCGGCAGGCGCTGCGCGCAGGTGCAATCAAAGGGGCAGGCGGCAACTCCGGGCCCAAATCCGCTTGCGATGCCGCGTGCGGCGTGATCTTGCTGACGCAGGACCGTGATCACGCCGGGGAGGGTACATTGCGATACGATTTTGACTGGGTAGATGCCTTTTCGGGCCGGGCCTTTGGTGGCAACGGCTGCGCAGTGGTCCATGGCGGCGCAGGGCTGAGCGATGAGATCTGCATGGCCTATGTGCGCGAGACCTCGCTGGTGGAATGCACCTTCACCGGCCCGTCACAGGTTGCCGATGTGCGGGTGCGCTATTTCCTCGCCAGCCGCGAGATCCCTTTTGCAGGCCATCCGACCATTGCCACCGTGGCAGCCTTGCGCGACCGTGGCCTGATGGAGGGCGATGCGATCACGCTGGAGACCGGAGCCGGTCTGGTGCGGGTGAGCATGGCGGATGATCTCATTGAAATGACCCAGATCGCGCCAGAATTCGGCGCCTTTGCCGATCCGCAGCTGGTCGCGGCGGCGGTTTCGCTGCCGGTGGAGGCGATTGTTGGCCGACCGCAGCGGGTGTCGACCGGATTGCCGTTCTGTATCACGGTGTTGCGGGACCGTGCCGCGCTTGAGGCCGCGACGCTGGATGTGCCGGCGCTGGCCCGGCTGGGGGCGGCAATGGGTGCCGACGGTATCGACATGATGGAACCGTTTCTGGTGACCTTGAGCGGTGCCACCGCCGTGGGGAACACATTCTCGCGGCTGCTGATGGCCCCGCCGAGCCCGCCGGAGGATCCATTTACAGGCTCGGCGACCGGCGCCATGGCCGCCTATCTGTGGCACCACGGTCTGATGGAGTCCGACCGTTTCATTGCCGAGCAGGGACATGGCCTTGGCCGTCCCGGTCAGGCTGTGGTGACGCGGGTTGGCCCGGCGGATGCGATTGAGGGCGTGCGGGTGGCGGGCAGTGGCTATGTTCTGATGCGCGGCACCGTAGATCTGCCAGACCTCGGCTGACAGAGGGCGGACTGTGACGCGCGAGCCTGCCATTGCGGTGGTGCCCTATGGGGCAAAGCTGAACCGGGCCTTTGCCAATCGCGAGCTTGCAAGCCTGCACTGGCCGTTCGGTTGCCCCGGCGATCTGATCGGCGGGCGGGTCTCGGATCTTGCAGCGCAAGACCATCTGATTGTCTGGGCAAAAACCGGAATGCACCTGCCGGGGCGCTGGCCCTGTCGGGCGGGGATCTCCATGATGGTGATGGAGCCCAAAATCATGTCGTCGTTGCACCACCGGCTGCTGCCCTGGACCTGGCGGCGGTTCTTTCGGGTGTTCAGCTATAATGAGGACTTGCTGGCGGGCATTGGCAACGGGCATTTCCTGCCCTTCGGCACCACATGGGTGCCTGAGTGGCAGGAGCTGGCGATAGAGAAACGTGCCGATCTTTCGATCATCGCCTCAGCCAAGCGGAACCATCCGGGCCACAAGCTGCGCCATGACGTGGTCGAACATCTGAGGCGCAGCACGCCCGAGGTGGCCATCCTCGGGCGTGGATACCGGCCGTTTGAGACAAAATCCGACGGGCTGGCGCCCTACCGCTATAGTGTGGTGATCGAGAATGTCCGCGAACGGAATTATTTCTCAGAGAAGCTCATCGACGCGGTTCTCTGCGAAACGGTGCCGATCTATTGGGGCTGCCCGAATATCAGCGATTTCTTCGATCCTGCCGGAATGATGATCTGCTCTACCGGCGAAGAGATACGCGCGGCCATCGCGATGATATCGCAGGATGATTACACGGCGCGGCTGCCGACGCTCAGGGCGCTTAAGCCGGAGGCTGCGCGATATGGCAGTATTGAGCGCCGCGCGGCGGAGGCGCTTCGGGCCAGCCTTTAACCCCATGTGTGAGTCGAAAAAGGCCGCCCGATCGGGCGGCCTTCTGTCAGTCTTGCGGGTGGATCAGCCTGCGATCAGCCCCATGTTCTCCAGCTTCAGCAGAACCTGATGGGCGCAGTTGTCGACGTCGACATTCTCGGTCTCGACACGCAGCTCCGGATCAACGGGGACATCATAGGGATCGGAAATCCCTGTGAATTCCTTGATCTTTCCTTCACGAGCCAGCTTGTAGAGACCCTTGCGGTCGCGGCGCTCGCATTCCTCGATCGAGGTCGCAACATGCACCTCCAGGAAAGCACCGAACTGCTCCACATCCTCACGCACGGCGCGGCGGGTAGTGGCATAAGGCGCGATCGGCGCGCAGATGGCGATGCCGCCGTTCTTGGTGATCTCGGAGGCCACATAGCCGATGCGGCGGATGTTGAGGTCGCGGTGCTCTTTCGAGAAGCCCAGTTCGGAGCTGAGGTTTTTCCGCACGATGTCGCCATCGAGCAGCGTCACCGGACGGCCGCCCATTTCCATCAGCTTGACCATCAGAGCATTTGCAATGGTGGATTTGCCGGAGCCGGAGAACCCGGTGAAGAACACGGTGAAGCCCTGCTTGGAACGTGGCGGCTTGGTCTTGCGCAGCTCGTTCACAACCTCGGGGAAGGAGAACCACTCGGGGATCTCCAGGCCTTCCTGCAGGCGGCGGCGCAGTTCGGTGCCGGAGATGTTCAGGATGGTGACATTGTCGCGATCTTCAATCTCGTCGTTGGGTTCGTATTGGGCGCGTTCCTGCACATAGACCATGTGTTTGAAGTCGACCATTTCGATGCCGATTTCTTCCTGATGCTCGCGGAACAGATCCTGCGCATCATAAGGGCCGTAGAAATCTTCACCGGCGGAGTTCTTGCCGGGGCCTGCGTGATCGCGACCAACGATGAAATGGGTGCAGCCGTGGTTTTTGCGGATCAGCCCGTGCCAGACCGCCTCGCGGGGGCCGGCCATACGCATTGCCAGGTTCAAGAGCGACATGGATGTGGTGGCCGCCGGATACTTGTCCAGAACCGCCTCGTAGCAGCGGACGCGGGTGAAATGATCGACGTCGCCCGGTTTTGTCATGCCGACAACCGGGTGGATCAGCAGGTTGGCCTGGGCCTCGCGCGCGGCGCGGAAGGTCAGTTCCTGATGTGCCCGATGCAGCGGGTTGCGGGTCTGGAAGGCCACGATGCGGCGCCAGCCCAGTTTGCGGAAATAGGCGCGCAGCTCGTTCGGAGTGTCGCGACGTCCGCGGAAATCATAGTGGACGGGCTGCTGGATGCCGGTCACCGGACCGCCCAGATAGATCTTGCCTGCGGTGTTATGCAGGTAGTTGACCGCCGGATGGGCGTCATCATCGGCGCCGAACACCTTTTCGGCTTCGCGCGATTTGTTCGGCTCCCAGCGATCGGTCACGGTCATGGTGCCAAGGATGACACCTTCCTGATCGCGCAGGGCGATGTCTTCGCCGATTTCCAGCGATGCGGCAAAATCCTCGGACACATCCAGCGTGATCGGCATCGGCCAGAGGGTGCCGTCCGCAAGGCGCATGTTTTCGACAACGCCGTTGTAGTCTGCTTCGCTCAGAAACCCTTTCAGCGGGTTGAAGCCGCCGTTCATCAGCAGTTCCAGATCGCAGATCTGGCGCGGGCTCAGGTCATGGCTCTTCAGCTCTGCGGCCTCGACCTTCAGCTTTTGGGCGGAGTCATAGGAGACATAAAGCTCCGGGATGGGGGCAAGATTATTCTGCATCAACTTGGTCCTGTACTTGAAGGGGACGAGGCCACTGGTGGTCCCAGTGAGTTCAGCGTGAAGCGCGTCGTATTCGGCGAACTTGCGGGCGAGAAACTGATCGGTGAGCCGGATTTTTTCGGCAGCACCTCGGGTGGTAAGCGCATAGGCGAAGCGTTGACGTTTGTCGGGACCTGCGCGATGGCTGACCTTGACAAGACCGGCTTCTGCGGCTGCGCGTAGATGTGCATTGAGCCGCCCAAGTGAAATCCCGACAGCCGTCGCCGTCGCCCGCTGCGAGGCGTCTGGCGCCTTGTCGAGCTGGCTGAGGATACGAAAGAGCAGGTCTTCGTCCTCATGGCTGAGTGGTGTGGATCGGGATGGCATCGGGTCGACTCAAAGTGTGTTCACGGGTGAACACATGTCATGCTTTGCAGTCGCAGCAAAGTCAAAACCCTTTTGAGTTTCGTGAAAAAGACCGCCGTTCCCCTATTGCAACGCAAGCGGAACGGGCGGTCTGTTGTCTCCGGCGGGCCGGGACAGGGGTCTGGCAGCCGGGGCTGCCTTGGGCTCAATCCTCGGCAAATCCCCAGCCGTCTGGCCGAAACCCATGGTCAAGTGCAGTCCGGGTTGCGACCTCTTCGACCATCCAGATCGCTGATGCGGACAGGATCTGTTCGGGCATCGTCGCGATCAATGTGGCGGGATCATCGCCCTCGGCCTCTGCCCATTGGGTATAAAAGCCCAGATCGGCCAGTGCCTCGGCAAGGGGCATCCAGTCCTTGGCCTCTTCAGTGACAAAGAACAGATCAAGATCCGCCTCAAACGGCAGGTCACCCTCGGCCTGCAAATCGGAGAAGGCCGAGAATGTCTCGGCCTTCTGGGTGTCGAAATCATGCGCCACCGCGCTCACTCCTGCTCTGCGAGGAAGCGTTCGGCATCCAGCGCCGCCATGCAGCCCATGCCGGCGGAGGTCACCGCCTGACGATATTTGTGATCGGTCAGGTCACCAGCGGCAAAAATGCCGGGGATGGAGGTTTCGGTGGTGCCGGGCGTTACCTTTACATAGCCGCCATTGTGGGTTTCCAGCACGTCCTTGACCAATTCATTGGCAGGCGCATGGCCGATGGCGACAAAGACGCCCTTGCAGGAGATTTCGGTGATTTCGCCGGTCTTCACGTTCTTCACCCGCACGCCCTCGACGCCCAGCGGGTTCTCGGTGCCGATCACCTCTTCCAGCTGGTGGAACCACAGCGGCTCAATCTTCTCGTTCTTCATCAGGCGGTCTTGCAGGATTTTCTCTGCGCGCAGCTCGTCGCGGCGGTGGATCAGCGTCACCTTGGAGGCGAAATTGGTCAGGAACAGCGCCTCTTCCACAGCGGTATTGCCGCCGCCGATCACCACAATCTCCTGGCCGCGATAGAAGAAACCATCGCAGGTCGCGCAGGCGGAGACGCCAAAGCCCTTGAACTTCTCCTCGGACGGCAGGCCGAGCCATTTGGCGCGCGCGCCGGTTGCCAGAATGACCGCATCGGCGGTGTAGACGGTGCCGCTGTCACCCTTGGCCACGAATGGGCGCGAGGTGGTGTCGAGATCGGTGATGATGTCCCCGATGATCTCGCAGCCCATCGTCTTGGCGTGCTCCTGCATCCGCACCATCAGATCCGGGCCCTGAACCTCGGTGTCGCCAGGCCAGTTCTCTACCTCGGTAGTCGTGGTCAGCTGGCCGCCCGGCTCAATGCCCTGAACCAGAATCGGCTCCAGCATAGCGCGGCTGGCGTAGACACCGGCGGTGTAGCCTGCCGGGCCGGACCCGATGATCAGAACCTTGGTGTGGCGCGTGTCGCTCATCTCATTTCCCCAGTCGATGAAAGGGCGGTCTTGCCGCCGTCAGGCAATGCATATAACTGCACCCGGCGATGTCTTAAAGCCCCGGCTTCAGCGATGTCGGATGCCCCCGGTTTTGATGCCTGGGCTAAGATGCTGAGG
Source organism: Phaeobacter sp. JH20_29 (assembly GCF_048056175.1). NCBI lineage: Bacteria > Pseudomonadati > Pseudomonadota > Alphaproteobacteria > Rhodobacterales > Roseobacteraceae > Phaeobacter > Phaeobacter sp. JH20_29. The sequence goes on from NZ_JAYMWO010000022.1 coordinate 51,641, forward strand.
TCTCATCTTATCAACGGCAAATATTGTTGCGCGCGCCTGAAATAATATTGCGTGCGCTACGGATGCTGGTATAACAAACGGAAAATTCAACAGGAGCTTCCAGATGGTCACAACACGCCTTGATCCGATTGATCGCAAGATTTTGTCGGAGTTACAGGCCGACGGTCGTATGACCAATGTTGAACTGGCCAAGCGTGTGGGTATTTCCGCACCGCCGTGCCTGCGCCGGGTGCGCTCGCTTGAGGAGGCCGGATTGATCCGCGGATACCATGCCGAGGTCAACGCACGCGAACTGGGGTTCGAAGTGCAGGTCTTTGCCATGGTGGGGCTGGAGAGCCAGGCCGAGGCCGAGCTGAGCGCCTTTGAAGCGAAATGCCGCGACTGGCCGCTGGTGCGCGAGTGCCACATGCTGAACGGCGAGGTGGATTTCATCCTGAAATGCGTCGCGCCCGATCTCAGCACCTTCCAGAGCTTTCTGACCGGCGATCTGCTGACGACGCCGAATGTGGCCAGCGTCAAGACGTCGCTGGTGATCCGGGGGGCCAAGGACGAACCCGGCGTTCCCTTTGATGTGCTGGAGCAACGGCTCGCGCGCGAAGCCTGAGGGGCAGAGCCTCGCAGAAATCGGTCAGGCCAGTCTGATCAGAAAAAGCGCCTCGCAATGCGGGCGCTTTTTTCGTTTGGGGCGACCGCCGCAGCGGTGGGCGGACCCGGCTTAATTCATATCGGGATCTTGCAGCAGGATCCGGGGATAGGCCAGCGGGCCGAAGCCTGCGATCGATTCGACGTGCGAAAACAGGTTCAGATAGAGCGTGCGGATGGCATGGCTCACCAGTTTCAGGGCCTCCGGGCCGGGGTGATAGGTTTCGAACCGCAGACCGCCGACACTGATCGCCGCATGGCGTGGCAGGCACAGATGAAAGAGGTCCACGGCGGTCGGGGGCGCGGTTTCGAAAATACTCATCCCGTCATGATATTGCTGCACCGGAACCAGCGAGGCGGCATTGTCCAGCTTGATCCCCGGCAGAGGTGCCCGTTGCAACAGCCGCGCGGCGGGGCCTGCGACAACCGTCGACATCGGCTTTGCCTCGCCAAGGCTATCGGCGGTAAAGCTGGTCAGCCGGTGGCTGCGACCGTGCTGCCCGCTGCGCGATGGGACAAGGCTGGTGCTGCCTTTCCACAACAGGGGGAGCGGATCGCCATCAAAGGTGATCAGCTCATCGCCCGGCAGCAGATCCTCGATTGCAATGGGCCCCTGCGTGGTCTCGATCAGGGATCCGCGGCAAAAGGCGGTAAAGGCGTCTTCGAACAATGGCAGCGACGGTGCGACATGGCGTGTCTCGGCGATCTGGCCGTTTGGCAGCAGGCTACAGACATCGTAACGGCGCAGCTGTGGCCGCGTCCCGCCGCGCTGGGCAGCAGGGTCCTGTAGCAGGGCATTGGCTTCGACCGCATTGGCAGCTGCGCGTCGCAGCGACTGGGGTATGGTCATGGCGAACGTGCCTCTCTCATGACTGTACTTGCATCAACCCCGGCAGCGCGATGAGCAGAAGGCGCGCCGGAATCGCTTGGTCCCTGTCGGGCGCCCCGGTCGCAATACGCGCGGTCCCGGGCAATGCGCCCAATCGGGCAGGTAAATGCGGCGGTCCTGTCTTGGGCAGAGGCCGCCGCCGGAGGTGATCACCGGTGGACGGTGTCAGGCGGGTATTCCTGGCCCCGTCGTGAGAGCGGGCCGTCGAGATTGCAGGGACGCCTCTTCAATGATCTCAGGCGCTCTTGGCCTGGGCCGGGCGCCGGAGAGTCTCGCGACGCCGCTCAATCGCGATCTGCCGGGTGGCGCCACGCGTCCAGGGTAGGCGCACCTCTTCGGTCTTGGCGGCAGCTACAATGGATTTGATGAAGCGCGATTTTGGTTTCATGAGGCGTCTCCTGTAGGAGCGGGGCAGCATTCTGCGGCCCGCGCTTTAGTCCCGTCTTTTGTCGCCTGCCAATGCGCCGGGAATGTGGCCGATCTGTGGAAATCACAGGAACGCCGCAGTGATCCGCGCGCACTCAGCCCCCGCGCGGGCGCGCTTCGGTGGTCACATTGGGCCGCGAATTGCAGGTCGCGGCGCCTACAGGCGAATGCAGGAGATCAGGCGCCCGTAGTCGACCTCTTTGTGATGGGTCGCGCGGCGGAAGGAATAGAACCGTTCCGGGTCGGAGTAAGTGCAATGCCCGGTCCATGCGGCCTCGGCCACGCCGGCGCTGCGCAGTTTGTGCAGACCCAGAGAGGGCAGATCAAAGAGGTAGCGATCGCCCTCGCCATTGGCAAAGAACCGTGCGTTTTCCGGATCCTGCATCATGAAGTCGTCAAAGAACTCAGGGCCGACCTCATAGGCGCGCTGCGAGATCGACGGGCCGATGACCGCCCGGGTGGACTGCCGCTGCGCGCCCAGCTGTTCCATCGCGTCCAATGTGGCCTCCAGCACGCCATCAAGCGTGCCGCGCCACCCGGCATGAGCTGCGCCGATCACATTGGCCTCCGGGTCGTGAAACAGAACCGGCTGGCAGTCGGCGGTCAGGATCGACAGCACCACGCCGGGCACATCGGTGACCATGGCATCAGCCTGAATATCGCCCTGAATATTGTCCTGCCGGGGATCGGAGATGGTCAGGACATTGGCGGAATGCACCTGATTCACCCGGCCAAGCGCCTCGGGCGATGCCTCCATCGCTGCGGCGACGCGCATCCGGTTGATCTGCACCGCTTCGCGCTGATCCGACGAGCCAAGCCCGCAATTCAATCCGGCAAAAATACCCGAAGAGGCCCCGCCGCGACGGGTAAAGAAGCCGTGTTTGGTGCCATTGAGCAGCTCGGAGATGAGAATTTCCAGCGTCATGCGTTCAATCCCGGTGGGGGTGCGGTCTCTTCGGGGAAAATCCCCAGTATCTTGAACAGGTTTCCCATTTCCTCAGGATGCGTCAACCGTCGATGCGCCGCAATCAGAGATTGCAGCGCATCGCCGTTTAGCCGCGCCGCCAGCGCCTGTGCCCGATCGGTGATGCCCAGACGCTCCAGAAACACGCCTTGCGGGGTCAGCCGACTATAGGCACAGCCCGCAGATTTCGCAGCCAGTGCAAGCGCTTCGAAATCGACATGGGTGGTCAGATCGGCGCTGCCCGGATCCTTCAGCGGATCGCTTGGCGCATGGGCGCGCAGGGCCTGCAACGTATCCCCCAGCGACCGCCAATCGCCGTAATCGACAATAAGCGCGGTTCCGCCGTAGCGGGCGATCCGGGTGGCGATGGTCTGAACCATCGGTTGCGCGGCTTCGCACAGCTCGACCAGATCACCGTCGCGGGTGTCCTCAAGGCGATGCGCCAGTGCAGGCTGTGGCGCCACCGCGCCAAGGCCAAAGCTGAGCGTGCCATCCTGAAGACCCACTGATTTTTCGCGCCAGCCATCGCCATCGCGCAGAAATTGCCGCACCGGCAGCGCATCAAAGAACTCATTTGCGATTAGAAACAGCGGTTGCTCGGGCAGCTCGGCGATATTCGGGTACCAGACCGGGTCATGGCCTGCCAGTTGCCTCGCCTGACGGGCGCGCAGGGTGGGGGAGGCCTCCAGCAGGGCAATCTGCAAGGCGGCGTGAAACCCGGGCACGCCTTTTGTGGCGCGCAGCAGATCAGCCATCAGCGTGCCGCGACCGGGACCCAGTTCGGCCAATGTGAACCGCTGAGGTTGGCCCTGATCCAGCCAGCATTGTGCCAGCGCCAGCCCGATCAGCTCTCCGAACATCTGGCTGATTTCCGGGGCTGTGGTGAAATCCCCCTTGGCCCCCAGCGGGTCGCGGGTGGTGTAATAGCCATAGCTTGGATGCAGCAGCGCCTCGGCCATGTAATCCGCGACCGAAATCGGCCCCTCGGCACGGATGCGGGCAGTGATATGGTCGCTCAGGCTCATGCCGGAATCACCGCCATGCGTCGGCTGCGCAGCACCAGAATGAGGCCGATGGCGATCATCGGCAGCGACAGCAGCTGTCCCATGGTTAGACCGTAGCCGCCGATATGCCAGGCCAGCCCCAGGGGGTTCTCTGCGGTTACGAATTGGGCGTCGGGCTGGCGCATGAATTCAACCGCGAAGCGCGCCGCGCCATAGCCTGCCAGAAACACGCCGGTCACCCGGCCTGGGTGGGTCAGCGCCGCGCGCCGGTAGACCAGCCACAAGAGCACCGCACCAAGGATCAGCCCTTCCAGCAGCGCCTCATAGAGCTGGGACGGGTGGCGCGCACAGATCTCCCCCAGTGCCTGCCCGCAGGACTGCGCCGCGCGCCCGGGAAAGGCGACCCCCCAGGGCAGATCGGTTGCCCGCCCCCAGAGCTCGGCGTTGTTGAAGTTGGCAAGTCGGCCCAGCAAGAGGCCCGGCGGCACCGTATGTGCCACCAGATCAGCGATCTGAAGGCGCGGGATCCGGTGGCGCAGCGCATAGATCCAGGTGGCAATGATCACCCCCAGGAGACCGCCGTGAAAGGCCATGCCCCCCTGCCAGATGCGCAGGATCTCGGCCGGGTTCTGAAGGTAGTAGCCGGGCTGATAGAACAGCACATAGCCAAGCCGTCCGCCCAGAATGACGCCGAGGATGATCCAGGTGAGCAGGTCTTCGACCTGTTGCGGTTTCATCGGGGGCTGTGCGTGGGGCCAGAGCGCGGGGCGCCGCAGCGCCGCGACCGCCAGCCGCCAGGCGATGACAATCCCGACGATATAGGCCAGCGCGTACCAGCGCAGCGCGAATTGGCTGCCGAACAGCTCGATTGTGAAGATTTCCGGGGTCAGATCGGGGAATTGGAGGATGAATGCGTGCATGTGCCGTCAATGCCTTTGCGGGGGCTGCGGTGTCAACGGCTTGCCGCCGCCGGTGTTGATGACCATATAGGGGTCAAGGCAGACATGGAGAAGACAATGCAGACGCGCAACAAGATCATGGATGATATTTCCCAGCTGATGACCAACGCGATGGGTGTGGCCCATGGCGCGCGGGAAGAGGCGGAGACCGCCATGAAGGGGCTGATCGACCGTTGGCTGGCCGATCGCGATTTCGTGACCCGCGAGGAGTTCGACGCCGTGCGCGCCATGGCCCAGAAGGCGCGTGAAGAAAACGAAGCGCTGAAAGCCCGGCTCGACGCGCTGGAAGCGGATAAATCCGCGTGATCCGGTTCCGGGGTTGAGCGGCAGGCACAGCCCGCCGCCTAGCGCTGAAATATCCGATCTGCAACATTTGCTGGCGTGCGGCCCGGTCCGGGTGGCGCGCCATTTTTGCGACCGAGCCCGCGTCGCAGACTCCCACCCGGCGCAGCAGGATCCCGCCGCGGCCTCTCTTCACAGCACTGTCACGATATTTTGAGGGTCATCGCCTTTCGTCCACAACTTATTGCAGTTATCCCCAAATAAAGGGTTGCCAGACGGCCTTGGTGCCTCCACCATATCTGGTAGGAGGACGGGTAAATCCCTCTCCTTATTGAGAAGGCCGCTAGCAATTGGGGGTGCCCCGCATCTCTTTTGCTAGAGATCAGAGAGGTGGCAACATGGCTCTTTCCGAACATTTTCTGGAAGACGAAATTCACCCTATCGACATCGTCGAACACTTGGCCTCGGACCACGATTGGGACTTTGACCGCATAGGCGACGATCAGATCGCCATGGCGGTGGAAGGCCAGTGGCGCACCTATTCGCTGACATTGGCGTGGTCCGGCTATGAAGAAACCCTGCGGATGGTATGCAGCTTTGAGATGGAGCCGCCGAAGGAACAGCTGCCGCGGCTCTACGAGCTGATCAACGAGATGAATGATCAGTGCTGGGCCGGTGGCTTTACCTTCTGGCCCGATCACAAGCTGATGCTGTATCGCTATGGGCTGGTATTGACCGGCGGACAGGTGGCAAGTCCGGAGCAGATCGACACGCTGATCAACTCCGCTGTCGCCAATTGCGAGCGCTACTATCCGGCAATCCAGCTGATGGTCTGGGGCGGACAATCGCCGCGCGACGCGCTTCAGGTCGCCATTGCAGAGGCTTACGGGCGCGCGTAAACCTTTCCCCGAACCGGCGCTGCATGGTGCCGGAGATCCGATCAGGGGAGGGGAAAGATGCAGGTATCACAGATCGCAGCGCGGGGCATCGCGCTCTTGGGCTGCGGCAAGATGGGGTCGGCAATGCTGGCCGGATGGCTTGACCGGGGTGTTGACCCGGATACCGTCTGGGTGATTGATCCCAATCCTTCCGACTGGCTGCGCCAGACTGGTGTACATCTCAATGTGCCCTTGCCAGAGGCCGGTGACCGGGCGCCGGGGATCGTGCTGATTGCTGTGAAACCGCAGATGATGGGAGAGGCGCTGCCGCAGCTGCAAGAGCTGGGCAATGGCGAGACGCTGTTTATCTCGGTTGCTGCCGGAACCTCGATCGCCACCTATGAATCGCTTCTGGGGGCGCAGACGCCGATCGTGCGCGCCATGCCGAATACACCTGCCGCCGTCGGGCGTGGCATTACCGCGCTCATCGGCAACATGCGCGCGACAGAGGCGGATATAAATCGCGCCGATGCGCTGTTGCAGGCCATCGGCCAGACCGTCCGATTGCAGAGCGAGGCGCAGATGGATGCTGTCACCGGCGTCAGCGGCTCCGGCCCGGCCTATGTTTTCCATCTGATCGAAACCCTTGCCGCCGCTGGCGAGGCTGAGGGGCTGCCTGCCGATCTGGCGATGCAGCTGGCCAAGGCCACCGTCGCAGGGGCCGGTGCCCTGGCAGAAGCCTCCGAGGAAACGCCAACGCAGCTGCGGGTCAATGTCACCAGCCCCAATGGCACGACCCAGGCCGCGCTGGAGGTGCTGATGGATGAGACTGACGGCTTTCCGCCGCTGCTGCACCGCGCCGTGGCAGCAGCCACCAACCGGTCGAGGGAGCTGTCCCGTGGCTGACATCAGTTTTGACGAATTTCTCAAGGTCGATGTGCGCGTGGGCGAGGTGGTGCACGCCGAGGACTACCCCGAGGCTCGCAAACCCGCGATCAAGATGTGGGTGGATTTCGGCGATGACATCGGCATCAAGAAAACCTCGGCGCAGGTGACGGCCCACTACACGGCGGAAACGCTGCTGGGCAAACAGGTGATGGCCGTGGTGAATTTCCCGCCCCGCCAGATTGGCAAGTTCATGTCCGAAGTGCTGGTGCTGGGGCTGCCGGATGCCACCGGAGAGATTGTTCTGATTGGTCCGGATGGACCGGTCCCATCGGGAGGGCGGATGCATTGAGCGGCAAACTCTGGATTACCCGGCCAATGACAGCCGCGGTTGAGGCGCGTGCGCGGGCGGAATTCGATGTCGAGATCCGCCAGCAGACCAGCCCTTTGAACGCCGATGAGCGCCAGCATGCGCTGCGTGATTTCGACATCGTCCTGCCGACCCTGGGGGACCAGTTCGACGCAGGCAGTTTTGCCGCCGTGCCGCAGCCACGGTGCAGGTTGCTGGCCAATTTCGGCGTTGGCTTCAATCATATCGACGTGGCGGCCGCGCGCCGGGCCGGGATCGTGGTCAGCAACACCCCCGGCGCCGTTACCGATGCGACCGCTGATATTGCGCTGACGTTGATGCTGATGACCGCCCGCCGTGCCGGCGAGGGCGAACGTCTGGTCCGCTCCGGCGATTGGCAGGGCTGGCATCCCACCCAGATGCTGGGGATGCATCTGGCAGGCAAACATGTGGGCATCGTCGGCTTTGGCCGCATCGGTGAGGCCATCGCGCGGCGCTGTCACTTCGGCTTTGGCATGTCGGTCAGCTATCTGGCGCGCAGCGACAAATCACCCGGCTTCCCGGTGTCACGCGCGGAAAGCCTGACCGCTCTGGCGGCTCAGGTGGATGTGCTGGTGCTTGCAGTGCCCGGCGGTGCGGAGACGCGGCATTTGATCAGCGCGGAGGTTCTGGCGGCGATGCGCCCTCATGCCCTGCTGATCAATATCTCGCGCGGTGAGGTGGTGGATGAGGCGGCGCTGATCGCCGCCCTTCAGGCGGGCGCGCTCGGCGGGGCAGGTCTGGATGTCTATGAATTCGAGCCGGAGGTGCCGGAGGCCCTGCGGCAGATGGAGCAGGTCACGCTGCTGCCGCATCTTGGCACCGCCACCGAGGAGGTGCGCAGCGCCATGGGACATCTGGCGCTGGACAATGTCGCCGCCTTCCTTGCTGGTCGGCCGTTGATTTCGCCCGTGTAACTGCCTGTGCAACCGCCAGAGTATCGCGTCGGGGCGTCTAAAGTCCCGCGCGGCGTCAGACGCGCCCGGCCTCCGCTCGGTGCAGGCCGTTTCAGATCAGCCCGCAGCAGAGGTGGGCTGATCGCCGGTGGCCTCGCGCCAGTGACGACGGCAGAGCGATACATAGGTTTCATTGCCGCCGATCTGCACCTGCGCGCCTTCGGTGATGGTCTGGCCGTTCTCATCCTGCCGGATCACCATGGTTGCCTTTTTACCGCAGTGGCAGATGGTGCGGACTTCGCGCATTTCATCGGCCAGCGCCAGCAGGGTGGCGGAGCCGGGAAACAGCTTGCCCTGAAAATCGACCCGTAGCCCGTAGCACAAAACCGGCACCCGCAGATCGTCGACCACCCGCGCCAGATCCCAGACCTGATCCGGCGACAGAAACTGCGCCTCATCGACAAAGATGCTGGCAACACTGCCCCTTGCCAGTCGCTCTGTCACTTTGTCGAACAGGTTCTCACCGGGCCGGAAGATGTCAGCCTCGGCACCGATCCCGATGCGGGAGGCGATCCGCCCCTGACCGGCGCGGTTGTCCAGCGCTGCGGTCAGCAGATAGGTGTCCATATCGTTCTCGCGGTAGTTATGCGAGGCTTGCAAGAGCACCGTCGATTTGCCGGCATTCATGGTGGAGTAGTGGAAGTAAAGTTTGGCCATGGCGCTGATTTAGCCGCAGAGCCGGTCGGAGGAAACGGTTTTCTTCACCAATTCTTCACCGATTGCCCGATGAGCCGACGGCATTTTCGGTCTGAGGATAAAACGCCCTGCGCGCGGATGCCGGTTCGCGGCGAAACAACCCGAGAAACGAACCACATGACACCTGCGGCAGGGCGCCAACTGGACGGAAATTGCCCACCAGCGAAGGCCCACGAAACACGCCTTCGCCCCCAGCGCGTTTCCCTGTCTCGCGACCCGGAACAGCGCGGTAAGTCCCTTAAAAACCTTAGGGATAGAAATAGCTTTGCATTTCCTTTAAGTGTCGTGAATGGGAAATTAACGCGTTTCTTCCCCGATGGGGTCGCGGTCATATGCAGGTAGATTTTATATGGCAGACATAGGTACTTATCTAAAAAAGCACACCGAGGCTCTGGTCAAGGATGTGGGGATCGAGGCAGCCTGCCAGATCACAGGAAAATCCAAGGCGACGTTGGGGCGGTATTACTCGGATAATGCCGAACATGTCGATCGGTTCATGCCCGTCGACGCCGTTGCCAAACTGGAAGCTGCGGCCTCCTTCCCGCATGTGACTTCCGGTCTGGCGGATCTGAAGAACATCACCTTGTCCTACTGTCAGGCCAGCCCGGCCTCAGAGGCGCGCCGCGGTGGCGTCAATGCGGATGTGATTGCGCTCAGCCAGCGCTTTGCCACATTGATGAGCGAATATCAGGAGGCCATGGCCGATGGGATCATCACCATCAATGAGGCCAAGCGGTTGCTGCGCGAAACGGTGATGCTGCAGCAGGTGCTTCTGGATATGAAACTGCACCTGGAAGAAGAAAGTGGCTGAGACACTGACGACGGGGCCTGCTGTTTCGGCTGACGGGCGTGTGGCGGAGGATCTGCCGGCGCTCATCGCCGAGGCCTTGCCGCAGATTGATATCGCCCGCCTGGCAGCGACAGGTGACCCGCAGCATCCGCCCCGGATCCTGCTGCTCTATGGCTCCCTGCGGGCCGTCAGCTACTCACGCAAGGTTGCCGAGGAGGCAGCCCGGATCCTGCGCGCGCTGGGCTGCGAGGCGCGGATTTTCGATCCGAGCGGGCTGCCATTGCCCGATGACACCGGCAGCGAAGATCACCCCAAGGTGAGCGAACTGCGCGATCTTGCGGTCTGGTGCGATGGAATGGTCTGGTCCAGCCCGGAACGGCATGGCGCTATGACGGGCATCATGAAGACACAGATCGACTGGCTGCCGCTGTCGCTGAAAGGCGGTGTTCGCACCACGCAGGGCAAGACGCTGGCGGTGATGCAGGTCTCCGGCGGATCGCAATCTTTCAACGCTGTCAACCAGATGCGTATTCTGGGCCGCTGGATGCGGATGCTGACCATCCCCAACCAATCCTCGATTCCCAAGGCGTGGCTGGAATTTGCCGAGGGGGACCGTCTGCCCGAAGGCCCGTTCTATCGCCGCGTTGTCGATGTGATGGAAGAGCTGGTGAAATTCACCTGGCTGACTCGCGGTCGCAAGGACTACCTGGTCGACCGCTACTCAGAGCGGGTTGAGGACGCCGAGGCCGTGCACCAGCGGGTGTCGCAGAAATAGCGCCGGTCGCGAGCTGAAGGCGAGACTGAAAAAGGGCCTGCCAGGATCGGCAGGCCCGAATTCGTTTGGTAACTGGTCCGGCAGGCTCAGGCCGCGCGGCGCAGGATCACCGATCCCACCGAATAACCGGCACCGAAAGAGCAGATCAGCCCCAGATCGCCCTCGGCCAGATCATCCGAATATTTGGAGAAGGCGATGATCGACCCTGCCGAGGATGTATTGGCGTAATCCTGCAGGATATTGGGCTGTTCACCGGCCTCTGGCGTGCGGCCAAGGACCTTTTTGCCAATGAAATCGTTCATCGTCTTATTGGCCTGATGCAGCCAGAGCCGTTTCAGCTCGGTGTTGCTGACGCCCTCGGCCTCCATGTGATCCGCAATATGCTGGCTGACCATCGGCAGCACTTCCTTGAAGACCTTGCGCCCGTTCTGCATGAACTGCATGTCCCGACGATCTGCGACCCCATCCGGGCGCGACCGGCGCAGATAGCCATTGTTGTTGCGGATATTGTTGGAAAAGCTGGTGGCGCAGCGGGTCGACAGGATTTCGAAATGCGGGACGCTGGCGTCTTCGCTGCGCTCGATCAGGGTGGCCGTTGCCACATCGCCAAAGATGAAATGGCAATCGCGGTCGCGCCACTCAAGATGGCCGGAGCAGATCTCGGGATTGACCACCAGCGCCGACCGAATGGAGCCGGAGCGCACCATATCGGCAGCCGCCTGAATCCCAAAGGTGGCGGAGGAACAGGCGACATTCATGTCAAAGGCAAAGCCTTCGATGCCAAGAAGATCCTGAATTTCGATTGCCAGCGCCGGATAGGCGCGTTCCATATTGGAGGCCGCACAGATGACGGCGTCGACATCCGCCGCAGTCTTGCCGGCCTGTTTCAGTGCTTTCTTGGCGGCATCCAGTGCCATTTCGGCCATGATGGATGGCTCGTCATCGTTGCGCTGACGCAGCAGCGGGTGCATCACCTCAGGATCAAGAATACCGCTCTTGTCCATCACGTAGCGCTGTTCGATACCGGAGGCCTTCAGGATGAAGTCTTCGGAGGAATGCGCCAGAGGATCCATCTCACCCGCTGCAATCGCCTCTGCGTTCTCGGCATTGACCTTATCGGCATAGGCATTGAAGGCTGTGACCAGCTCGGCGTTTGTGATCGTCTGTGACGGCGTAAAGACGCCCGTGCCGGTGATGGCGGGTGTATACATGAGCTGGACCTTCGGGTGGTTTTCAAAAGTGCTGCATATCTGGGCATCTTCCCCCAGTGAGGTCAAGGGCAAGGCCCTTGGCGTTACGGGCGCAGCCCCTACGTCAACCTGATCAGGGCGTCCCGGAGCATTGTTGATATGAATAAAATGCTTCCCTCCTTGAATGGTTCGAAATTTGAAGTATATGCGCGATGAAGGCGATGGTGGTATGATTCGACAAACCGGCAACGACAGCGACACCCAAACTGACGGCGATACCGCGACGGACGGCAATCAGGCTGAGACCTGCCCGGAGGTCTGCGCCATGCTGGGTGTCTTTGCGCTCTATTGGCGCATCGACGCCTGCATCGAAGACACCGTTGACCTGCCAGACCTGAGCCGGATGGAATGCCATGTGCTGGTGCGTCTGGGCACGCCTTGCCGGATGGGAGAGCTGGCGCGGATGTTGCAGACGGTGCCTTCGTCGGTGACCACGGCCGCCGACCGGCTGGAACGGCAGGGTCTGATCCGCCGCAGCAGGGATCCGCAGGACAGGCGCGCCTGGTTGTTGTCGCTCACCCCCGACGGCGCCGCCAAACGCCAGTATCTGGTCGAGGCGATGACGGATCTGTTCCAACGTATTTCGGGTTTGGACCCGGAGGAAATCAAACAATTTGCGGCCTTGTCGGCCAAGATTCATGACACAGTCATTAAAGCGGACGCGAAGCCGCGTCGGAAGGAGTAACCCATGCAGCTGAGTTCGAGAGTCATCGCCGGGGTCGCCGCGTTGCTACTGGTGGCCACGCCAACACTGGCCCAGAACGTCCTGAAACCCGTGAAACTGATGGAAACACGCTCAGGCGCGGTGCCGATCCAGCGCGAGTTCTTCGGTCAGGTCGCGGCAAAAGAGACGGTGGATCTGGCGTTTCAGGTCGGCGGACAGGTTGTGAAATTCCCTGTCACTGAGGGGGCTTTCCTGCCAAAGGGGGCTCTGGTCGCGGAGTTGGATCTGGAGCCGTTCGAGCTGAAACTGGGACAGGCCCAGCTGCAAAAAGAGCAGGCGGACCGAACCGTCACGCGGCTGGAAAAGCTGACCGGCACGGTCAGCCAGGTCTCCATCGACGATGCCGAAACCCAGGCCGGACTGGCCCGCATTGCGCTCAGGGATGCCGATTATGCGCTGGAACATGCAACGCTGAACGCGCCATTTGATGCCCTGGTGTCCAGCCGTGAGGTCGCCCTGTTCAGCACCGTCAGCGCCGGCAGCCCGATTGTGCGCCTGCACGACATGTCGGAGCTGCATATCGAGGTCGATGTGCCCGAGGTTCTGTTCCAGCAAGGCGAGGACAATGACGCGCTGACCATCACGGCAAGCTTCCCCGGCAGCGACAAGACCTACCCGCTGGAAATCCTTGAGTTCGACGCCGAGGCCAGCAGCGTTGGCCAGACCTATCGCGTGACCTTCCGTCTTGACCCGCCCGAGGACCGCCAGATTTTCCCCGGGGCCTCGACCTCTGTGCGGGTGACCGTAGATACCGGAATGTCTGCGATTGTGGTCCCGCCAACCGCCATCGTGCCCGCCGCCAACGGCGACACCGGGGTGATGCTATTTACACCCAAGGGCGCGGATGAGGGCACCGTCACCTGGACCAGGGTCGAAACCTCGGCCACCGACGGCGGCCAGATCGAGATCGTCTCGGGGCTGAACGGTGGCGAAGAAATCGTGCTGACCGGTGGCAGCGCGCTTGCTGACGGGGCGGCCGTGCGTCGCTTCACCGGCTTCACCAACTGAGGGCGGATCAGATGGATATTGCACGCGGGTCGATCAATCGGCCGCTTTATACGTGGATCATCATGCTGGCCGCCCTGTTTGGCGGTATCTGGGGGTTCCTGAACCTCGGGCGGCTCGAAGATCCGGCCTTCACCATCAAACAGGCTGTGGTCATTACCCAATACCCCGGCGCCAGCGCCGAGCAGGTGGCGCTGGAAGTGTCAGAGCCACTGGAATCAGCGATCCAGAAGATGGGGGAGGTGAAGCAGATCACCTCGATGAACCAGCCGGGCCTGTCGCGCATCGATGTCGAAATGCAGGACACCTTTGACGGCACCGAACTGCCGGGCCTCTGGACCAAGCTGCGCAAAGAGGTCGAAGACGCGGCGCGGAACCTGCCCGACGGCGTCAGCGACCCTTTTGTGAACGATGGTTTCGGTGATGTGTTCGGGGTCTTCTACGCCGTTACCGCCGAAGGCTTCACGGATGCCGAACGCCACCAGCTGGCGACATTCCTGCGCCGAGAGCTTCTTGCCGTTGATGGCGTCGCCGACGTCGAAATCGCGGGCCTGCCGGAAGAGGCGATCTTTGTCGAGCCGAAGATGGCGATTACCGTCAACCAGAATATCCCGATTGGCGCGGTTTCGAACGCATTGGCCACCGCCAATTCCGTCCGCTCTGCCGGTCAGGTCGACAACGGGCCTGCCCAGACACGCATCAGCGCGCCGGAAGGCTCGGACTCGGTGACGGAAATCGCCGGGCTGACGATTGGCTCTCAGGGGGAGGTCATCAATATCATCGATATGGCGGATGTGCATCGCGGCCGCCTCGATGATCCCTCGCAGATCATTCGTTTTGACGGCGTCGAGGCCTTTACCATGGGGGTTGCGGGCCTTGCGACTGAAAACATCGTTGAGGTCGGCCAGCGGGTTGATGCACGGCTGGCGGAGCTGAGCACACAGATCCCCTATGGTGTGGAGCTGAAGCCAATCTATCAGCAGCATGTGGTCGTAGACGAGGCCTCCAATGCCTTTCTCGTGAACCTCGCGATGTCGGTCAGTATCGTTGTCATCGTGCTGGCGGTCTTCATGGGGTGGCGCGCGGCTGTTGTTGTCGGCGCCACCCTGCTGCTGACGGTAGTTGGCACATTGATGTTCATGAATATCTTCGCCATCGAAATGGAACGGATCTCGCTCGGGGCGCTGATCATTGCGATGGGGATGCTGGTGGACAATGCCATCGTCGTGGCCGAGGGGATGCAGATCTCCATGGCCCGGGGCCGGACCTCACGCGAGGCCGCGCATGAGGCTGCATCGAAAACCCAGATCCCGCTGCTGGGCGCGACGGTGATCGGGATCATGGCCTTTGCGGGGATTGGTCTCAGCCCGGATTCAACCGGTGAATTCATGTTCTCGCTCTTTGCGGTGATCGGGATTTCGCTGTTGCTCAGCTGGCTGCTGGCGCTGACCGCGACGCCGCTGCTGGGGCATTATTTTTTCAAACAGGGTACCGGCGACGATCAGGATGCCTATTCCGGCCTCTTGTTCCGCACCTATGGCAATATCCTGCGCCTGTCCCTGCGGCTGCGCTGGCTTGTGGTGCCGGGTCTGTTTGCGATCACGGTGCTGTGCTTCATCGGTTTTGGTCAGGTGAAACAGCAGTTCTTCCCCAACTCCAACACGCCGCTGTTCTTTGTGCATTACAAGCTGCCGCAGGGTACGTCGATTGCGACAACCTCCGAGCATATGCGTGTGTTTGAGGACTGGCTGGCCGAACGGGACGATGTAGAGACGGTCGCGACCTTTGTCGGGCAGGGGGCCACGCGCTTCATGCTGACCTATGATTCCGAAGACCCGAACCCCAGCTATGGCCATCTGATCATCCGCGCAACGAGCCTTGAGGGCATCCCGGCTCTGCAGGCGGATCTGGAGGACTTCGGCCAGGGACGCTTCCCCGAAGGCGAATTCCGCACCAAGCGGCTGGTCTTTGGCCCCGGTGGGGGGGCGCCTATCGAGGTCCGTTTCGCCGGCCCTGATCCGCGCGTGCTGCGCCAGCTGGGCGACGAGGCCATGCAACGGCTGCAAGAGGCGTCGCAGGACATCCTGAGTGTGCGTCAGGACTGGCGCGAGCAGGAGATCACACTGAAGCCGATCTATGCCACCGATCGGGCACAGACAGCCGGTGTGTCGCGCGATGCCATCGCTGATGCGCTGCAATTCTCGACCGACGGTCTGCGCACCGGCGTGTTCCGGGAGCGGGACCGCCTGATCCCCATCGTCCTGCGCCGACCTGCCGACAGCTCCTATAATTTGATGGACCAGCTGGTGTTCTCAGAGGCGGCGGGCAAATTCATCCCGCTTGAGCAGATGGTCGACGGGGTCGATGTGGTGGTGGAGAACACCCTCGTGCATCGTCGGGACCGGGTGCCGACCTTGACCGTTGGTGCCGATATCCGGGCGGATCTGACCGCAGCCACCGTCTTTGCCCAGGTGAAGGACAGCATCGAGGCGATGTCGCTGCCGACCGGCTACACCATGGAGTGGGGTGGCGAGCATGAGAACTCAGCCGATGCCAATGCCAGCCTCGGCAAGCAGCTCCCGGTGACGATCCTGATCATGGTTCTTATCTCGGTACTTCTGTTCAACGCGATCCGTCAGCCGATTATCATCTGGCTGCTGGTGCCGATGTCGGTCAACGGGGTGGTGATTGGTCTGCTTGGCACCGGTATGCCCTTTACCTTCACGGCGCTTCTGGGCCTGCTCAGCCTCTCTGGCATGCTGATCAAGAACGGCATCGTGCTGGTTGAGGAAATCGATCTGGTCCGGGCCGAGGGCAAACCCCTGCGGGAGGCCATCGTCGAGGCATCGGTGTCGCGTCTGCGCCCGGTGATGCTGGCGGCGGTGACAACCATCCTTGGCATGGTGCCGCTGCTGACCGACGCGTTTTTCGTGTCGATGGCGATCACCATCATGGGGGGGCTGGCCTTTGCCACGATCCTCACGCTGGTGGCCGCGCCGGTGTTCTACCTGATCTTCTTTGCCCGCGATGAAAAGCGCGAACAGGCTGCCGCAGCCTGATCCCGCCCCGCTGAACTCTGAAAAATCCCCGGTTGCAGAACCGGGGCTTTTTCAATGCGAATGATCTCGCTCAGGTTGTGCGCGACCCTGTGCGGCTGACAGAGTGTCGTCCGCATGATGCGTGCAGTGGCGTCAGGTATCACGGGAGAACCCTGCCATCGCGGCCCCCGCAGCCCGTCAGGGCAGGGGCAAGGCAGAGGCGGAGGGCAGACATCTGCCTTAAGAGTTTCGCGCATTGAGCGAGTCGCCCGGTGGCGCCTCAATTGGGGAAATGGCCGACCCAATTCCGCCTCAATCCCGATGATTCCTTTCCAAATTCCGATGCGACATCAGCAGACACAGGAAAAAACGCACCAAATTCCTTGCTGGAAAAGTTACAATTATTCATGTGTTTAAGTGGAATTATTCTAAAAGTGTTCAGGAAGGTTAAGGAAAATATAGAGATGTGGCGCAGTGATGGCCGCAAATATCGGCCGCGTTAACCGGATGTTAATCACGTCACATTCTGCACCTCTTTCTGACAGCTCCCTACAACTCCAAGCCGCATTCCAGCCCCAGCAGACCCTGATGATGGCGATGTGGGAAAAACTGGAGTGGACCATGAAACGCATTATCGGACTTATCGCCGCCGCCTTTATTTCGAGTACAACCTTTAGCCTCCCTGCCGAGGCGCAATCCGCAGGCGTGCGCGCCGTCGAGGGCTGGGAAGCTGTCGGACGGCTTAATATTGGCGGGCGCAATATGTGTACCGGCAGCCTCATCGCGCCAAATCTGGTGCTGACCGCCGCACATTGTCTCTATAATCCGCAGACCGGGCAGGCGGTAAACCCGCGCAATATCAAGTTCGAGGCGGGCCTCAATGGCCGCCGGGCCAAGGCGTCACGCCGTGTGGTGAAGGCTGTTGTTCATCCCGGCTATCGTCACAGCTGGTCCAGCAACAGCGCAGCGGGCAGCGATATTGCGGTGCTGCGTCTGGACCGCCCGATCTCCGGCAGCGAGATCCGCCCCTTCGTGCTTGCCGCTGCGCCGACACCGGGGGAAAGCGTGGATGTACTGTCCTATACCGTGAACCAGGCCACCCGACCGGCCCGCGAAAAAGACTGCCAGATCCTGTCCACCCGCAGCGCGACGCTGGTGACCTCCTGCCGTGTCGAATATGGCGCCTCCGGCTCGCCAGTGTTGCAGATGCGTCCGGGCGGCACCCCGCGGCTGGTCTCGGTGATCTCTGCCAAGGCGCAGATGGGTCGCAAACGGGTTTCACTGGCCACCCCATTTGATGGATCGCTGCGTGCGCTGATGCGCCGCGCGGGCTGAGCACGGGCTGTCCGGCCTCCGCTCCGTTTCCCACAAAAGCGTTTGTAGGAGGCGGGCCATCCCTGATCAGCCAAAAACCCCGGAGCCTCGGCTCCGGGGTTTTCCTATGTCCGAACCTTTGCCCAGCCCTCCCAGCAGGCCGCCTGTTGCGGCGAGGGCAAAAGAAAAGGCCCCGACGCAGGTCCGGGGCCTTCCAATAGGTTCGATCTCTGCCAGCCTCGGCAGATCAGCCCTGCAAGCTCTTCACTTCAACGTCACCTTCTGCCTGCGCCTTGATCGCGCGGGCGGCGGCATTGGCACCGGCTGCGGTGGTGAAATAGGGGATCTTGTCATAGAGCGCGACGGACCGCATCTCCTTGCTGTCTTCAACCGCCTGCGCGCCTTCGGTGGTGTTCATCAGCAGCTGGACGTTGCCGTCCTTCAGCATATCCACCACATGAGGGCGCCCCTCATAGACCTTGTTGACCAGTTCGCAGGGCACGCCGTGCTCATCCAGCCAGCTCTGGGTGCCGCGTGTGGCAACCAGGGTAAAGCCCTGTTCCACTAGGATTTTTGCGGCGTCCAGCATCAAAGTGCCCTTGTCGGCATCCTTGATCGAGATAAAGGCCCGGCCCGAGGATGGCAGCACCATGCCAGCCCCCATCTGCGCCTTCAGGAAGGCGCGGGCAAAGCTGCGGTCCCAGCCCATGACTTCGCCGGTGGAGCGCATCTCGGGGCCGAGGATGGTGTCGACGCCGGGGAAGCGGGCAAAGGGAAGCACCGCCTCCTTGACCGAGAACCACGGCATGTCCGGGTCGGCCAGGGTCATCGGATCCGCCATCGGCACGTTGACGTCATAGCCTGCGTCCGGCTCATAGGGCGGCCGCTTAGGGAAGTTCGACAGCGGCTCACCCGCCATGACACGCGCCGCGATCGAGGCGATGGCGCTGTCGGTGGATTTCGCCACAAAGGGCACGGTGCGCGAGGCCCGCGGGTTGACCTCGATCAGGTAGATCACGTCATTGCCGTCGGCGTCAGGTTTGACCGCGAACTGGATGTTCATCAGGCCAACCACATTCAGCGCCTTGGCCAATGCGTTGGTCTGGGTCTTGACCTCGGCGATCACCTCTTTGGACAGCGAGTAAGGCGGCAGCGAGCAGGCACTGTCCCCAGAGTGAACCCCGGCCTCTTCGATATGCTGCATGATGCCTGCGACATGCACGTCGGTGCCATCACAAATCGCATCCACATCCAGCTCCACCGCGCCCGAGAGATAGCTGTCGAGCAGAACCGGGCTGTCGCCGGAGACCACGACCGCCTCGGCGATGTAGCGCTTGAGCTGGTCCATATCGCGCACGATCTCCATCGCGCGGCCACCCAGAACATAGGACGGGCGGATCACCAGCGGGAAGCCGATTTCAGCCGCGATTTCAATCGCCTGCGCGTCGGTCGAGGCAATGCCGTTATGCGGCTGCTTGAGCCCCAGTTGGTTGACCAGCGCCTGGAACCGCTCGCGGTCCTCGGCCAGGTCGATGGCGTCGGGCGAGGTGCCAAGGATCGGGATGCCTTCCTCTTCCAGCGCATTGGCCAGCTTCAGCGGGGTCTGGCCGCCGAACTGCACGATCACCCCGTGCAGGGTGCCGTTTTCCTGCTCCTTGGTGAGGATTTCCATCACATGCTCAAAGGTCAGCGGTTCAAAATACAGCCGGTCCGAGGTGTCATAGTCGGTCGACACCGTTTCCGGGTTGCAGTTGATCATGATGGTCTCGAAGCCCGCGTCGGTCAGCGCGAAACAGGCATGGCAGCAGCAGTAATCGAACTCGATCCCCTGGCCGATCCGGTTTGGGCCACCGCCCAGAATGACAACCTTCTTGCGGTCGCTCGGCCGGGCCTCGCATTCCACATCGCCAAAGGCCGGGGCCTCATAGGTGGAATACATATAAGGCGTCTGGGCCTCAAATTCGGCGGCGCAGGTGTCGATCCGCTTGAAGACGGCCTTGACGCCCAGATCACGGCGGGCGCGGCGCACCTCGGTCTCGCTCTTGTCGGTCAGTTTCGCAAGGCGGGCATCGGTAAAGCCCAGCATCTTGACCCGGCGCAACCCATGCTCATCCTTTGGCAGGCCCTCGGCGCGGATCTCGGCCTCGGCCTCCACGATTTCGCGGATCCGGGCCAGGAACCATGGATCGAACTTGGTGACGGCCTGGATTTCATCATCCGACAACCCGTGCCGCATCGCCTGGGCAATGGTCCGCATCCGGTCGGGGGTCTGCTTGCTGATGGCCTTGATCACCGCAGCCTTGCCATCGGTGCCATCCTCGGCGCCGGGAATGGCAACCTCGTCAAAGCCGGTCAGACCGGTCTCCATGGACGCCAGCGCCTTTTGCAGGCTCTCGTGGATCGTGCGGCCAATGGCCATGGTCTCACCCACGGATTTCATCGCCGTGGTCAGATAGGGCTCGGAGCCTGCGAATTTCTCGAAGGCAAAGCGCGGGATCTTGGTCACAACATAGTCGATCGTCGGCTCAAACGACGCCGGTGTCACGCCGGTGATATCATTGTCCAGTTCATCCAGCGTAAAGCCAACCGCCAGCTTGGCCGCAATCTTGGCAATCGGGAAGCCGGTTGCCTTGGACGCCAGCGCCGAGGACCGCGACACACGCGGGTTCATCTCGATCACCACCATGCGGCCATCCTCAGGGTTCACCGCCCATTGGACGTTGGAGCCGCCGGTTTCCACGCCGATTTCGCGCAGCACCGCAATCGAGGCAGAGCGCATCATCTGGTATTCTTTGTCGGTCAGCGTCAGCGCCGGGGCCACGGTGATCGAATCACCGGTGTGCACGCCCATCGGGTCGATATTCTCGATCGAGCAGACGATAATCGCGTTGTCGGCGGTGTCGCGCACCACCTCCATTTCATATTCTTTCCAGCCCAGCAGGCTCTCGTCCACGAGGATCTGATTGACCGGCGAGGCATCCATGCCGGAGCGGCAGAAATGGATGTAATCTTCGCGGTTATAGGCGACGCCACCGCCGGTGCCACCAAGGGTAAAGGCCGGGCGGATGATCGCGGGCAGGCCAATGTCTTCCAGCTCGTCCAGCGCCATCTGCACGCCTGCATCCAGGTCCGCGCTGCCGTTAGCTTTCTTCGGGGCGGTGATGATTGTGGCGCGGGGGTTTTCCAGTCCAAGCCGGTCCATCGCTTCGCGGAACAGCTTGCGGTCTTCTGCCATTTCAATGGCTTCGCGCTTGGCGCCGATCATCTCGACGTTGAATTTCGCCAGCACACCCATCTCTTCCAGCGCCAGTGCGGTGTTCAGACCGGTCTGTCCCCCCATGGTCGGCAGCAGCGCATCGGGACGTTCCTTTTCGATGATCTTGGCGACCACCTCCGGGGTGATCGGCTCGATGTAGGTGGCATCCGCCAGACCCGGATCGGTCATGATCGTTGCCGGGTTGGAGTTCACCAGAATGACCCGGTAGCCCTCTTCACGAAGCGCCTTGCAGGCCTGCGCGCCGGAGTAGTCAAACTCACAGGCTTGGCCGATGATGATCGGCCCCGCACCAATGATCATGATCGATTGGATATCGGTTCTTTTCGGCATGGCCTGAATCCCTCTGATTTGCGCGAGTCATGGGCACCCCCGTGCGCCCAAATTGTCCTGCGTTATAGGGACCGCACCGAAAGGTTCAAGGGGGATCGGAAACCGAATTGGAAATGCCGCATCCGTGGGTTTTGTTCGCATAGCGAACGGATATATGTGGAGAGGTCATAACGACGGAGCAGGCTGACGTGCGGATTCGCTTTGATCAGGGGCCGATGGGGGCCGGGACATGTTTTGAAACGCCGCTGCGCATGATCCGCGCAGAGCGGGCCGAAGACGTGCCTGCCGCGCTGGCGGCGCTGGATGCGGCGCGCGACGCCGGCCATTGGCTGGCGGGCTATGCGTCCTATGAGCTGGGCTATGCGCTGGAGCCAAAACTGGCGGGCCGGATGCCTGCGGGGCGGCGGCTGCCGCTGATTTGTTTTGGGGTCTATGCGGAACCGCGAGCGCAGAACATTGGGGGCCGGACCCGACCGCAGGCGGAAAGCGAAGCTGGTCTTGAAGGAATTACCCCCCGCTGGACTTTTGACCGCTACGCCGAAGCCTTCGCAGAGGTGAACCGCAACATTGGCCAGGGCGATATCTATCAGGCCAACCTGACCTTCCCGATTGATGCCGACGCTTATGGGACATCCGAAGACATCTATGCCGCGCTTCAGGCCAGACAGGCCGTCGGCCACGGTGCCTTGGTCCAACAGGAGGGGCTGCCGGACCTGTTGTCACGCTCGCCAGAGCTGTTTTTCCGCACCGATGCAGAAGGGGGCATCGAGACCCGCCCGATGAAGGGCACCCAGCCGCGCAGCGACGATCCGTTGGAGGATGCCCGCCGCCGCGACTTTCTGCGCCAGGATGAGAAGAACCGCGCCGAAAACCTGATGATCGTGGACCTCTTGCGCAACGATATCTCACGCGTCGCCGAGACCGGGTCTGTGCATGTACCGGAGCTGTTTGCGGTAGAGAGCTACGCCACGGTGCATCAGATGGTCTCCACCGTCCGCGCCAGATTGCGGCCCGACGCGGGGCTTGCGGAGATCTTTGCCGCGCTGTTTCCCTGCGGTTCCATCACCGGCGCCCCCAAGATTCGCGCGATGGAAATCCTCGCGGAACTGGAACCCTGGGCGCGCGACATCTATTGCGGCACCATCGGCTGGGCGGCGCCGGACGGCCGGGCAGAATTCAATGTGGCAATCCGCACGCTGATGCTGGACGCGGGCCGCGCGACGCTCAATGTGGGCGGTGGCGTGGTCTGGGACAGCACCGCAGATGCAGAATATGAGGAAGCCCTATGGAAAGCCCGCTTTGCCCGCGTGACACCCTCCAGAACGATCCCGCTTTCGGCCTGATCGAGACGCTGGGCTGGCATCCGGGGCAGGGCTTTCGTCACCTGCGGCTGCATCTGGCCCGGATGGCGCGCAGCGCGGCCCTGTTCGGGATCGCTTTCGATCCAAAGCGGGCGGAGGCGGTTCTGGCGGAAGCCACCGATACGGTGCCGCTGCGCTGCCGCCTGACGCTGGATGCTGCTGGCCAACTGGCGCTGACCACGGCTCCGCTGGGCGGCACGCCTTCTGAATGGCGGCTGGGGGTCGCGGAGACTCGGCTGGAAGCGGACGACATGTGGCTTCAGCACAAGACAACCCGCCGCGCGCTCTACGATGCCGCGCGGGCCGCGCTGCCGGAAGGCGTGGATGAACTCCTGTTCCTGAACGAGCAGGGCGAGGTTTGCGAGGGCACCATCACCAATATCTTTGTAACCCGCCCGGACGGGCAGGTGATCACGCCGCCGCTCAGCTGCGGTCTGCTGCCGGGTATCCTGCGGCAGGTGATGCTGGAGCGGGAGGAATGCACGGAGGCGGTGCTGCGTCTTGAGGACCTCAGGTGTGCCAAGGCCATCCATATGGGCAATTCCCTGCGCGGGCTGATCCCGGCACGTCTGGTGTGACGGGGGCGCTCCCGCGGACAAGCCGCCCTTCTGGCTGACGCCAGCGGGCCCTTGCCCTTTGGGCGTGGCAGCGCACCATTGGGTGCGCTGCGGTTCCGCAGAACGCAACCAACGCCGTGCCAGAGGCACGGCGCCCGGCCCAACGTCGGAGGTCTCAGCGCGTCCGCGATGAGACCGTAGAGGGCGGGAGGCCCTCGCTCGGGCGCGCAACAGGCACTATTGGGGGCTCGCGGCTGCCGAATCCGCCCAGTTTGCTTGACAACGGCGTCGCAACCTAGTGTACCACCCCGGACGAATTCCGCGCCGTTCTGGCGCATTTCCCGATTGACGGCCCTCCCGGACATGAGACCGGTATAATGAAAGGTCACCCCATGCACGACTATCGCAGCCATACCTGCGCAGAACTGAACAAATCCAACGTCGGTGAAACCGTCCGCCTGTCGGGCTGGGTCCACCGCGTCCGCGACCATGGCGGGTTGTTGTTCATCGACCTGCGCGACCATTACGGTGTGACCCAGGTCATGGCCGACCCGGACAGCCCGGTCTTTGCCGAGATCGAGAAGGTCCGCTCCGAATGGTGTATCCGCATCGACGGCAATGTCATGGCCCGTGATGAGAGCCTGGTGAACCCTAAAATCTCCACCGGCGAGATCGAAGTCTTTATCCGCGATATCGAGGTGCTGGGCAAATCCGAGGAACTGCCGCTGATGGTGTTCGGCGAGCAGGAATACCCGGAGGAAACCCGCCTGCGCTACCGCTACCTGGACCTGCGCCGCGAGAAGATGCAGCGCAACATGGTGCTGCGCTCCAACATGATCCGTTCGATCCGCAACCGCATGTGGGACATCGGCTTCAACGAATACCAGACCCCGATCATCACCGCCTCCTCCCCCGAGGGCGCGCGCGACTTCCTGGTGCCGTCGCGCCTGCATCCGGGCAAATTCTATGCGCTGCCGCAGGCGCCGCAGCAGTTCAAGCAGCTGATGATGGTGTCGGGCTTTGACAAGTATTTCCAGATCGCGCCCTGCTTCCGCGACGAGGACCCGCGCGCCGACCGCTCGCCTGCGGATTTTTACCAGCTCGACATGGAAATGTCCTTTGTCACCCAGCAGGATGTGTTCGACACCATCGCGCCGGTGATGGCGGGCGTGTTCGAGGAATTCGGCGGCGGCCGCAAGGTCGACCCGGCGCATGACTGGCCGCAGATCTCCTACAAGGATGCCGCCAAATGGTACGGCACCGACAAGCCGGACCTCAGGAACCCGATCAAGATGCAGGACTGTTCCGAGCATTTCCGCGGGTCTGGGTTCGCGATCTTTGCAAATCTCTTGGAAAACGAAGGCACAGAAGTGCGCGCGATCCCGGCACCGACCGGCGGCTCCCGCAAGTTCTGCGACCGGATGAACAAGTTTGCCCAGGGCGAAGGCCTGCCGGGTATGGGCTATATTTTCTGGCGCGACGGCGACAACGGGATGGAAGCGGCTGGCCCGCTGGCCAAGAACATCGGGCCGGAGCGCACTGAGGCGATCCGCCAGCAGCTGGGCTTGGGCGTTGGTGACGCGGCCTTCTTCCTCGGCGGCAAGCCGAAGGCGTTTGAAGGCGTAGCGGGCAAGGCCCGCACCGTCATCGGCGAGGAGCTGGGCCTCATTGACAAGGACCGCTTTGCCTTTGCCTGGATCGTCGATTTCCCGATCTACGAGAAGGACGAGGAAACCGGCAAGATCGACTTTGAGCACAACCCGTTCTCGATGCCGCAGGGCGGTATGGACGCGCTGCTGTCCGATCCGCTGGCCGTGAAGGGCTACCAGTACGACCTCGCCTGCAACGGCTACGAGCTGGTCTCCGGCGCGATCCGGAACCACAAGCCGGAGATCATGTTCAAGGCCTTTGAAATCGCGGGCTACGGCAAGGAAGAGGTCGAAAAACGCTTTGGCGGCATGGTCAACGCCTTCCAGTACGGCGCCCCGCCGCACGGTGGCTGCGCGGCCGGTATCGACCGCATGGTAATGCTCTTGGCCGACGAGGCCAACATCCGCGAGGTCATCATGTTCCCGATGAACCAGCGCGCCGAAGATCTGATGATGTCGGCCCCGTCGGAACCGCTGAGCGAGCAGCTGATGGAGCTGGGGCTGCGGGTGATTCCACAGGACCAGTAACCACTGGAGGTCAGTCTGAAACAGGCCCGGACAGATGTCCGGGCCTGTTTTGATTCGGCGGGCATCGCAGCTCCGTCGAGTTGTGGCGCGATCTTGGCGGCCCGCAGTGCGCCCATGAGCAGAGAGTTGCGTGCCTGAGGAAATTCAGCTGGTGTCGGCGCCGCGATATCCTACTCTTGTCGGGTTGCAACAGCTCATGAGCGGGGAAAGCGATGCGCTTTGACGGGGAATTGGCGGAGATCCGTTTCGGCTGCGGCCTGTCGCCGCTGCATGCCCCTGCCGCCGGGCCGGAGCGGCTGCTTGCTGACCTTCAGGCCCCGGATCATGCGGCGCAGACCTGGCCGATCCCAGGGTTTGACGCTGCGCTGGCGGATGCTCGGGCCTATTCCGCCGCCCGCCGCGCCCGCAAGGCGGCCGCTGGCAGCCCGGATTTCGAGATGCGCGACAGGGATCTGAAACACCAGCGCGCCCTGATGCGGGACCATCAGGCGGATTGGTTCGTTCGACGGCTGCTGCGCTGCGTGACAACGCCGCATGGGTTTCGCGAACGGCTTGCCCTGTTCTGGGCGGATCACTTCACCGCGCAGGGCAAGATTGCCGCGCTGCGCTACGCTGCCACCCCCTATGTCGAGACGTCGATCCGCCCGCATATTGCCGCGCGGTTCGAGGATCTGCTGATTGCGGCTGTGACCAGCCCGCTGATGTTGCATTACCTGGACCAGCACCGGTCCACCGGCCCCAACAGCCGCCGCGCCAAACGGGTCGCGCAGCGTCAGGGGCGGGTGGTCGGGCTCAATGAGAATCTGGCGCGCGAAGTGCTGGAACTGCACACGCTCGGCGTTGGCGGGCCTTATACGCAACGGGATGTGCGCCAGCTGGCCGAGCTGTTCACCGGCATGATCTACGACACCACCGAGGGCTTCAAATTTGCGCCGGGATGGGCCGAGCCGGGGGCTGAGACCCTATTGGGAAAGCGCTACGATGCCGAGGTCACCGGTCTGGCTGCGATCAAACAGGCGCTGCGGGATCTGGCGCGCCACCCGGCCACGGCGGATCATCTGGCGCATAAACTGGCGGTGCATTTCACCCGTGACACGCCGGACCCGGCACTGGTCGCCCATCTGGCGGCCCGCTACCGGGCGACATCGGGGGATCTGACGCAGGTCTATGCGGCGCTGCTGGAGCATCCGGCGGCCTGGCAACCTGACCTTGAAAACGTCAAACCGCCCTTTGCCTATCTCGCCTCGGCCTGTCGGGCGCTGGCGTTGCCAGCTGCCGCGCTGACCGGGCTGAGCCGGGCGCAGGTCAACCGGTTCTTCCTGCGTCCGATGCAGCGCATGGGCCAGCGCTGGGAGGTCTCCAACGGTCCCGACGGCTGGCCCGAGGCCGATGCAACCTGGATCACGCCGCAGGCTCTGGCGGAGCGGCTGCGCTGGTGCATGTCGGTGCCGGCGCAGGTGATGGCGCAGGGGCCGGGACCATTGCCCGCGCCGCTTCAGCTGCTGCGAAGCGCCCTTGGCGGCCGGGAAACCGCGCAGCTGCGGTTCGTCGCAACAGCTGCCGAAACCGAGCGGGAGGCGATAGGACTGATCCTGGCCTCACCCGCCTTTCAGCGGCGTTGAGAGGGAGATCGAGATGACCAAGACACCGCGTCATGGGTTCACTGGCCCATCCCGCCCCTCTGGCCTGACCCGGCGCGGTTTCCTCGCCCGCTCCGGTCTGATTGGCTGTTCGCTGGCGGCAAGCCCGCTGCTGACCCCCGTGAGCTTTGCTGCGGCCCCCTGGGACAGCCGGCTGGTGGTGATCATCCTGCGCGGCGGCATGGATGCCATCGATGTGGTCCAGCCCTATGGTGATCCGGCCTATGCCGGCCTGCGGTCGAGCCTCAGGGGAGGGCCGCAAAATGGCGGGCTCGATCTGGATGGCTATTTTTCCCTGCATCCGGGACTTGCCCCCTTGATGCCGTTGTGGCGGGCGGAGCAGC
This sequence comes from Phaeobacter sp. JH20_29, assembly GCF_048056175.1. Lineage (NCBI taxonomy): Bacteria > Pseudomonadati > Pseudomonadota > Alphaproteobacteria > Rhodobacterales > Roseobacteraceae > Phaeobacter > Phaeobacter sp. JH20_29. The sequence goes on from NZ_JAYMWO010000022.1 coordinate 79,192, forward strand.
TCGGGTTTATTCACGCGGTATCAACGCCTTATCGCGACAAGCGCAGCCATTTTGACGGTCAGGATCTGCTGGAAGCCGGGACGCCGGGGCTGCACCAGCGCCGCGACGGATGGCTGAACCGGCTGTTGCAGATCACGCCCGGTGTCGAGGCGCGCACCGCCTTTGCCATCGGGCAGGGGGAAATGAAACTGTTGCAGGGCGTGGCCCCGGTGTCCGACTGGTCGCCGGATGCGGAAATGGCTCTCAGCCCGCAGGCCGAACGTCTGGCCGGTCTGATGATGGAGCAGGATCCGCTGTTTCATGCCGCTCTGGCAGAGGCGCTCGACCTTGCCGACAGCGCACCCATGGATGCGGACGGCGCCGGGAGCGCAGAGGCAACGGGAAGCATGGGGCAGGCCAAGGCACGATCCCGACCACATCAGCGGATTGCCAGCTATGCGGCCCAGCAGCTGCGCGGTGACAGCCGGATTGCGGCTTTCTCGATCAACGGCTGGGATACGCACAACCGTCAGACCGGCGCGCTCACACGGGCGCTGGGGCGCCTGTCCGATACCATTCTGACACTGTACCGCGATCTTGGGCCGGGGATCTGGGACAAAACCGCAGTGGTGGCGATGACCGAATTTGGCCGCACCGTGCGCGAAAACGGGACCAGCGGCACCGATCACGGAACCGGCGGTGCGATGGTGCTTGCCGGTGGCGCGATCCGGGGTGGCCGGGTTCACGGGCTGTGGCCGGGTCTTGAGGAGGCGGCGCTGTTTGATCGCCGTGATCTGATGCCCACTGGTGATGTGCGGGCCCATATGGGCTGGATCATGCGCGGTATGATCGGCACCGACGCCCAGCAGATTGCAGATGTGGTTTTTCCCGGCGTCGAGCTGGGCGCTGAGCCGGGGGTGCTGCGGCGCTGACGGGGATGCGCTGACCGCTGCGGCGGCTTGCGGCTCCGCCAGTGGGCCGCCAGTCAGCGATCAATGGGAGCGGGGCCGAGAGTGTGTCGGCTCGCGCGATCTGTCGCCTTGCGCCGCTATGTGGGTGCTGCGCATTTGCCGACCGCGATACCGACCGTGCGATCTGTCATCCAATAGACTGACCGGGCTACCTGTCAGCAAGGATGCTCGCCCAACGATCTGTCAGCAAGGGTGCGGACGGGGTGACCTGTCAGCCAGGATCAGGTGATCCCGTGGCGCGGCAGATCAGCGGTCGCTGCGATCAAGGATGACCAGCGATCCCAATGTCCGGTCGCGGTTACGGCGGATTTCACGGGCCGAGAACCGCGCCTGAAGATATAGGACAATGCCCAAAGTGGTTGAGGCGATGAGAACGATTTCGATCATCTCAGATGGCGACTTTCTGTTTCAGACGTTCCTGAACCAGCCCGGCGACACGGGCGGCAATGGCGGCAACGGGGCGTCCGCTGCTGCGGGCATCGGCCAGATCTGCGGCGGCTCCTGCCAGATGTGAGTCGCCAACGCTGCGGGCCACACCACCAAGGAACTGCGCAACATAGTCCAATGTCTGCCCTTCCTCAGCTTCGTTCAGCACCTCTGCGGCATGGGACATGTCATCCTGAAAGGCGAGGAGATCCGGCTCGATCACCTCATCGGTCAGCTGGTTGGGGCCGGAGAGCTGGCGTTCGGCGGGCAGGCGCGACAGGATCGCGGATTGGAATGCGGCGAGCGATGTGATCGGTTTTGCCAGAAACCCATCGGCCCCGGCGTCCATCGCCATCGCCTCACCTGCTTCATCACCGGAGATCCCGAGGATCACGCCGACACGCGGCGAGGCCTCCGCCATGGAGCGGATCAGATCGGCGCCCGACCCATCGGGCAGGCCGAGATCGGCAATAACGACCGAGGGGCGGTAGACCTTCAGATGCCGGTGGGCGGATTTCAGACAATCGGCCCGGCGGATTCGCGCACCGCTGCGCAGGCACAGCAGACGCATCGCCTCGCAGGCGTATCGACTGTCTTCCACCACAAGAATGGTCAGCCCCAACAAAGGTCGTTTGGTGGTGGGCAGGCGGTGGGCAGCAGCAAACAGTTCCGAATCGTCCATGACTAAGGCTCCTGACTGGATACGACTCAACGCTAGGGAAACGGGGCTAACAGCTGGTTAACATCCAGGTCGCAGCCTAGGGTTGAATGGAATTACCGCGCAAAAATCGACGCAACGAAGCGTTATTGCAGGAAATATTCTGCCGCGCGGATTGGCGCACTTGTCCGCAGGCCATGGCTCTTTGATAAGTCTTGGCAATCAGTTCACTCAGGAGACCGCACCATGATTGGCCGCCTCAACCACGTCGCAATTGCCGTACCGGACCTTGATGCCGCCTCGGCACAGTATCGCAACACCCTCGGCGCCAAGGTCGGCGCCCCCCAGGATGAGCCCGATCACGGCGTCACCGTCGTGTTCATCGAACTGCCCAATACCAAGATCGAGCTGCTCTACCCTCTGGGCGACACTTCTCCCATTGCGGGGTTTCTGGAAAAGAACCCGGCCGGGGGCATTCACCACATCTGCTACGAGGTGGATGATATCCTGGCGGCCCGCGACCGGCTCAAGGCCGAAGGCGCGCGGGTGCTTGGATCGGGCGAACCCAAGATCGGCGCCCATGGCAAACCGGTTCTTTTCCTGCATCCGAAGGATTTCAACGGCTGCCTGGTGGAATTGGAACAGGTTTGACGCTATCTGCCCCTTAACCCTCCGCAGTGGGGCGGGGGTCTCAGAAGGACAGCTATCATGGGTGTGACATCCGGTTTGGTTCTCTATGCGGTGATCTGGTTCATGACGTTCCTGATCGTGATCCCGATCCGCATTCAGACGCAGGGCGACCTTGGCGAGATCGTGCCCGGCACCCACGCCGGTGCGCCCGAGCATCACTATCTAAAGCAGAAGGCCGTGATCACCACCATTGCCGCTGCCGTCATCTGGGCGATCGTTGCAACGATCATCCTTAGCGGCTGGATCACGGTGAATGATTTTGACTGGTTCGACCGGCTGCCGGATCCCGAATAACCTGGCGCAGCATATCTTTGGCATCATAACAGGCGGGCAAGGGTCCGCCTGTTTTATGTTTGTCCTCCGGTTTGCCGCCCCGGTTTGCTCCGCGCGGCTCAGCCTGCCGACAGTTCGTGCCGGGTCAGCCGATGGAAGAGATGGGTGAAGGTCGCCGCCCCGATGATCGGGATAAGCAGGTTCACCAGCGGAATCGACAGCGGCATGGCCATCAGCACACCGGCGATCCAGACCGCGCCCAGATGCTTGCGCCGCAGCCGTTTGGCTTCCGGCAGGCCAATGCGCCGAGCCGCGGCGAGGGTGAAATACTCCCGCCCCAGAAGGAACCCGTTCAGCCCCCAGAAGATAAACAGCGCAAAGGGGGCAAGCATCACGTAAAGCACCAGCGCCAGCACATTGGCGACGACAAGAACGCCGAGAAAATTGATGGTATCGCGCACGCCATCCCAGAACGGTGTCTTGGTCGCCGGTGGCAGGCCGGGATAGTGGCGATCTTCTACCGCCTGTGCGACCTCATCCAGAAACATCGAGGTAATCGCCGAGGCCACGGGCACCATCAGGAACGCCGACAGCACCAGCATCAGCAGCAGCGAGGTGATCGAAAGAAGATCATCGACCCAGGTGACCGGGCCGATCAGCGGTAGCGTCGCATCCGGGCCAACCAGCCATTGGATCAATGCCAGAAACGCCGCATAGGCCAGCACCAGCAGCGCGACGGTCAGGCCAATGCCCAGAAACAGAACCCGGCGAAAGCGGGGATCGCCGATCTGGCTCAGCGCCTTTGAGAAATCTGTCAGAATCATTGGTCCATCCAGGTGGTCAGCGTCGCCAGATCAGGGCGGGGGCGGTCCGGCGGTGTGTTGGTTTCGGTGGCGATATGGATCAGGCCCGCAATCCGCTCATGCGACTGCAGGCCAAAGGCTTCGGCGCAGAACTCGGGATCATGGCTGGCCCAGCCTGACAGCCAGTTGGCGCCCCAGCCGGCCGCAAGAGCCGCGTTCAACAGCGCCAGGCAGACGGCCCCGGCGGAGTAGGTCTGCTCGATGGGCGGGATCTTCGGGCTGGCCTTCTGGATCTCCACAACGGCGACCGCCAGTTGCCCCAGTTCAAACTGGCTGCGGCCCTTGGCAATATCCTCGGCCGATTTGCCCAGTCGTTCGCCTGCCTTGCCGGTCAGCTCTGCCAGCCGCGCCATCGCGGGTTTCTCGATCACGATGAAACGCCAGGGCTCCAGCTTGCCGTGATCGGGCGTGCGTGCGGCTGCGGTCAACAGCGGCATCAGCGCCTCGCGGCTTGGGGCCGGGGCCACCAGCGTCTTGGCCGGGCGGGAACGGCGCGACAACAGAAACGCCAGGGCTGCATCATTGCGAGGGGGCATATGTGAAACCTTTTTACATCTATCGCCCCATGTCGGCAGGGCGGCGCGGGATTTCAAGGGGGATCCGAGAATTTGGCAGAGCTGGCCTGCCCGGAGCGGGGACAGGCACGGACCGCAGCCGGATCCAAACATGAGGTGTGAGGCAGGAAATATCCCGGTCGTAGCGCCAAAGTCTATGGATTTTGCCCGCAATCCGCGCGATCACCCCGCTATGGGCAAGCCAAAGCAGAAAGACCTCCCCGATCTCAGCCATCTGGCCATCGCCGGTGCAGAGATTGCCGTCCGCGTCACGCCAAAAGCGTCGCGCAACGCCGTTATCCGTGCCGGGGCGGAGAGCTGCGGGCAGGCGGGTGTGCTCAAGATCACCGTGACGGCAGCGCCCGAGAACGGCAAGGCCACGGCTGCGGTGCAGCTGCTGCTGGCCCGCGCGATGGGTATTGCCCCCTCGCAGCTGACACTGCTGCGCGGCGCGACCTCTCGGGAGAAGGTCTTTGCCTACCGCCCCTGAGGTCTCCGGGTCGGGGCCTGCGCCGCCAACCATGGGGCCCGCCCTCACCAGCTCCTGATGGATCTCAGCCCTTTGCCTCGGGTTCATCATCGCGGGCAAAGCGATAGACCCCCTCAGGCAGATCCAGCGCCGCAGCAAGATCGCGGACCTGATTGTGCGACAGGGTGATTGTCTGAACCCGGTCGGTGCGCGGGTCCAGCTGTTCGACCGTGACGCATTCTGTGAAAATATTGATGGAGACATCTTCCATCAGCGGGGTGGCCTCGTCATCGACGAGCGTAACGACGGTGGCGTCGAATTCATGCTCAATGGTAAACATGTCCCCAGCTTGCCACCGGGCCGCCCCCGCTGACAAGGCTTTGTCGCATCACGTGATCTTGCAGCAGATTGCAGCCGCCGGAGCTTCATGCAATTGATCCTCGGTCCGCTGTCGCGATAAGATGGCACAGACAAAGCAAAGGAGATGTCATGCGTCGGGTGTTGCTGTTGATGGGATGTGCCATCACCATGGGTCTTGCGGCCTGTGATGTTGTGGTTGACACCGGGTCTGCGCCCACCGCGCGGCCCTCTGGCGCGCCGGTTCAGGGCCTGTCCCCGGCCGAGGGGCGCAGCGCCTTTGCGGCGGTCACCCGCGTGGTCGAGCCCGTCTCTGAACGGGAATGCCGGGCGCGTGCGCCGGGTCTGAACTGTGATTTCCTGATCCGCATCGACCCCAACCCCAATGCCCCGCCAAATGCCTATCAGAGCCAGGACCGGTCCGGGCGTCCGGTGATCACCTTCACCCAGCGGATGCTGGGGCAGATTGCCAATCGGGATGAGCTGGCCTTTGTAATGTCACATGAGGCCGCCCACCATATTCGCGGCCATCTGGCGCGCAAACGACAAAGCGCGGTGGCAGGCTCGATTCTGCTGGCGGGACTTGCCAGCGTCTCTGGCGCCAGCGCGGCGGATGTGGCCCGCGCCCAGGATCTTGGCGCGGTGGTCGGCGCGCGCACCTATTCGAAGAATTTCGAGCTGGAAGCGGATGAGCTGGGTACCATCATCACCCATAAGGCCGGGTATCGTCCCAGCATCGGGGTGCGCTTCTTCAACCGGCTGCCGGATCCGGGGGATCGCTTTCTGGGCACACATCCGGCCAACCCGGACCGGGTGCGCGTGGTCAATCAGACGATCCAGAAATATAACCTGAATTGAGCGATCTGGACCAAGCCGTCGCCTCGCTGAGGCAGCTGGGCGTCGTGCTGACCGATCGCGGCTCGCGCTATGCGGTCAGCGGTGCGCGGGTCACCAGCCGCGAGCAGATCGACGCCGTGCTGGCGGCGCTGAAATCCGACCGCTCCTATGCCAAGGCGACCCATAACACCTGGGCCGCGCAGCTGCCCACCGGCGCGCTGAAGGCCGATGACGGCGAAAGCGGCGCCGGTATGGTCATCCTGCGCATGATGGAGCGCGAGGGGCTCTGCGATCACCTGATCATCGTCACCCGCTGGTATGGCGGCAAGAAACTGGGCGGCGACCGGTTTCGCCGGGTTCAGGACGCGGTGCGCGCCTATCTCGACCCGGCCGGGAGCAGCTGACCGCCGGGTGCGCGCCCTTTTGACCTGCATCAAATCGCAATGCGCCGGAGATGGCTAAGCTGCCCTCAGAATGAATGATTTCCGAGGGCGCCGAGATGACCACCTACACCGATCAGAGCCGCAGGGACAACCTGAAGACCCATGCCGATCTTTTCGACAGCATGGCCACAACCGTGGGGCTGGACCTACAGGAAGAAGCCATCTCGGGCCGGTTGAGATTTGACGAGATCGCCGAGGCGGTGCTGCGCTGCACCCGCTGCGGCGGCGTCGGTGCCTGCCGAAATTGGCTGGCGAAGGGGGGCCGCCCAGGCGCCGACGCGCCGGATTTCTGCCGCAACCGCGATCTGCTGGCCTTTCTGAACGATGCGGAGACAGAGCAGGAGCGCTAGGATGCGGCCGCTGGGCGATCCGCTCCATCACCTGCGCCTGATGGCCCGGATGGGGCAGGCTGCGGGGGTTGAGCTGAGCGCTGCGCTGGCCGCAGGCCGGATCCCTCCCGAGGACTGGGCCGCGATGATCACCCGCTGCCGCAGCTGCGACGCGACCCTGCACTGCGAGGCCTTCCTTGCCACCCGCGAGCGATCACAGGCGCCGATGTCCGGCTGCCGCAATGCCGATCAGCTGATGGTGCTGCGCGACTGACGTATCGCAGCTACGACCCGCGACGCTGCCGCAGGCGGTGCCAGCGATAGAGCGTCGGCGCCAGAAGGTGATCATATGCCGCCGATGCAAGCTGGCGCAGACCGGGCAACCCGACGATCCGTGCGACCCAGCGATATCCCGGCATCTGCGCCCAAAGCACCAGAAACGCCGGGATGCCACTCAGCACCTCGCCCCGATGGCGCACATGCAGCCGTCGCGCCGCGCTATCGGCATCCACGCCCCACAGCGCCAGATCCTGCGAGTTCAGATCATCAAACCTAAGCGGCAAATCCCGCCGCTCCGCCAGATTGGCATAATGGCGGATCTCGATACTGCACACCGGACATTCCCCGTTGTAGAGAACCTCCGTGCTGTCATCCTGAGGGGTCGGCATGGTGGGTGCCTCTTTTCTGAACACTGATACCTGACGATATAGCGGCGCCGCGCCGCCGGACGAAGGGCAGATGGTCACAGGCAGCACAAAAACTCCACGCGCCACAATCCATCCCGGTCCACCCCGTCCAACCAACAACGCGGCAAGGGGTAATGTTGCTGCGGTCTATCCAACCTTTGCAATAAATCTAAAGTTGTGCAAAATCACTCCAGGATTGTATAAAATGATAATACCACCTTATTACGAGAGCGGCTTGGAGGCACCATGGACAGACCAGAATATCTAAAACAAGGAGAGCCTGCGCGCCTTTTCCCGGTTCTGTCCAACAACTCCAAAGAGGGCCGCACAACCTCAATTCTTCTCGCTTGCCTCTCGAAAGTTGAGGAACTTGCATCGGAGCTTCTGGCCTCTCTGGGGCAGAGAGCGGGAAAACGAACGTCGGTCGAGACATTTACCGAGGTTGTTTTTCACGGCCAAGAAGGTGGGGGCAAAGACCGCCCTGATGGGTTGATCATTGTGAGAACTGGCTCACGCGAATGGCGCGCTATGGTGGAGGCGAAGATTGGGAATAATCCGCTGACAGCAGAGCAGATTGAAAAATATCGGAACCTCGCCAAGGATAACGGAATCGACTGCGTCATCACAATTTCCAATCAGTTTGCGACCTTGCCTGCGAACCATCCGCTAGAAGATGTGCGCAAAAGCCGCTCTAAGATCCCTGTTTTTCATTGGTCATGGATGTTTGTTCTGACGGCTGTGGATTTGCTGATCAGCAATGACGGCGTGGCCGACGATGATCAGCGTGTGCTGCTGAATGAGCTGAGGCGGTTTCTGACCCATGAAAGCGCGGGTATTCGTGGTTTCGATCGAATGCCGCCGGAATGGGGAGAGTTAAACAAGCTGGTCTCTGCGGGTGGCAAGATACTGGCAAAATCGTCGGAGGCTGTCGCCGTATTGGAAGCCTGGCATCAGGAAACGAAAGATCTTTCCTTGATCTTGAGCAGGCAGACGGAGGCAAGCGTAAAAGAGCGCCTGAACAGAAAACACGCTAGAAATCCGACAGACCGCCATAAAGACGAATTGAACCAGCTGAGGGAAACTCATCAATTACAAATCTGCTTTGACATCCCCAATGCTGCCGCACCTCTGGAGGTCGTAGCAGATCTTAACCGCCGGACAATTGAAGCGGGAATGACACTCAGAGCGCCTGAGGACAAGAAGTCGTCGAAAGCCCGTTTGAATTGGTTGCTGCGACAATTGAGAAGCGACGCCACTGACGATCTGTTTGTTCGCATGACTTGGCCGGGTCGCAGCGAAGACACCCATTTTCCCTTAACGGAATTGGTTGCCGATCCCGACCGCTGCGAGAAAGACAAAAACGGGCTTCAAGTTGTCAGTTTTCATATCTACGTTGCAAAGCGGTTGGGAGCAAAATTTACCCAGCAAACAAATTTTATCGCAGAGCTTGAGACCATCGTTCCAAAATTCTATCGAGAGGTTGGCCAAGACCTGTCTCCGTGGAGGAAACCTGCGCCAAGAATTCGGGAAACACAAACGGACGTCAGTGTTCAATCAATCGAAGATGAAGCAGAGGTAGAGGCGCTACGGGCACAATAGCTGCCCGGCGTTCGGGGGGACTAAGCCCTCCTAACGCCCCACAGGTCATACTCCCCGGCCTCGTCCACCTCGACAGTCACCAGATCGCCAGCCTGCAACCCCTCGGTTCCCTCATCAATGAACAGGTTGCCGTCGATCTCCGGTGCGTCGGCCTTGGTGCGGCAGGTGGCGATGCCGTCCTCGTCGATGTCGTCCACGATAACCTGCATCGTCTGGCCAACCTTTGCCGCCAGCTTGGCCTCGGAGATCGCCTGGGCCTTCTCCATGAACCGCTCCCAGCGCTCCTGCTTTACTTCTTCCGGCACATGGTCCGGCAGATCGTTGGAGCGCGCGCCGTCGACGTTTTCGTATTTGAAGCAGCCGACCCGGTCCAGCTGCGCCTCGTCCATCCAGTCCAGAAGGTGCTGGAACTCCGCCTCGGTCTCGCCGGGGAAGCCGACGATGAAGGTGGAGCGCAGGGTGATGTCCGGGCAGATGGCGCGCCAGGCGTTGATCTCGTCCAGCGTCTTGGCCGCCGCCGCGGGCCGCGCCATACGGCGCAGCACATCCGGGTGGGCATGCTGGAAGGGGATGTCCAGATAGGGCAAGAGCGCATTCTCAGGGTCCGCCATCAGCGGGATCAGCTCGCGCACATGCGGGTAGGGGTAGACATAATGCAGCCGCACCCAGAGGTCCTCTGCCGGGGCCAGCCTGCCCAGTTCGCGGGAGAGGTCGAGGATATGGCTGCGCACATCGGCGCCCTTCCACGGATGCGCGGAATACTTGCGGTCGAGCCCATAGGCGGAGGTGTCCTGGCTGATCACCAAGAGTTCGCGCACTCCGGCCTCGACCAGTTTTTCCGCCTCGCGCAGCACCGCGTGCACCGGGCGCGACGCCAGTTTGCCGCGCATGTCCGGGATGATGCAGAACTTGCACTTGTGGTTGCAGCCTTCGGAGATCTTCAGATAGCTGAAGTGGCGCGGGGTGAGCCGGACGCCGGTTGCGGGCAAGAGGTCTACATATGGGTTCGGGCTGGGCGGCACCGCGGAATGCACCGCGTCCAGCACCTGTTCATACTGATGCGGGCCTGTGACCGCGTGGATGCGCGGGTGATGCTCGCGGATGTAGTCCGGCTCGGCGCCGAGGCAGCCGGTGACGATCACCTTGCCGTTTTCCTTCAGCGCCTCGCCGATCGCCTCCAGGCTTTCGGCCTTGGCGCTGTCGAGGAAGCCGCAGGTGTTGACGATCACCGCGTCCGCGCCCGCGTAGTCGGGCGAGATGCCGTAGCCTTCGGCGCGCAGCCGGGTCAAGATGCGCTCGCTGTCGACCAGCGCCTTTGGGCAGCCAAGCGACACCATGCCGAGGGTCGGCTGGCCGTCACGGGGTTTGTCGCGGAACTGCGGTTCCGGGGCAAGGTCGGGACGGAGGCTGGGCGGGTTGGCTGAACCGGGTGTCTGTGTCATGCGCGCGCATATATCAGGACTGCGGCAGGAGGCAAGGAAAACAGGGGTATTCAGCGTCACCACCTGTGCAGCGGGGCGGTGCATATCGCGCTTCCTGTGTTGAAGGTGGCAGGCCAGAGCCCGTAACCTGCGGAACAGCCATAGTGATCCCGAGCGCAAGTGAGACGCGAAGAGCGGGCGATTTCGTGCTGTGACCTGCGCTGTCGCCCTCGCGCGTCTGGGCCTGCGCCAGCGGTTCCGGTTGCGATAAACCTCTGATGCAAACATGCAAACCTTTGATGCTGCGCGGGGGCTTCCTGCATTGCACCCCTGCGCGCAGGCGGTAAGCTGCGCAAAACCCCGTGGGGAATACGGGGGCAAGGCAAGAGGAGTGGGGTGATGAGGCTGATAATCCGGGTCATTGCGGCGCTGGTGGTGGCGCTGGTGCTGCTGCTGGCTGGGTTGTTACTGCTGCCAGGGGAGAAGCTGGCCCAGCTGGCGGCAACCCAGATCGAAAAGCAGACCGGTCGCACGGTCACCTTTGGCGGGCGCGTGGGATATACGCTCTGGCCGACGCTGGGAGTGAAGGCAGACCGTGTGGCGCTGTCAAACGCGCCATGGGCTGGGCCTGAGCCGATGCTGACGGCGGAACGGCTGACCATTGGGGTCGCGGCGGCGGATCTCCTGCGCGGTCAGGTCAGGATCACCGAATTGTCGGCTGTCCTGCCGCAGCTGAACCTCAGCACCCGCGCGGATGGCACCGGCAACTGGGTGCTTGAGCCACTCGCATCCGGTGCGGTGGAGACCCCGGCGGCCCCCTCCGGCACGATGGAAAGCCTGCCGATCAGCATCGAGGCGCTGACCCTCACCGGCGCCAGCCTGCGCTACGCTCCCCATGGCGAAACCCTGATTGAGATGAAACAGGTCGACCTGGCGCTGCAATGGCCTGATCCCACGGGCACCGTGATCGCCGATGTGACGCTGCGCCCGGCTGGGGCGCCGGTGCAGATCGCCGCCGAAATCGGCACGTTCGAGGCCTTCCTCGCGGGTCAGGTCGCCTCGGTCGGGGCGTCGCTTAGCGCTGACGATACGGAGCTGCGCTTTGACGGGCGGGCGGATATCAATGGCGCCGCCACCGGGCGGGTGACCGGCAAGAGCACCGATCTGGCGCGCAGCCTTGCGGTGCTTGGTGCGGCAGAGGGGATCGAGACCCCGGCGGTGGACAGCTGGCTCATCGGGTCTGATCTCACCTATACCCCCGACGGGCGGCTGGCGCTGCGGGATCTGACGCTGGAGGCGGATGCCAACAGGCTGCGCGGAGCTGCCGACGTGGTGCTGGGCGATGTGCCGATGGTGACGGCGCGGCTCAGCGGGGATCAGCTGGATCTGTCGGCGCTGCTGCCCTCGGGAGAGGCCGATCTGCCGGCCGCCGCCGCTGCGGGCAATGGTGACGATCCGGTCAGCGATGGCTGGTCGCGCACGCCGATGGACTTCAGCTGGCTCGCCGCGCTCAATGCCGCGATTTCGCTGGAGGTGCAGGAGGTGGAGACCGGATCTGTCCGCCTTGGGCCCAGCTCGCTGGACCTGACCCTTGACCGGTCGCGTGCGGTTCTGAAATTCCAGCCCGCCACGGTCTTTGACGGTCAGTTGCAGGGGCAGCTGGTGGTCAACAACCGCAACGGGCTGTCGGTCGGCGGTAAGCTGGGCTTTCAGGATATCCGGCTGGAACAGGCGCTGGGGCAGACCATGGGCTATGACCGCCTCAATGGTGAGGCGCTGGGCGAGCTTGAGTATCTGGGTGTCGGCAATTCGGTGGCAGAGATCATGTCCTCGCTCAGCGGCAAAGGTTGGCTGGAGGTCGGCAAGGGGTTCTTTACCGGCTTCGATCTGGAAGAGCTGATGCGCAGCGGCAGCGGCAATGGCGGCAGCACCCTCTTTGACCGGCTGACCGCCAGCTATACGATCGAGGGCGGCAATCTGCTCAATCAGGATCTGCTGTTGAGCCTGCGCGGGTTGCGCGCCGAAGGAGAAGGCCGCATCGGGCTGGGGGCTCAGGATCTGGACTACCTGTTCACCCCGAGCCTGCAACGCGGCGACGGCAGCACCCGTCTGTCGATCCCCGTTGCGATCACCGGTCCCTGGAGCGATCCCAAGATTCGGCCGGATCTGAAACGCGCGCTGGAGCCGGAAATCGACGCGGTGGAACAACAGGCCAAGGATCGCCTGCGCCAAAAGCTGGCCGAAGAGCTGGATACAGAGATCGCGCCGGAGCAGGACATCAATGAGGCCATCCGCGACCGGATCGAGAAAGAGGCAAAGGATCAGCTGTTGCGGCTTCTGGGCGGCGATTGATCCAGCCGCTAGATTCGAGTGGCCAGTTCCCACAGTGCCGACAACATAAGAACGCCCGCCAATGGCGGGCGTTTTTATCTCAGCTGCCGGAATGATCAAAAGGTCTGATCGTAGTCCCCGACCAGCGGTTCGGTGCGGATGACCGCGTCAATCTCGGCAAAGATCTGGCGCAACTCGGCCTCGCTCTCGCTGCTTTCGCAGACCACAACGAGGTTCGGCGTATTGGAGGATGCCCGCACCAGCCCCCAGGAGCCGTTATCCAGGATCACACGCGCACCGTTCACGGTGACGACTTCCTTGATGGGGCGGTCTGCCAGCGTCTCGCCCGCCTCGGCCTTGGCGACCAGTTTCTCCACCAGCCGCTCCAGCACGGTATATTTCTCGGTATCGGCACAATAGGGCGACATGGTCGGCGTCGCCCAGGTCTTGGGCAGTGCTTTCCTCAGGTCTGACATGCTCTTGTCGGGGTTGCGATCCATCAGCTTGCAGATCTCGACCGCGACCCGCATGCCGCAGTCATAGCCCCGGCCCACAGGTTCGGCGAGGAAGTAGTGGCCGGATTTTTCGAACCCTGCCAGCGCGCCGATCTCCTTCACCCGTCGTTTCATGTGGCTGTGACCGGTTTTCCAGTAGTCCGCCGTCACGCCATTGGCCTTCAGCTCGGGGTCGGAGGCAAACAGCCCGGTGGATTTCACATCCGCGACAAAGGTCGCATTCGGGTAAATCTTGCTCAGATCCCGCGCCATGATGACGCCGACCTTATCGGCAAAGATCTCCTCACCCTCATCATCCACCACGCCGCAGCGATCGCCGTCGCCATCAAAGCCAAGCGCCATGTCAGCGCCCGAGGCTTTTACGCTGGCGGACATGTCGTGCAGCATTTCCATCGCTTCAGGATTGGGATTGTAGTTCGGAAAGCTGTAATCCAGCCTGTTGTGGCTATCGACCACCTCAACGCCCATGCGCTCAAACAGCTCCGGCGCAAAGGCCGAGGCGGTGCCGTTGCCGGTGGCGCAGACCACCTTCAGCGGGCGAGACATTTTGAAATCCCCGACCAGATCGTCCAGATAGGCCTCTTTTACGCCATCCACAAACTGATACGAGCCGCCGGGACGGGCCACGCCCTCACCATTCAGGACGATATCGCGCAGCTCACCCATTTCGTCCGGGCCGTGGGTCAGCGGGCGTTCAAATCCCATCTTGACCCCGGTCCAGCCGTTGGGGTTGTGGCTGGCGGTGACCATGGCCACGGCAGGCACATCCAGATGGAACTGCGCGAAATACGCCATCGGCGACAGCGCCGGGCCGATATCGCGCACCTCGATGCCAGCCTGCATCAGGCCGATGATCAGCGCCTGTTTGATGGCGACGGAATAGTCGCGATAGTCATTGGCCACGGCGATCACCGGCGGGATGCCGCGCTTGTGCATCTGCGTGCCCAGTCCCAGCCCCAGCGCAGTCATGCCGGGCAGGTTGATTTCCTCGGGGTATTTCCAGCGCGCGTCATATTCGCGAAAACCGGTGGGCGTGATCATCGGATCGCGCAGAAAGCTCCAGGTGTTCGGGCGCACCTCGGGGATGGGTTTGGTCATGTCACTCGGCTCTCTTGTCAATCAGATGCGGATGGGATCGGCCTTGGCCAGGGCATCAAAACGCATCAGCGTCTCGATCAGCTTCGGCATCTGGTCGAGGTAGATCATGTTGGGCCCATCGCTGGGCGCGTTATCCGGGTCTTCGTGGGTTTCGATGAACACCGCCGCAATGCCAAGCGATACCGCTGCCCGCGCCATCAGCGGCGCAAATTCGCGCTGCCCACCGGTGGAGCCGCCCTTGCCGCCGGGCTGTTGCACCGAATGGGTGGCGTCCATCACCACCGGGTAGCCGCCCTGCGCCATCTGCGGCAGCGAGCGCATGTCAGCCACCAGCGTGTTATAGCCAAAGGAGGTGCCGCGCTCGGTCAGAAGGATGTTCTCATTGCCGGTGCTTTCCACCTTGGCGACGACATTGGCCATATCCCAAGGCGCCAGAAACTGGCCCTTCTTGATGTTCACGGCCTTGCCGGTCCTGCCTGCGGCCAGCAGCATATCGGTCTGGCGGCACAGAAACGCCGGGATTTGCAGGATATCCACGGCCTCAGCCGCCACCGCGCATTGCGCCTCGGTATGGACATCGGTCAGCACCGGCACATCAAATTCGCGGGCGATGGTCTGAAGCACCTTCAGCCCCTCATCGACGCCCAGCCCGCGTTTGCCGGAGAGCGAGGTCCGGTTGGCCTTGTCGTAGGACGCCTTGAACACATATTGCGCACCGTATCTGGCGCAGGCCTCTTTCATCTGGCCTGCGATCATGCGGGCATGATCGAGGCTTTCCAGCTGGCAGGGTCCTGCAATCAGGGTCAGCGGGCGGTCATTGCCGATGCTGAGATCGGCGACGGAAATATTTTTCATGGCGTTATGACGAAACCTGTTCTCGGAGGATGGACGCAGTAAGCGAGCACATCAGGTAGATACCGGAAAAGATCAGGAATGCCAAAATCGTATTTTCAAATCGGCGGGGATAGGTCGCTTCCTCGCTGGGAACGGGTTCTACCGCCGTGGTGAGATAGCGCACCTGGCGGTTTGCCTCCATGCGGGTCTGTTCAACCTGTTGCAGCGCCGATTGCAGCATCAGATCGCGGGTCGCCAGATCAGCCTGCGCCATCTGGATCTGCACCGTCAGGCTGGCAAGCGAGTTTTCGCCGGCCGAGGCGTCAATCATGCGATCGTTTAGCCGCTGGATCAGGCTGTTCAGCCGCGCGATATCGGCGCGCGCGCCATCCACCTTGGCCTGATTGGGGCGGGTATTGTCCAGCAGGGCGGCCAGCTCCAGCTCCTTTTCCTGGCGCTGAAGTTCAAAGGTGCTGATCTGCGAACGCAGCGACATGATCACGCCTTCGGGGTCCAGCACGGTGCCGCGCTGTTGCAGCCGCACCAGTGTTTCCTGGGCATTGCGGCGTTTTTCTTCGGCCATCTCCAGCGCGGTTTCGGCATCCCCCACCTGATCGGAGCGTTTTTGCACCGACAGCTGGTTCACCTTTTCCTGCGCATAGCTGATCAGCTTGCGCGAAAACTCCGCCGAGATCTGCGGATCGGCTGCGGTGACTTCCATGCGGACCACACCTTCGGTCGGGTCGTAACCGATCTTCACGTGGCGCGAATAGGTCTTATAGGCTTCCTCATTGGTGGGGTTGTCGTTCAGCCGTTGGATCGGATCGATCCACTCTTGGGTGAAATGCGACTTGAATCCGATCTCGCGGTCCAGCCGCAGCATCGCCTCCTTCGATTGCAGATAGCTCTGGACCGCGATCGAATCCTGGCTGGTGGCAAACTGGGTGCCGCTGAGCAACCCGCCAAGACCGCCACCACTGCCTGCGCTGTCAGCCTTGAGCACGAGGAACTCGGATTTCGCGGCATACATCGGCGTTGCGACGCTGTAGAAATAATATCCCGCAAGAAGCGTGGGCAGCATGACGAAAAACGCAAGACGCGCGCCCAGCAGAAGCAACCGGCGGCGACGGCGGCGCGCAATATCGCGCTGAATTTGCTTGATTTCCCGGTTGCGCCGCTCCGCAGGGCTCAGCTCTTGGGCGGGCAGGGATATCTTGCCGACGGGGACTGTCTGCGGCAGTTGCACGCCGCCCGGGGCAGGCGGGCTGCCCGTCGGCTGGGCCTTGTTGGGCTGGACCACAAGCTCCAGCATATTGGCGCGCTGGAACGGATCGATGCCCTTTAGTCGCAGCTGGCGGACCGCGTCGAAATCAGAGGTGGCGGCCAGGTTGTTCTTCTGGGCGATGCGGCGCGCCAGTCGCAATTGACGGCCGGTCAGCCCTTCCTTGCGGATGTCATCCAGATTGGTGGACGGCTTGCCGGGTTTCGCGTTGCCGGATTGCGCGGCGGCGGGTTCCTTGATGATGACAGGCTCATCTGCGGCTGTCGGTTTGACCGTAGCGCTATCCGCTGCTGCTCTCGCCGCACTCGCCGCGCTTGCTGCACTCGCAGACAGGGCGCCAGCGCCAGCCTGAGCGGCGCCCGGTGGTGGCACGGGGCGCGCGGCGGCAGGCTGCGCTGCCGTGGTGCCGCTCCGGCGGACGCGGAATTTACTCGCCTTGGGTTTGGTAGTCATAGAGCTGTTTCGCTTCTTCCAAGGTTTCAAACATATGCAACTGGCCATCAACCAGAACAGCCGCAGAGCGGACGAATTTCTCCAGCGTCTTGGGCTGGTGCGACACCATGATGATGGTGGTGGTTTCCAGCCGCTCCTGCAGGATGGCGCCGGCCTTCTTGTTGAACTCCACATCTGTGGTGCTGGGCATCCCCTCGTCGATGAGGAAGATATCAAAATCCAGCGCCAGCATCAGCGCAAAACTGAACCGCGCCCGCATCCCGGAGGAATAGGTGCCGACCGGTTGGTCGAAATACTCCCCCAGACCGCAGAGCCAGCGGCAGTAGGCCTCAACATAATCGGGATCCAGCCCATAGAGATTGGCGATATAGCGGGCATTGGCCATCGCCGAGAGGCGGTTGATAACGCCCCCCATGAAGCCGAGGGGGAAGGA
This sequence comes from Phaeobacter sp. JH20_29, assembly GCF_048056175.1. Taxonomy (NCBI): domain Bacteria; kingdom Pseudomonadati; phylum Pseudomonadota; class Alphaproteobacteria; order Rhodobacterales; family Roseobacteraceae; genus Phaeobacter; species Phaeobacter sp. JH20_29. Next base: position 96,693 of record NZ_JAYMWO010000022.1, read on the forward strand.
AATCCGGCAGCCCCGGCGGATATCGCCCTCGTCGGGTTTTTCCAGCCCCGCCATCATATTGATCAATGTGGTCTTGCCGGTGCCATTCGGCGCCAGCACCCCCATGGATTTACCAAGTTCAACGCGAAAGGACACCCGGTCAAGGATCACCTTGCGCTGGGTGCCGGTCCAGAAGGACTTGCTCACGTTTTCAAACTCAAGCATCGCGGGTTCCGGTGCTGCTCTCGGCCCCGTTCGGGGTCTCTGATCCTCATCATGCGCCAGGCGGATCCCGGCGGCCTTATGACTGCACTAACAGATTTGTGTTAACGACATAGGCTGCTATTTGGACCATATTATGTCCAATTGTTACGGGTTTTGGCAACGCTCCCTTAACCAAGTGACGGGGCTTTGATCGGAAGATGGCGGTCGATGCCGGATGACAGAGGCCCTGGACGCCGGTTACGCGGGGCGAAAAACGGGGCCTGAGGCGTGGATGGCAGGGTCGGATATGACGACAATTGATCAGCTGCGACAGGAGATTCGCGCCTGCCGCCTTTGTGCTGCGCGTTTTGCCGCCACCAGCACCAGACATAGCCCGCGTCCGGTCGCCTGGTTCGACAGCGCCGCCCGCATCCTGATCGCAGGTCAGGCGCCCGGCGCGCGGGTCCATGACAGCGGCCGCCCCTTCACCGATCCTTCCGGAGATCGCCTGCGTGAGTGGCTGGGTCTGAGTGAGGCGCAATTCTACGACCAGTCGCTGGTGGCCATTGTGCCCATGGCCTTTTGTTTTCCGGGTTATTCGCCGAAGAAAGCCGACCTGCCGCCGCCTGCCATCTGTCGCAATACCTGGCACGACCGGGTGATCACCAGCCTGCCCAATATCGACCTGCGTGTGCTGGTCGGGGCCTATGCCCACAGCTATCACCTGGGTGGCAAACAGCCGGTTCAGGCGCGGGTGGAGAGCTGGCGGGACCACGCGCCGCAGGACTTCCCCTTGCCACATCCGTCCTGGCGCAATACCGCATGGCTGAAACGCAATCCCTGGTTCGAGACCGATCTGCTGCCGGTCCTGCGCGCCCGGGTTCAGGAGCTGATAACATGACCGAAGCCACCCCTCTGGACACCAGCCATGCCGCGATGCTGGCCGCGCCGCAGGATGACGCGGCCCGCCTGCGGTTCTACGAACGGCTGGCTGATAGCGAGCTGTTCCTGATGCTGGCCCGCGAGGCAGAGGGCGACAGTATCGCGCCCGAGCTGTTCGAGACGGAGGAGGGCACCTTTGCGCTGGTTTTTGACCGTGAGGACCGGCTCGCGGAATTCGCCGGTCGCATCGTGCCCTATGCCGCGCTGTCGGGGCGGGTTGTGGTGCAGATGCTGGCAGGGCAGGGCGCAGGCGCAAATATCGGCCTTGGCGTTAACCTGGATGTGGCACCTTCGGCAATCCTGATCCCGGCCGAGGCGGTGGCCTGGCTGCATGAGACGCTCGGCCAGATGCCTGCCGAGGTTGACGCCGAAATCGAGGCGATCACCGCCCCAGGAGGCCTGCCGGAAGTGCTGGTCACCGCGCTGGACACCAAACTGGCCACCGCCGTTGGGCTGGCTCAGGCCGCCTATCTGGTCGGGCTGAACTATCGCGGCGGCGGGCAGGGGCATCTGCTGGGCTTTGTCGATGCCAGGGATGCCGCGCAGCCCGCGCTGGCCAAGGCGGTCGGAGAGGCGCTGACCTTCTCCGGGGTTGAGGCGGGTGCGCTGGATGTGGGTTTCTTTGCCAGCAGCGATGCGATGGCGGCGCGGCTGGCGCAGGTGGGACTGCGGTTCGATCTGCCGCAACCGGCAGAACCGAAACTGCCCTCCGCCCCCGGACGGGATCCTGAAAATCCGCCCCGGCTCAGCTAGGGCGGCAGGTCTCAGACAGAAACATCGCGACGCCGTTAGGTATCGCGATGCCCAGTGTCTTTAGCCGTGGTGGCAGGCGGGGCCGACCCCGCCCGCGGTCAGCTGTCGGCTTCTGCCGGTTCCAGTTTGTCCTGCGTCTTGGTGTCGAAATCCGACGCATCATGGCGTTCGCGCAGCTGGGTGTGCAACTCGCCAAAGGCACGGTTCACCATGCGGCCACGGGACACGGCCGGACGCGCATCGATCTCCTTGGCCCAGCGGAGCACATGGGTATAGCTTTCCACATCCAGGAATTCCGCTGCCTCATAAAGCCGCCCGAGCACCAGCTGACCATACCAGGCCCAGATCGCCATATCGGCGATGGTGTAATCCTCACCGGCGATGAAACGGGTCTCGGCCAGCTGGCGGTCCAGCACATCCAGCTGACGCTTGGCCTCCATCGAGAAGCGATTGATCGGGTATTCGTATTTTTCCGGTGCATAGGCGTAGAAATGGCCAAAGCCGCCGCCGAGATACGGCGCGCTGCCCATCTGCCAGAACAGCCAGTTCATCACCTCGGCGCGCGCGGCCCCGGACTTTGGCAGGAAGGCATCGAATTTTTCCGCCAGATGCACCAGGATCGAGCCGGATTCAAACACCCGCACCGGCGTGTCGCCGCTGCGATCCATCAGCGCCGGGATCTTTGAATTGGGGTTCACCTCGACAAAGCCGGACCCGAACTGGTCGCCTTCGCCGATATTGATCAGCCAGGCGTCATATTCAGCCCCCTTGTGACCTGCAGCCAGCAGCTCCTCCAGCATCACCGTGACCTTCACCCCATTGGGCGTGGCCAGCGAATAAAGCTGATAGGGGTGTTTCCCGACCGGCAGCTCCTTGTCGTGGGTGGCACCGGCGATCGGGCGGTTGATCGAGGCAAAGCGGCCACCGCTCTCCTGGTCCCAGGTCCAGACTTTCGGTGGGGTATAGGTTGTGTCACTCATCTGTTGGCCTTGTTATGAAAGGGTTTTTGAATGGATCAGGTGATGGTGGCGCAGCGTCCTCCAGGAGGGGGGCCGCGCCGTATCCTGCAACAGATAATCAGGTCGCGCAAAATTCCAATGACTGGAAGGTCTGCGGCATACACTTTTTCTTGACCGGGGAGGGCTGCGGCCTGCCGGTTGTAACAAATCCCCGCGTCAGATCACGGCGGCTCCGCACTGGACACAGGGACGTGAGCCCCCCTTCGCATCGCCTGCGATCTCTGGCTAGTGTCTGAACAGCCCGGCCCGGATGGTCGGCGTTCCGCTTCTGTCGGGTCCGATGGCCCGCGCCTTTGAAAAGGATAGTCTATGAAACGCATTCTCTTTGCCGCCCTGGCCGCTGCCTCCTTTGGTCTGCCTGCCTTTGCCGGGGATCAATATGTCGACAACACCGGCTTTGCCGTTTCGGGCTACGATGTGGTGGCCTATCGTGATCTGGCGCAGAACCCTGTCGGCAACGCCCAGCCCGCAGCGGTGCCCGGCAATGCCGCCTTCACGGCTGAGCATAACGGCGCCACCTTCGCCTTCTCCAGCGCCGAGAACCGCGATAAATTTGCTGCCAACCCCGAGTATTACGCGCCGCAATATGATGGCCACTGTGCCTATGGCGTTTCCAAGGGCGGCAAGGTTCCGGGCAACCCGAACCTCTGGCGCATCGTGGATGACAAACTCTATCTCAACATCACCAAGAACGTCGTCGGCTTCTGGGAAGCGGATATTCCCGGCAACATCAACCTCGCCGAGGGCAACTGGCCCGAAATCGAACCCGCCGATGCCTCCAAGAGCGTGATCCCCAACTTCACATCCTCGGCGCCGGAGAAAGGCTGATCCGATCTGATCGCCCGCCTGCGGGCGCGGGGGGGAGAGGCCTCGAACCGCTTCCCCCCCAAGCATGAAAACAGCGCCCCGGAGACATCCGGGGCGCTGTTTCACATCACACAACCTGCCGCTCAGACCCAAGGCCAGCTGGCAGGTGGTTTCAGGCGGTTCAGCGTTTGCGGTCGCGGCGCGCGCTCATCGGCTGGAAGGCCACGCCAACATGCGCTTCGCAATAGGGTTTGCCCTGCTGGACCGGCAGGCCACAGAACCAGAAATCTTCGGTCGCGGGGTCGCCTACGGGCCATTTGCAGGTCCGCTCGGTCAGCTCCATCAGCGACAGCTTCTTGGCCTTTTTCTCGATCTCATTGACCTTGGCCAGCGCTTCTGGGCTGATCTCATTTGCCGAGGGCTGCGGCGGCAGCGGCTGTCCGGCCGGGATGATCTGACGGCGCGCAGGCGTCGCGCTCCGGGCGTCGCCGGTGGCCGCAGGCTCGGGCGTTACCGGGCGGGCCGGTTCGGTCTTGGGCTGCGGCTTGGGCTTGGCCGGAGCCGCAGCGGCGGCGGCTGGCGCTGGCTTTGGCGCGGCGGCGGGCTTTTCCTTGGGCTCGGCTGCCGGTTTGGCCGTACCGCTGTTGCGGTTGGACAGTCCCAGGCGATGCACCTTGCCAATCACGGCGTTGCGGGTCACGCCGCCGAGTTCCTTGGCGATCTGGCTTGCAGATTGCCCTTCGCCCCACATTTTCTTGAGCAGTTCGACGCGCTCGTCTGTCCAGGACATCTGTTGCCTTTCCAAGCTAAAAGCGGCCCCAGGAACCTGCGGCCGCCATCGAATTCCGTAACAAGCCCCTATTCTAATCACTGCGCCCCGAGTTACAAGAGCGTCTTGCGCTTGTCAGGGGTCTGCCGGGCCATCTGCGGCGACAAGCCTATCCATCAGGCTCGACGATCAGCCCCGGCAAAGGGCGCAGCACGGGTTGACGCGCGCCTGCGACCGGTTACGAAGGCCGTGACCACCCCCGAGGTCGCCGGACCGGTGGGGGATTGGCCCGCACAGAGTGAAAGAGGTCGGACATGGCACAGGATACACCGCAGACCCCGGCAGGGACCGCAGCACAGGCAGAGTCACCTGTCTCACCGGGTATCGCCCTCGGAGAACGCCGGTTCGGGCGGGTGAACTGGCTTGGCCTGCGCACCCTGGCACGGCGCGAGGTTACCCGGTTTCTGGTGGTCTGGACCCAGACCCTGCTGGCGCCAATGGTCACTGCCGCGCTGTTCCTGATGATCTTCAACATTGCCATCGGGCCGGGGCGGGGCGATGTGATGGGCGTGCCCTTCATCGTATTTCTGGCCCCCGGCATCATGATGATGACGGTGATCCAAAATGCCTTTGCCAATACCTCCTCCTCCATCGTGATCACCAAGGTGCAGGGCAATATCGTCGACACGCTGATGCCGCCGCTGTCCGGGGTTGAAATCCTGCTGGGCTATCTGGCCGGCGCGGTCGCGCGGGGCGTTCTGGTGGCCCTCGGCATCGGCACCGGCCTCATGCTGGTGCTTGGCGTGGTGCCGGAACACCCTTTGGTGGCGCTGCTCTTTGTGGTGCTGGGCGCGGTATTCCTCGGTGGGCTTGGCATTGTTGCCGGGGTCTTCGCCGAGAAGTTCGACCAGATGGCAGCGATCACCAATTTCATCGTGACGCCGCTCGCCTTTCTCTCTGGCACGTTCTACTCGGTGCAGTCGCTGCCACCAGTGCTGCGGCTGCTGTCGCATCTCAATCCGGTGTTCTACCTGATCGACGGCGTGCGATTCGGCGTGATCGGCACCTCCGACAGTTCGCCGGTGCTCGGGCTTGTGGTCTGTAGCCTCGCAAGCCTCGCCATCGGCACATTGGCCTGGCTGATGCTGCGCAGCGGTTACCGGCTGAAATCCTGATCCGCCTGCGCGCCCGGATCCACGTGCAGGGTCGGGGGGCGCTGTCGCCCCTCGCGCCAGGCCAGTAGCGCCGCGCCCGCCAGAATGATGACCGCCCCCAGCACGGTGACCGCATCCGGGACCACCGCAAACACCGCAAGATCATAGAGCGTGGCAAAGATCAGCGTCGCATAGCTGAAAGGCGCCACAAATGACGCATCCGCCCGCGCGATTCCGTTGATGAAACAGCCCTGAGCACAGGCCATCATACAGCCGAGCGCCGCCATCAGCGCCCATTGCTCTGCCGAGGGAGGCTGCCAGACCGCGACCACCGCGCTACAGGCAATCACCGTGCCCAGAAGATTGTTGACCCACAGGATCTGCAACGGCCGCTCGCGCCCGGCCAGCCGCTTGATAAAGATCAGCTCCAGCCCCATCACCGCAGCCGCCGCCAGCGCCAGCAGGCTGGCGGGCTGAAAACTCGCCGGGGTCGGGCGCAACAGGATCATCGCGCCCGCTAGCGCAATCGCCGCCGCCGCCCATCGCCAGGGACCAACCCGCTCTCCCAGCAGCGGAATCGCCAGCAGCATCGCAAAGACCGGGTTCAAAAAGGTGATCGCGGTGGCATCCGCCAGCGGGATATAGGCCACCGAGGCAAACATCAGCGTCACCCCCATCCAGCCAAAGCTGGTGCGCCCGAGATGCAGCCCCCAATGCGGGCGGGTGAACCGGGGTCGCCGCAGCGCGACCACGGTCGTGATCGCCAGAAACGCAAAGGCAAAGCGCCCGAAACTGATCTGAAGCGGATGCAGCGGCATACCCGATGCCTCGGTCCCCAAAGCCTTTGCGATCAGGGTGGTGCCTGCGATGAAAACTGTGGCCACCAGGATGAAGACGGCGGCAAGAGCGGGATTGGGCGATATGGTCCGGTGCATGGGCCAGCGATGCGCCAGCGGTGCCGCCTTGGCAAGCCAAAACGGATTGCTCAGCGTCGAAACGGTGCCGCCTCTAGCGCATCGCGGGCCTGGCGCAGGCTGGTCAGGAACCGCTCCGCCCGCTGGATACGGGCCTCGACCTCGGCAATCCGGCTGTCAAGAAAGGCAACCCCATCGAAACTCTCCGGCTCCGCCGCCTCCAGCTGGCTCAGCAGGATGGCAAGATCCGCAATGCTGATGCCCGCGGCCTGCGCATCGGCGATCTGCTCCAGCGTGATCAGCGCCTCCTCAGGATAATCCCGGTAGCTGTTGGTCGGTTCCGCTCCCGGCGCCGAATGGATCAGCCCTTGACGCTCGTAAAATCGCAGCGTGTCACGGCTGACACCGCTCAGCCGCGCCAGTTCACCGATCCGCACTCTGTGGCTTTCCTGAAAACAATTGACTCAACTCCATGGTTTTGAACATAATCCGGAAGTGAAACCGGATCAAGAGGTGTGACATGGGCCCCAAGTGTCAAAGCTGCGGAATGCCGCTCAGCAAGGATCCCGAGGGCGGCGGCAGCGAGGCGGACGGCAGCCGCAGCGGGACATATTGTTCACTCTGTTATGAAAACGGCAGCTTCCGGCACCCCGGTGCCAGCCTTGCCGAGTTTCAGGCCCACTGCGTCGATGCGCTTGAAGCCAAGGGGATGCCGCGCATTCTGGCCTGGGCCTTCACCCGCGGCATGGGTCGGCTGGACCGCTGGCGGCGCGCATAACACCGGCAAAGCGGCCGGCCCCGAGCAAGAGCGCCGACTGTGGCACCCCGGGGTGCCGCTTTGTCGCATATGGCTTCACAAATGGTCTTTTCTTTTGTCAGAACCTCCGTTATGGACGCGGTCATGATCACCGCTGCACATATCTCCCTGCTGCGACGCCGACGCCAAAGCGCGTAACCGGCCCCGATCCCGCGTGCCTGATCAAAGCTCATCGGCATGCCTCAAGACCTCAAGAATCACGCCCAAAATCGTTGACCCTGCGGCCCGGCTGCGTCACTGCTTGGCCCATCATGCCCAAAAGGAAGATCCAGATGATCCCCTCCGTTCTGCCAACCTATAATCGCGCGCCGCTCAGCTTTGTGAAGGGCGAGGGCGCCTGGCTGATCGAGGCTGACGGGCGACGTTTTCTGGACCTCGCCGCCGGCATTGCGGTCAATGCGCTGGGCCACGCCCATCCGGCTCTGGTCAAGGCGCTGACGGAACAGGCCGAAAACCTCTGGCATGTCTCCAACCTCTACCACATCCCGCAGCAGCAGGCGCTGGCCGACCGGCTGGTGGAGCACAGCTTTGCCGACACCGTGTTCTTCACCAACTCCGGCACCGAGGCCTGCGAACTCGCCGTGAAAATGGCGCGCAAGTATTTCTATGAAAGCGATCAGCCCGAGCGGGTGGAGATCATCACCTTCTCCGGTGCCTTCCATGGCCGCTCCGCCGCAGGCATCTCAGCCGCGGGCTCTGAAAAAATGACCAAGGGCTTCGGCCCGATGCTGCCAGGCTTTGTCCATCTCACCTTCGGCGATCTCGATGCGGTCACCGATGCCATCAGCGACAAGACCGCCGCGATCCTGATCGAACCGGTGCAGGGCGAGGGCGGCATCCGCCCGGTGCCGGATGCAGAGCTGAAGGCGCTGCGTCAGATCTGTGACGATCACGGCCTGCTGCTGATCCTCGACGAGGTGCAATGCGGTGTGGGTCGTACCGGCAAGCTGTTTGCCCATGAATGGGCAGGCATCACCCCCGACATCATGATGGTGGCCAAGGGCATCGGCGGCGGTTTCCCGCTGGGCGCAGTGCTCGCCACGGAGGAGGCTGCGAGCGGCATGACCGCAGGCACCCATGGCTCCACCTATGGCGGCAACCCGCTGGGCTGTGCGGTGGGCTGCGCGGTGATGGATCACGTCTCCGACCCTGCCTTTCTGGCCGAGGTCAACCGCAAGGCAGGTCTCCTGCGTCAGAAACTCGAAGGGCTGGTGGCCGCCCATCCCGAGGTCTTCGAGGAGGTGCGCGGCACCGGCCTGATGCTGGGGCTGAAATGCGTGGCGGCCAATATCGACGTGGTCAATGCCGGCTACGCGGCCGAGGTGGTCACGGTTCCGGCCGCCGACAATGTGATCCGCCTGCTGCCGCCGCTGACCCTCACCGATGAGGACATTGGAGAGGCCTTCGCCCGTCTCGATCAGGCCGCCACCGCGCTGACCGCCAGCGCCGAGGCCTAGCCGTCATCTTTCCCGAAATACTCCGGGGGTGCGGGGGCTGGCCCCCGCCTTGACCGGCCCAGGGATGCGGTGCCGCCGCCTCCAAAGACAACCGAAAGCGATATCCGACATGAACCACTTTCTCGACATTCACAAAACCGATGCCGCCGATCTGCGCGGGATCATCGACCAGGCCCGGATCACCAAGGATGCCCGCCAGGGCCGCCCGAAGGCCGCCCTTGACGATGAACTGCCGCTGAAGGACCGGATGGTTGCGCTGATCTTCGAAAAACCCTCGACCCGGACCCGCGTCTCCTTTGATGTGGGCGTGCGGCAGATGGGCGGGCAGACCATGGTGCTGTCGGGCAGCGACATGCAGCTCGGCCACGGCGAAACCATCGCCGACACCGCCCGCGTGCTCAGCCGCTATGTCGATATGATCATGATCCGCACCTTTGATGAAACCGTGCTGACCGAAATGGCCGAATATGCCTCGGTGCCGGTGATCAACGGGCTGACCGACCGCACCCACCCCTGCCAGATCATGGCCGATGTGCTGACCTATGAGGAGCATCGCGGCCCCATCAAGGGCAAGAAAGTCGTCTGGTGCGGCGACGGCAACAATGTCTGCGCCTCCTTCCTGCATGCGGCCGCACAATTCGGCTTTGATTTCACTTTCACCGGTCCGGCCCAGCTCGACCCGGAGCCTGAGTTCATCGGCCTCGCCCGCAACGCAGGCTCGCAGGTCATCATCGAGCGCGACGCCCAGAAAGCGGTCGAGGGCGCCGATCTGGTGGTGGCCGACACCTGGGTCTCGATGCACGACAGCCAGTCGTCCAAGGAGCGCCGCCACAATATGCTGCGCAGCTATCAGGTGAACGATGCGCTGATGGCCCATGCCAAACCCGATGCGCTGTTCATGCACTGCCTGCCAGCCCACCGCGAAGAGGAAGTCACCTCCGCCGTGATGGATGGCCCGCAATCGGTGATCTTTGACGAGGCTGAAAACCGCCTGCACGCACAAAAGGCGATCATGCGCTATTGCCTCGGGGCCTGAACCACTCGCCTCAGCCCGCGAATAGGCCAACAAAAAACCGCCGCATCCGGCCAGGATGCGGCGGTTTTTCCATTTCAGGCCGAGGCTTCGGGCCGGGGCTTCGGGCCGGGACTTTAGCCCAGGGCCGGAATCACATGGTGATCGCGGTCAGCGCCAGGAACACGCAGCCCGACAGCAGTGCCGCGGCGGGCACGGTGATCACCCATGCGGCAGCAATGGTCATGAAATGGCTGCGGCGCACCAGTTTGCGGCGACGGCGCTCTTCCGGTGCAATCCGCTTGGTTTCGGGTTGGGTGGCGGAGCTGTTGCGCAGGCGGCGCTCCATATGCCATTCGCGGAAGAAACCGACGCCAAACACAGCCCCCACCGCAATGTGGGTGGAGGAGACCGGCAGGCCCAGCCAGCTGGCCACGATCACGGTGATCGCGGCCGACAGCGATACGCAATAGGCGCGCATCGGATTGAGCTTGGTGATCTGGCTGCCGACCATGCGGATCAGCTTGGGACCAAAGAGGAACAGGCCAAAGGAGATGCCAAAGGCCCCGATCACCATGACCCAGGTCGGAATCGCCACTTTGGAGGCGATATCGCCAAATTCCGTTGTGTGCACGATCGCCGCCAGCGGCCCCACCGCATTGGCCACATCATTGGCACCATGAGCAAACGACAGAAGTGCAGCCGAGATCACCAGCGGGATCGAAAACAGCACCTTCAGCGATTTGTTGCGGTTCTCCATCCCCTCCGACTGGCGCTTGATCAGCGGTGCGGTGATCACATAGCTCATCGCGCCGACAGCGGCCCCGATCAGCAGCGCAATCTCCAGGTCGATCTTGATGATCTTCTTCAGCCCCTTCAGCGCCAGATAAGAGGCAAAGGCCCCCGCCATGATGCCCACCAGTACCGGAACCCAGCGCCGTGCAGCGGCGATCTTGTCGTCCTGATAGATGATCTTGGCCTTGATAAAGGCGAGGAACCCGGCCGCAATCAGCCCGCCCAGCACCGGTGAGATCACCCAGCTGGCAGCGATTTTGCTCATCGTGGGCCAGTTCACGGCGCCGAACCCGGCTGCTGCGATACCAGCGCCCATGACGCCGCCCACAACCGAATGTGTGGTCGAGACAGGCGCGCCAATCCATGTCGCAAGGTTCACCCAGAGCGCCGAGGAAATCAGCGCCGCCATCATGGCCCAGATGAACACATCGGCGCTGGCAACACTTGCCGGATCAATGATGCCCTTGGAGATGGTGGAGACCACATCGCCGCCTGCCAACAGCGCACCGGCGCTTTCGGCGAGGGCGGCAATCACGATGGCGCCGCCCATGGTCAGCGCGTTGGCGCCCACCGCCGGGCCCATGTTGTTGGCCACATCATTGGCGCCGATGTTCAGCGCCATATAGGCCCCGAAGGCCGCCGCCGCGATCACCACAAAGCTGGAGGGCGTGGAGCCGAGGAACACCGCCGCGCCAACGCCGGCCAGCGCGATAAAGACCAGCGCGATGCCGGGGGCCACCAGCGGGCGCGACACATAGGATGTCGCCAGTTCAAGTTGAGAAATCCGGTTAAGATCCCGGTCCAGTGTCTTCCACTGCGGTCGCTGCGGTGCGTCGCTCATTGTATCGATCCCGATTCAAAAGTTGCGCACGCGCCTAGCGTCCCCTCTGCAGTCATGCAAGGGGTTTGTCATATTTCCATCACGGAACTGTTACAATTGACGCAGTAATTCGCTCAATTCAGGCTCGGCCACCAGATCCGCAGCGGCGGCCGGCGACATCCATTTGCGGGTCCGCTCGGATTGTTCGGGGTAATCCTTGGCCAGCTCAATGACCTCTGCCGTATAGACCAGCGTGTGCACGGTTTCCTTCGTGCCATTGTCCTGCAATTTCACATATTCGTAGGTGCCGACCGGCTCACCCTCGATCCGGGCCTCACGCACACCGGCCTCTTCCCAGGCCTCCTGCAGCGCGGATTGCGGGCCGTTCTTGCCCTTGATCGGCCAGCCTTTGGGGACGATCCAGCGACCGGTGCCCCGGCTGGTGATCATCAGCACTTCTCGGCCCTCGGCACCATCGCGATAGCACATGGCGGCGACTTGCAGCCGTTTGGGGCGGAAAAACATTGGCCGGAGGTACTCCTCCCAGGCACTGGACATCATATGCTTCATTGCTGCTCAGCTTTCTGCTGCCGGCGCTTGGATGCCCGGCACATTTTTGCTTTGGAACAATCTTGGCATGGTGGGGCCGGAATTCAAGAGGCCGAGATTGCAAAACGGCGGGTTTTTGCGCCAAAGAGGCGCAAAATTCCGTGAATTCGCGGGGAAATCACGCGTTCCGGCATCAGTTTTGGCTATTTCCGGGGTTTCGCGCGCAGGGTCGGGTCCGCCTGCGTGGGGTCCTCGGGCCAGGGGTGTTTGGGGTATTGGGCGCGCATATCCTTGCGCACATCGGCATAAGAGCCGGACCAGAAACCGGGCAGATCGCGGGTGATCTGGATCGGCCGCTGCGCCGGTGACAGCAGCGAGACCTTCAGCGCCACGCCACCCACGGTAGGGTGGTGGGTGACCCCGAACATCTCTTGCAGGCGCACGGAGATTTCCGGGATCTCCTCGGCATAATCAATCGGCACCCGACGCCCCAGCGGCGTGGTGAAATGCGGCGGCGCCAGCTGGTCCAGCCTCTGCGTCTGCTCCCAGCTGAGCGCCGCGCGCAGCGCAGGCAGCAGGTCAAAGCGTTTCCAGTCCTCGGCGCTGCGCACCCCGTCCAGCATCGGCAGCAGCCAATCCTCCAGCGTCGCCAGCAAAGCCTCTTCGCTGAAATCCGGCAGATCCTCGCCATCGGCCTGCAACAATCGCACCCGCGCCACGAACCGCGCCGTCGCACCGCTGAGCCGCAGGCCCAGTTCGCGCACGCCGTCCAGCATCGCCGTCGCCACAGCCTCCGCCGGAACATCCTTCCAGATGTGATCCTCCAGCACGATGGCGCCCAGACACTGCTGACGACGCGCCACCACCCGGCGGTCGCGTTTGGACCAGGCGCAGGTCAGCTGCGGTTTGATCTGATCGGCAAATTCGGCGCGCAGCTCCGACAGGGTGATCGGTGCGGCCAGCCGCAGCCGCGCCTCACGCGGGTTGCCATCGCTGTCGAGGCCCACCAGAAACGGCGTCGCCGCCAGACTGTCCTCGGGCGGCAACACCGCGCCCTTGCCACCGGACAGCACGTAGCGCGGCGCATCGCCCTTGCGGCGCTGGCCGATCCGGTCGGGGTAGGCGGTGGCGGCCATCACCGCAGCGCTTGCCGACGCAGAGGATGCCCCACTGCGCGCCTGCCGGGCCAGCCGCTTGGTCTCGCCCTTTACGCGTTCCAGCGTCGGGAGGTTCAGCTGATAGTTCCGGCGACGCTGAAACCCCTTGGCATCCCTCAGGGCCTCCAGCCGCAGCGCCAGATCCACCGGCGCGCCGCGCAACGGGTCGCGTTCCGCCAGCAGCGCCGCCAGCGGTGCCGCATCAGCGCCAAAGCGCGCCAGCATATGCCCCAGGCGCGGGTGCAGCGGCAGCCGGGCCAGCGCCTTGCCATGGGGGGTGATCCGCCCCTCGTCGTCCAGCGCCCCGAGCATCCGCAACAAGGCGCGCGCCTCCTGCAGGGCGCCATCTGGCGGTGGCGTCAGAAACGGGAGATCGCCCGGATCCGCCCCCCAGAGCGCCAGTTCCAACGCCAGCGCGGTAAGGTCGGCGGCCTGAATCTCCGGCGGCGGAAACGCGGCCAGCGCGCCATCCTCGCCCTTGGTCCACAACCGATACCCAACACCAGCTGCAACACGGCCCGCACGGCCCTGCCGCTGGGTAGCCTCGGCACGGGTCACCCGTTCGGTCACCAGTCGCGACATGCCGGAACCGGGGTCGAACCGGCTGCGCCGCGCCAGCCCCATGTCCACCACCACGCGAATGTCCTGAATGGTGAGCGAGGTTTCCGCGATCGAGGTCGCGAGCACGATTTTGCGCGCCACAGGATCCGGCTGGATCGCCGCGCGCTGCTCGGCAAAGGGGAGCGCGCCATATAGCGGACGCACCACGCAATCTCCCGGCAGCCGGTTCGCCAGCGCGGCAGCGGCCTTGCGGATCTCGCCCTCGCCGGGGAGGAACACCAGAATGCCGCCACCCTTGGCCTCGGACCCGCCTTTGCCGCCGGATCCGGGCGGGCGTGTCTCCGCCTCGGCGCGCAGCACCAGATCCACCAGCGCATCCAGCCGCCTCGGACCGCCTCCGCTGCGGCTGTCGGCGGGCAGGGGGGTGTCCAGCCAGCGGGTCTCAACCGGATAGCTGCGCCCCTCGGAGGTGATCAGCGGCGCCGCCATCAGTTCCGCGACGGGTGCGGCATCCAATGTGGCAGACATCGCCAGCAGGATCAGATCGTCGCGCAGCGCTCCGGCCACCTCCAGACAGAGCGCCAGACCAAAATCGGCATTGAGCGACCGTTCGTGGAATTCGTCAAAGATCACCGCGCCGATACCGGGCAGATCAGGGTCCGATTGCAGCATCCGGGTCAGGATCCCCTCGGTCACCACTTCGATCCGGGTCTCGGCGCTGACTTTGGCCTCGCCGCGGATCCGGTAGCCGACGGTTGCGCCGACCGGCTGGCCCAGCGTGTCGGCCATACGTTCCGCCGCGGCCCGCGCTGCCAGCCTGCGCGGCTCCAGCATGATGATCCGCCCCTCGCAGAGCTGCTCTTCCAGCATCGCCAGCGGCACCCGCGTGGTCTTGCCCGCGCCCGGTGGCGCCTGCAACACGGCACGCGACTGGCGGCGCAGGGCAGCGATCAACTCGGGCAGGGCGTCATCAATGGGCAATCTGGTCATGCCGCCTTATCGCCAATGGCGCGGGCGTGGTCCAGCGCCGAGCGCAGCGGCTTTGTCCTCCTGCGACGGATGTTCACTGGACAAGCGCCGCCCGGCTGCGCCATCAATGCCCAAACCTAGGAGCGGGGAGAGGGCCACCATGGCAGCAGCAGGCAATTCCGGTGGAACAGGCGGCACAACGGCAGACCGCAGGGGGCCGCTGGATATCGACGATCTGGTCGCGCGGATCCTGAATGGCGAACGCCGCGCCCTGGCCCGAGCGATCACGCTGGTGGAAAGCGGGCGCGCCGACCACCGCGAGGCCACCACCCGCCTGCTGGACAGTCTGGCCCGCGAAAACCGTCAGGCTCTGCGCATCGGCCTGTCCGGCACGCCGGGGGTGGGGAAATCCACCTTCATCGAAAGCTTCGGCATGATGCTGATCGCGGCAGGCCTGCGGGTCGCGGTGCTTGCGGTTGATCCCAGCTCGACCCGTTCGGGCGGATCGATTCTGGGCGACAAGACCCGGATGGAACATCTCAGCCGCGAAAAAAACGCCTTTATCCGCCCCTCGCCAAGCCAGACCCATCTGGGCGGCGTTGGGCGCCGCTCGCGCGAAGCGGTGGCGCTGTGCGAGGCGGCGGGCTTTGACGTGGTGCTGATCGAAACCGTCGGGGTCGGGCAGTCAGAAACCGTGGTTTCGGAAATGTCCGATCTGTTTCTCTTGCTGCTTGCGCCGGCGGGGGGCGACGAATTGCAGGGCGTCAAACGCGGTATCATGGAAATGGCCGACATCATTCTGGTGAACAAGGCCGACGGCGATCTGAAACCGGCCGCCACCCGCACCTGCGCCGATTATGCCGGGGCGCTGCGCCTGCTGCGCAAACGTCCGCAGGATCCCGATGGCTTCCCCAAGGCGCTGATGGTCTCTGCCGCGACAAGGGACGGGCTGGAGACCGCATGGGACGACATGCAGGCGCTGGCCGACTGGCGTCGCGCCAATGGCCACTGGCAGCGCCGCCGCGCCGAACAGGCCCGCTACTGGTTTGGCGAGGATGTGCGTCAGGCGCTGCTGGCACGGCTGGAAACCCCCTGGGCGCGGAGCCGCATGGCCGAACTCTCCGAAGATGTGGCGGCAGGGCAGATCACGCCGGCGGCGGCGGCCCGGGATCTGCTGGCCGGGCTGGGCGTCGGTTGAGGTCCGCACCGGCTGCCGGGAGTGGATACTGCGGCAGGCGCAGATGCTGTGATAAACGCTGGAGTCCGCGCCTCAGACAGGCTATGAGGGCGCAGACCTTGGGTGCTGAAACAGCCCGCTGGGAGGTTGTGCACGGGTTGTCCCATAAATCCGTTTCATATGGCTTGACCCTGCACGCGATTCCTCCTAAACGCATCCAACCAGTTTTCGGGCGCAGCCAATGGCCGCGCCCCTTGTAATTTGGTGCTCGATTCGAACAATGATCCACGGGCGCCCCAGATACGAAGGATGAACCTATGTCGCGCCGTTGCGAACTGACCGGAAAAGGCCCGATGACTGGCAACAATGTCAGCCACGCCAACAACAAAACCAAACGTCGCTTTCTGCCGAACCTGAACGACGTGACCCTCCAGTCCGAGACTCTGGGTCGTGGTATCAAGCTGCGCATCTCCGCGGCTGCTCTGCGCACCGTTGATCACCGTGGTGGTCTGGACGCATTCCTGGCCAAAGCCAAGGACGAAGAGCTGTCCACCGCAGCGCTGAAGGTCAAGAAAGAGATCGCCAAGGCACAAGCCGCCGAGGCCTGATCGCCAGACCCGGCCCCGCAGCGGGCAGGGACAAGATTTCGAAACGCCGTGCATGACCCTCATGCGCGGCGTTTTCATGTGTGCCACTGGTGTGCCTGCTGGCCGGTCTCGCCTGCTTTGCCTGCGTCCCTTTTTCGGCTTGCAGCGGCGCGGTCGCGGGCGCATATCTCGCGGCACAATGACCTTGCTGCGTTCATATCTGGCTCTGGCCCTGATCGCTTTGATGGCCGTCACCGGCGTCAGCGCGCAGGCGGGTATGCGCGATGCTACGGGGCAGATGGTGATCTGTACCGGCACCGGGCCGGTGATGGTCTATATCGACAGCGACGGCCAGCCGGTCTCGCCGCCGATGGACTGCCCCGAATGCCTGACCTTCACCGCCGATCTTGCGCTGTCGCTGCCGCTTCCGGCGCAGAGTACCCTGCCGCGACAGCTGACGCGCGATCTGGGCGAATCCGCCGCGATCCTGCCCATGGTGCGGCTGGCGGCCTGGGCCCGTGGTCCACCGGAACTGGTGCCTCTGCGCGCGGTCTGAGCGCGCTCCACCAGACCCGAATTCCAAAGCCTACGTATCAAGGATCACGACCAATGACCTTCAAGACCACTTTTGCCGCCAGCGTCGCTGCCATCTGTTTTGCCGGTGCCGCCTTTGCCGCCGACATCACCGTGACAGACAGCTATGCCCGCGTCTCCTCCAAAGCCGCCAAGAGCGGCGCTGCCTTTATGATGATCGAAAACGCCTCCGACAGCGACGACCGCCTGATCGCAGCCCACAGCGACGCCGCAAAGCTGGTGCAGCTGCACACCCATAAGGAAGGCGAAAACGGCGTCATGCAGATGCTGCACGTCGAGGAGGGCTTTGCCGTTGCTGCCGGTGCCACCCATATGCTGCAACGTGGCGGCGATCATGTGATGCTGATGGGGCTGACCAGACCGCTGGAGCATGGCGATACGGTCGATCTTACCCTCGTGTTCGAAAAGGCCGGTGAGGTCACCGTGACCGTGCCCGTCGATCTGGAGCGCAAGGCAGATCACGGTGCGATGAAACACTCGCATTGATCGCCCGTCTGATCTGAAACCACAGCCCTTTTTTGGCCAGCCCGCGCAGACCGCCGCTTGGGCTGGCCATTTTCTTTTTCTGCGGGCGCGTTACCATGGGCCTCTCCCCTCGCGCCAAATCGCGGCGCATCCAGCAAGGGCCGCATCCGTGACGCAGAACATTCTCTTTGTCTGTCTTGGCAATATCTGCCGCTCCCCCGCCGCCGAAGGCGTGTTTCGACTGCTCTGCCCGCAGGTCGGGACCGACAGCGCCGGCACCGCAGGCTACCATGTGGGCGCGCCGCCCTATGGCGCCATGCAGGCCGCAGCCGGGGCGCGGGGGATTGATCTGTCGGATCTGCGCGCGCGTCAGTTCACACCACAGGATTTCGCCCGCTTTGATCTGATCATCGCAATGGATGGCGACAATCTCGCCGATATCGAAGCGCTGCGCCCCGAGGGAGCCACGACGCCGGTCAGGCTGTTCACCGATTACGCCCCGGATCATGGCGCCGATCACGTGCCGGATCCCTATTACACCCGCGACTTTGACGGATGCCTCGATCTGATCGAAGCCGCCGCAGCCGGGCTGGCCAGAACATTGCGCTAAGGCGGGTTCAGTCCTCCAGCACCTTCAGCTCACCGGCCAGCCAGGGCAGGCGGTGCACCGCAGGGTCAATCATATGGCCCTGCACCAGCCGCCGCATCGTCTGCGCCACGTCGCGCGGCACCCGGTCGGCCCAATCGGCACTGGAAAACAGCGAAATTCGCCGCGAAAACGCCCCAAAGGGCAGCGGAAAGGCCTCGATCTCATCATGGAACCGGCCAGCCCGCATATAGCCCAGCGGCGTGGTGATCGCCCAGCCGATCCGCCGCGCCACCAGCGCCATCAGCGACAGATGCGAGCCGATTTCGAACCGTTCCTCAAACAGCAGCTTCTGGCGCGCCAGATGGGCCTCGATCTGCTGCGAAATCAGCTGGCTGCTCTCATAGCGCAGAAACGGCAGGGCGCTGAGGATATCCATCTCCGCCTCCGGTTTGCGCAGCATCCCGCGCGGCGCCACCAGCATGAAGGGATCGCGCACCAAGGGGTATTCGGTGATCCCCTCGCGCAGCGCGCCTGAGGTGGCCGCCACGGCAATATGCAGCTCGCGCGCATCCAGTGCGTCCAGAATGTCGTGGCTGCCTGCGGTGATCATCTTGAAACGGCAGTTGACCAGGCTCTCGGCCAGTGTGGTGGCCAGACGCGGGGTCAGATCATTGTCGAAATCATCAATCAGACCGATGGACAGCGTCGACAGGTGGTTGAGGTCAACCACGCTCAATTCGCTCTGCGCCAGACGCAGCTCGGTCAGCACCGCCTCCGTCCGCGCCAGGAAATTGCGCCCGGCCGGGGTCAGCACCATCGGACGGCGGCCGTGGTTGACCAGCTCCGCCCCCAGCGCGCTTTCCAGATTGCGCAGCTGCTGGCTGACCGCAGGCTGGCTCAGCCCGGTGAGCGCGGCCGTCTGTGCCACCGACCCGGTCTTGGCCAGCGCTTCGAACACCTCAAGCCCGCGCAGCGTCACCCCTTTCATCAACATATCTGCGGTCCTGCCTGATGGTGCGGGCGCCGTTCTGCGTCCCGTCGATGGGAAAGGGGAGGGGCGATGCGCATCGTCTGCTCAGCTGCGGTCCGTGATAGCCTCTGCCTGCGGGGCGTCTTATCCGATGCCATCCGGTGTCATCCGGGCGCCGGGTTGGACGTGATGAACCCACCCCGCCGCAGCGGATCAGCTACAGACCCGGGCTGCGTTTTCACCGAAGGATTTGTACCGTTTCCACAGCCGCTCGTCCGAGCTGCGGCTCGACTGGCGCACGACCTGGGCCTGATGCGGATCGCTGAACCATTTCGACACGGTCTTGCGTTCGCTGCGGTTGAGGCTGGCATTGGCCACCGACTGAATGCAGCGGCAGAGTGACGGCGAGGCTGCGGCGCGGTTGGACTGGCGGCAGGCCTTCTCGATGGCGCCGGCGTCGACGGGGGCAGGCATCGCACCGGTGATCATCACAGCGCATAGCGTGGCAGTCAGCAGTAGCTTCATCTTCATTGTCCCTAGAAATCTGCAAGTGCTCTGATCTGAACGGGTCTGATGCCCGCGTGTGCCGGGACTATGACGCAAGCGGCGGAGGCTTTCAATCTAGGTAAACAGCTGGTTAGCCCTCGGCGGAAACCCGCCAACGGGCGAGAGGGCCTCCGCCGCGGCCCGGGCACAGCCCAGCCGCCGCCGCGCCCATCGGGCGCCGACCCCTCTGGTGATCTGCTATGGCGATGCGGCCCTGTCCGATAGTCCGGCTCCCCGTTCGGGCAGCTGTTCGACCGAGCGGCCAGCGGGCGCAGGTCAGGACTGATTTGGCCCGCGCAGGGACAGGATCATCTGGCGGACCGACTTCCAGTCCTCGGCCTCGGCGGTTTTGCCAGCCTCCTGACAACGCCGCATTTTCTGCGCCACTTCGGCCTCGGCCTTGTCCCCATGCGCTGAATAGAGCGCTCGGGCATATTCGGCAGTTCTGATGGCATCCATTTCGGTGTCCTCCTGAGCAGTGGGATCCCCCGCAGCGGGGGCGCGCGTCTCGCGGAATGGCCACAGTATAGCGTATTTTCGACGCGCCCGCAGGAGGCCAGACGAATTTGCGGCGTTTTGGCGGTGTGGGGAGGGCAGGCGCGGTTTGGCCTTGGGACTGGGCGGGGGCCTGTTCAGAGAACACCGAGCAGGCGCAGGCCAATTTTTACGAGTTCAAGCAACTTGGGGCCAAAATTGACCCCTGCCGCAATTGCACCACCACCTACCAAGCCAGCGAGTTGCTCCGCTCATCAACGATGCGCTTGGTGCTCAAACTGGTAGATTTGGTAGTGTCTCTGACTTCTCTCGAAAAAATTCGGTCAGCCAAATGCAACAATTCTGACATCTCGTTGGTAAACGTGCTGTGATGCCCTTCAGGTTGCCGGAAGTGAAGTGACGATCCGCCTCCAAAGAAGCGAACCGAAGCCACTGTATGGGACTTCCGTTTTGTTAGGGAAATTTCCTCTGGCCTATCATTGGGCGTATACGGAGCAGAGAACAGTTCAGTTGCTTCCGAAGATGGGAGCTGGGACCCCTGAAGAACTCGCAGAATACGCAGCAGATCGGTGTCAGGTTCAGGAGAACCCTCGGAGAATTCCGCCATCCGTAAGCCCAGATTTCGCAGCACATGGCGGCCCAAAAGGATCTTTCTGCTTCTGGAAGAGACCTAGCCCAACTTGCGGATCACTTTAGGGAACTCTACGCGATAAAAATGATCGTCCAAATCTACCCTCCAATCCACCTTGACCAAACCCTAAAACCAAATCATATCCCCTTGCATGACAGACCTCGCTCACATCCGCAATTTCTCCATCGTCGCCCATATCGACCATGGCAAATCCACCCTCGCTGACCGGCTCATTCAGGAGACCGGAACGGTTGAGGACCGCGATATGAAGGAGCAGCTGCTCGACTCCATGGATATCGAGCGCGAGCGCGGCATCACCATCAAGGCCAACACCGTCCGCATCGACTACAAGGCCGATGATGGCGAGACCTATGTCCTGAACCTGATCGACACCCCCGGTCACGTCGATTTCGCCTATGAGGTCTCCCGTTCCATGCGCGCGGTCGAAGGCTCGCTTCTGGTGGTCGACAGCTCGCAAGGGGTCGAGGCGCAGACGCTGGCCAATGTCTATCACGCGCTGGACGCCGACCATGAAATCGTGCCGGTCCTGAACAAGATCGACCTGCCGGCCTCTGACTGTGACCGCGTCGCCGAACAGATCGAGGATGTGATCGGCATCGACGCCTCCGAGGCGATCCGGGTTTCCGCCAAGACAGGGCAGGGCATCCGCGAGACGCTCGAAGCCATCGTGAAGAAACTCCCCGCGCCAACCGGAACCCGCGACGCGCCGCTGAAGGCGATGCTGGTGGACAGCTGGTATGACGCCTATCTCGGTGTGA
The DNA here is from genome assembly GCF_048056175.1 of Phaeobacter sp. JH20_29. Taxonomy (NCBI): domain Bacteria; kingdom Pseudomonadati; phylum Pseudomonadota; class Alphaproteobacteria; order Rhodobacterales; family Roseobacteraceae; genus Phaeobacter; species Phaeobacter sp. JH20_29. The sequence goes on from NZ_JAYMWO010000022.1 coordinate 118,204, forward strand.
TCGTTCTGGTCCGCATCATGGACGGCGTGCTGAAAAAGGGCATGCGGGTGAAGTTCATGTCGAACAACACCCTGCATCACGTCGACCGCATCGGCGTGTTCCGCCCGGCCATGCAGGTGGTGGACCAGCTGGAACCAGGCGAGATCGGCTTCCTCACCGCGTCCATCAAACAGGTGCGCGACACCCGCGTCGGCGACACCATCACCAATGACCGCAACGGCACCGAGGTCGCCCTGCCGGGCTTCAAACCGGCACAGCCCGTGGTGTTCTGCGGTCTCTTCCCGGTGGATTCCTCCGAGTTCGAAGACCTGCGCGACGCCATCGACAAGCTGGCGCTGAATGACGCGTCCTTCTCCTTTGAAATGGAAACCTCCGCGGCCCTCGGCTTTGGCTTCCGCTGCGGCTTCCTTGGTCTGTTGCACCTTGAGGTGATCCGCGACCGGATCGAACGCGAATATAATATCGAGCTGATCACCACCGCGCCCTCCGTGGTCTACCATGTCTATATGAAGGGCAAGGAAGGCGTTGAGGGCGAGATGATCGAGCTGCACAACCCCGCCGACATGCCCGATATGTCCAAGGTCGACCACCTTGAGGAGCCGCGCATCAAGGCGACCATTCTGGTGCCCGATGAATACCTCGGCGATGTGCTGAAGCTCTGCCAGGACCGTCGCGGCATTCAGGAAGACCTGACCTACGCCGGTTCCCGCGCCATGGTGGTCTATGACCTGCCGCTCAACGAGGTGGTGTTCGACTTTTACGACCGGTTGAAATCGGTGACCAAGGGCTATGCCTCCTTCGACTACCAGATGACCGGCTACCGCGAGGACAATCTGGTCAAGATGTCGGTGCTGGTCAACGATGAGCCGGTGGATGCGCTGTCGATGATGGTGCACCGCGACCGCGCCGAGTTGCGGGGCCGCGCCATGTGCGAAAAGCTCAAGGACCTGATCCCGCGCCACATGTTCAAGATCCCGATCCAGGCCGCCATCGGCGGCAAGGTGATCGCGCGCGAGACCCTCTCGGCGCTGCGCAAGGACGTGACCGCCAAATGCTACGGCGGCGACGCCACCCGGAAGCGCAAGCTCCTGGACAAGCAGAAAGCGGGCAAGAAGAAGATGCGCCAGTTCGGCAAGGTGGATATTCCCCAGGAGGCGTTTATTTCCGCCCTCAAAATGGACAGCTGAAGCTGACCATTTCCGAGGGCGCGCGGGCGAAAGCGGTTGGCGCAGCCAATTGCGTGCCCGCACCCCGGCGTTCTGCGGCGGAAACGAGACCTATTCAAACGGTTTCAACACGGGGCTTCGGCCCCGTTTTCTGTTTCTGGCCCATCCAAAGTCCCGCCCGGCCGAGAGGCCGGGCAGCGCCCGATCCGCCCCCACGGGCAGGCGCTGTCTTCTGGGGAATTTTAGAGAAGCAGTTAGTGTTGTGAGTAGATCGCCTTCGCTCCTACAGATTAGCTGTATCGTTGCCGAATTTGTATCGCTGATTTTTCGATCTCAGGAAATAGCGTCTTCTCGGAAACCCCGAACTGTGCAAGCTCGGATAACAAGATGTTTTTATAAAACTCAGAAATATCGATTTCCGTTATTTTTAAGTTCTCTAGATGGGTTCCCTGGTCGCTCTCATTCATGCCGAAGAGCAAGAACTGTCCTTCCTGGGCCTTTATTCGTTCGTGTGTCTTTCTTGGCGTGACTGAGACGACATACGCAAGATCGAAGGGATCGGCTTGTGAGCGAAAGAAATTTTTCTCAGCCCTAATGGTTTGGAGCAACTTATCCAGTGAAGGACATTTTTCATAAAGCTTGACGCGCTCTGATTGTATGGCTCTCTCGGGCACGTTGGACTTGGCGTAGCTGAGTAGCTCATCTTTTTCAGATCTTTTCAAGAACGCTAAGTTTGAGAGTAAGCTAACTGTGTCACTGTCAAAATACTTGTGCCTCTGCTTAGAGGAACTAATGACCAGAACTTTGCCATCGTGAGAGTTGTTTGAACAACAAGCAAAATACAACGCAACGAAAGGGTTTGTAGAGATGTCTAATAGGCGAGTTGGCAGACCGTAGTGTTGTGCTCTAACAAGCTTATCGAAAGTTGAATTATCGCCTTCGAAGTCCTTTGGGTTCTCGGCAAGCATCTGACGAAGCATAAGGTGTTCGCTTTCCCGCCAGTTCTTCGTCCGAAATACGGAAGGCTCGAGTTTGTAATCAGTCTTGGAATGACCGCGAAAGAAGACTTGCCGACCACTGTGCTCGGATAGTTCCTTTTTCACCGCGTCAAAAAAGTCAGAAAGGCTTTCAATGTCCATCGAGAGATTCGCTTTGACTGTATTACGGGGAAACGCTCCACCATGAAACTGTAAAGGTCCATAGAGAAATTCAGACTCACCGCCCGGCCGCAGGCCGGGCAGCGCCCGTCCCGCCCCCCACGGGGCGGGCGCTTCGCTTCCCACCCCGCCGGGCCGGGCGCTGCCCTCCGCGTGCTGATCTGATGTCAGGCAATGTCTATTATGCAGGCAGGCTTGCCCTACGCTGTCGGCCAACCGCCGCTCCCCTCTAAACCTTTGTGCGCCACTCTCCGCCCATCCGCAGCCTCTGTGCACCAACCCGCTGAAAACGCACCCGTTCCGTGGTATCCTACACCCCGTTCATCTGGGGAGGAGAACACCATGAAACACCTGACTTTGGCCGCCGCGATCACCCTCCTGGCGTCGCCGCTTCTGGCCGGACAATGCCCCGCCGACATTGCCGCCATCGACGCGGCTCTGGCGGCTGGCACCGAACTGTCGGAGGCGGATCTGGCAACCGTTCAGGAACTGCGCGACGAGGGGCAGAGCCTGCATGACGCGGGCGACCATGACGCCTCGGTTCAGACCCTGGCCGAGGCCAAGGCGATGCTCGGCATCTGAGGCCCCGCAGAGCAAACAAAAACGCCCGGCGGCAAACCGGGCGTTTCCACATCTTTCGCATCCCGTCGTCAGAAGCTGTTCTGCACGTCCTGTGCGGCGCCGCTGATGGCTTGGCCGGCTTTGGAAATGTCGCGGCCGGCGCCTTTGGTGGTTTCGCAGGCGGTCAGGCCAAACAGCGCGCCCGTCAGGGCGAGGGCGGTCAGGGCGGTTCGGATCATCGCATGTCTCCCGTGGTCGATCTTGCCCAACAGATAGCAAGCGCGCGGCGCGCGTTCCAGTGGTTTGCGGGGCGATATATCGGCGGCATTTTCACGACCGCCGCCGCCCCGGCCGCCCGTCGCCCGCGCCGACCCCATCCCCCATATCCGGTGAGTACCACTTTCGGTCAAAACCGCATAGGTTGAGTCGGGTCGATCAATTTTCGTCAGCACAACCTGTCACCGATCCGGGGAGGATTTCTCAATGAACCACGCCGCTCAGAAAGACATACTGACACATCTTCGCAATGGCCTGCCTGCCGTTGGCGCCGCTTTCGCGGATGCCGCGGGCAACGTCGTACCGATGACGCCGCGCCGCGCCAGCCCGGCAGTCGCGCAGCCGTCGGAGGCGCTGCTCAGCCGCAAATGGCTGGAACTGCGCCGGGATATCGACTGCGCTCTGGCCCGGCTTGACGAAGGCTCCTATGGCTACTGCCAGATCTGTGGTGATCGCATCACCGACAGCCACCTGCGCGAGCATCCGACCACGCCGTTCTGCACCTCCTGCGCAGGCTAGCCGCCAGCGTCGGCGATACAGGCCGGCGATACAGGCCGGAGATGCAGGCCGGAAATGCAGGCCGGGTACCTCCAACCGAGCCCGCATTCCCCCGCCTCCGCAAGTTTGCGTTTACGAGTACCCCCGTTCCCCTGTGGACCCGCAGCAGGTCTCCGTGCTGCATCCCAACTCGCCCGCGCCTCCACGCGGGCGCTTTTCTTTCGCGGTTTTCTTTGTCGGTCCGCTCGCCTAAAGCAGGGGCAACCCTGTCCTGAAGGAGCTTTGCCGATGTCCTGCGCCCTATGCGCCGCCGAAACGCCGCTTGTCACCCATGAGGTCGCTGGCGCCCCCGAGGGCCAGCTGGACGAGGTTGCCATCTGCCAGACCTGCGCTGCGCAGGTGACGGGCGATCCGGATCCCGCACATATGCGCTGCCTGTCCTCGGCGATGTGGTCAGAAACGCCTGCGGTTCAGGTGCTGGCGGCCCGTCTGCTGGCGCGGTTGTCGGATCAGGACTGGGCGCGGGATCTCTCCGATCAGCTCTGGCTTGACGAGGACACGCGCGCCTGGGTCGATGCGGCACCTCAGCCCGGCGCCCACCGCGACAGCAATGGCGCGCCGCTGGCCCATGGCGACAGCGTGGTGCTGATCAAGGATCTGCCGGTGAAGGGCGCAGGCTTTACCGCCAAACGTGGCACCGCCGTACGCAATATCTCCCTTGTTGCCGACAACCCCGAACATATCGAAGGCCGGGTCGAGGGGCAGCGCATCGTCATCCTGACCAAATTCGTGAAAAAGAAATAGGCGTCTCACCCGCCACAACGCAGCAGAAATGCGCGCCCGCCCGTTGCCGCCCTGTCCCGGATGTGGCACAACCACAGCAACTGACTGAACAGATGAGTTTAGCATATGACTGACTTTGCCGAACGTCGCCGCATGATGGTCGACACGCAGATCCGCCCGTCGGATGTCACCAAGTTCCCGATCATCGAAGCCATGCTGGCCGTGCCGCGCGAAGCCTTTGTTGCCGATGCGCAGCGCGAGGCGGCTTATGCCGATGGCAATCTGGATATCGGACCCGGTCGGGTGCTGCTGGAGCCGCGCACCCTGGGCAAGATCCTGGATGCGGTTGACGTGCAGCCGGATGAGCTGGTGCTCGATGTGGCCTGCGGTCTGGGCTATTCCACCGCGGTGATCGCGCGGGTGGCGCAGATGGTGATCGGCGTCGAGGAAGACGAGACCCTGGCGAGCGAAGCGCAGGGCCAGCTGTCGGCCGTTGGCGCCGACAATGCGATCGTGCACACCGGTGCGCTGGTCGAGGGCGCCGCAGAACACGGCCCCTATGATGTCATGATCGTCGAGGGGGGGGTGGAAACCCTGCCGGAGGCGCTGCTGGATCAGCTGAAGGATAGCGGCCGGATGGCAGCAATCTTCATGTCCGGTCCGCTGGGAGAGGTCAAAGTCGGCTATAAGACCGGCGGCCAGATCTCCTGGCGTCTGGCCTTTAATGCGGGTGCCCCAGTGCTGCCCGGTTTTGCGGCTGTTGAAGAATTCGCTCTCTGATCCGTCAGAGAGTTCACAGGTGATCCGCGCTGACCTTGGTCCGGGCGGATCGTGACAGATCGGCGCCTGAGACCCCTGTGCGCCAGAGAGAGCAGAACGGCACTGCCGCGTCGGTAGGCCGGATCACAAGAGGCTTAAGATGCGCAATAAACTGACGGCAAACCTGGTTAAGGCCTTCGTCTTCGCAGGAAGCGCGGCACTGCTGCTGGGTGCTCCGAAACAGGCTGCTGCCGACAATCTCTCGGATGCGATGATCGGCGCCTACAAGACCAGCGGCCTGCTGGAACAGAACCGCGCTCTGCTGCGCGCGCAGGACGAAAACGTTGCCGCCGCTGTAGCGCGCCTGCGTCCGGTGGTCGACTGGGTTGCCCGGGCAGAGCGTCAGTATGTGCGCAATGGCAACGGCACCATTGCCAGCTCCAACCATGATTCGACCCTGTCTACCGGTATTGATGTCAGCTGGCTGCTGTTTGACAACGGGGTCTCCCGGCTCAGCCAGCTCGCCGCGCAGGAGACCGTTCTGGCGACGCGGCAGGCCTTGCTCGACGTTGAACAGCAGGTGCTTTTTGCCGCCGTCCAGGCCTATGTGAACGTGCTGCTGCAACAGGAGACCGTGGCGCTGCGCAGCAACAACCTGCGGCTGCTGCGCGAGGAACTGCGCGCCGCCAATGACCGCTTTGAAGTGGGCGAAGTCACCCGGACCGATGTGGCTCTGGCCGAAAGCCGCGTGGCCGGCGCGCAGGCCAGCCTGATCGAAAGCCAGGGCGACCTGCGCAATGCCCGTGCGACCTATGTTCAGGCTGTTGGCAATGCGCCGGGGACGATTGCCGGCCAGCCGCCGCTGCCGCAGCGCGTGGCCTCGCTGCAATCGGCAGAAGCCATCGCGATGCGCAATCACCCCAGCCTGCTGTCGCAGCAACACGCGGTAAAGGCTGCGGATTACGCCTCGCAGAGCAACACCCGCAACCTCGGGCCATCGGTCACATTGCGAGCCAATGCCACCCATGCCTCTGACGCCAGCGGGCCGGGGACGCGCGACACCTCCGGCGCCAGCGTGACGCTGTCACAGCGGCTCTATTCCGGCGGCTCTCTGGCCTCGGCGCGCCGTGCCAGCATTGCCCGTCTTCAGGCCGAACGCGGTGCCCTGATCACCACCCAGCGCGGCGTGACACAGGATGTATCGGCGGCCTTTGTGGCGCTGGAAACCGCGCGCGCCAGCCTGGTGTCCTCGAATGAGCGCGTCCGCGCCGCGCGGGTCGCCTTTGACGGTGTCCGCGAGGAGGCAACGCTGGGCGCGCGAACCACGCTCGACGTGCTCGAAGCCGAGCAGGAGCTGCTGAACGCCCAGACCGACCGCGTGCAGTCCCGCGCCAATCAGGTGCTGGCGGCCTATGCGCTGTTGCAGGCGCAGGGGCTTCTGACCGCAGAACACCTTGGTCTGGCTGTCGAAATCTACGATCCGACGCTCTACTACAATCTGGTCAAGGATGCGCCGGCCCATGTCAGCCAGCGCAGCAAGGATCTGGACCGTGTGATGCGCGCTCTGGGCAAGAACTGAGACCTCGCAGAGCGCTCGACCGGAGGTCCGCAGCGGCGGGCCTCCTTAAAAACCGCTTAATTCACACGGTTGTCTGAACCGGGACAGATCGCTACACTCAGCCTCAAGAGGCGAGAGTGATAAGCAAAAATGTCCGAACCGGTTACCCAAGCTGAAATTGAAGACGTCCTGTCATCGATCCGCCGTCTGGTGAGCGAGGACAGCCGCACGGCTGATCCCCGGCTTGGCAAGGGGGGCGAGGTGGCATTGGCCGCCCAGATCGCCCAGCCGCAGCGGATCCACCGCAACACGGGCGTGCAGCCGAAAACGGACACCGCCAACAGCAGCCAGCCGGTAACACGGTTGGTTCTGACACCGGCCCTGCGCGTCCCCGAGAGCAAGCTTGCGCCCATCGCCGATACGCCGATTGCCGATACATTCGTGGCTGACAGGCCGATCACCCAGGATGCCAAGGACGCGGACACCGCACCGGTTTCGCAGCAGGCCTCTGATGCCGCGACATCCGGCAAGGCGCGTTTCGAGGCGCTGATGGCCGTTGATGCGATTGAGTTCTGGGATGAGCCGCAGGACCGTATCGCGCAGGGGCTGGCGCTGCATGACAATGATCCCGGCCATGAGGATCTGGCGTTTTTCAACGGTATCGCCGCCGCAACCGCCGCTGATGCCGCCAAGGCTGCCGCTGATGCGGCCAAGCCCGCGCCGCAACCGGCTGCTGCTGCGCGCAGCGCCGACGCGCCCTGGACCGACCCCTCTGCCACGCTCTATCAGGCGGCCGCCACCACCGGCCACGCACCTGAGCACAGGCCCGAACACGCACCCGAACGCCGGCCCGAGACAGAGGCGCCAGCGGTTGTGGTGAAACCACATGCCCAGCTGAACCCGAAGGTGGGCGCCGTGGTGCAGAAACTGGCCGAGATGGAGGCTGCAAACTCAGCCCGCCCCGTGCTCTGGGAGCCGGATGGCTCCCGCGATACGCCCTATGCCGGCAGCGATCTGGAGACCCTCGCCTGGGAGGATCAGGACAGTGACGCGGAGGCCGCTGAGGAGGTTCAGCTGGCCGCTTCGGCACCGCAGGCCGAGACCCCGGAGGAGAATCAGATCGCAGAACCGGAGACGGGGATAGAGGCTGATAGCTCGCACCGCGAGGCGCAGGAGACGCCCGTCAGCGAAGACCCGGAAGAGATCACGGAGGAGGTCACGGAGGGCGCAGTTGCGGCGCAGGCCCCTGACAGTCCCCCCGTCGATCACCGCGATCTGGCCGAAACCGCTGTCACCGACACCGCGCTGGAGGCGCTGGCGGGGTTCAGCGCCGACGAGGGCATTCTGGATGAACAGGCCCTGCGCGAGCTGGTCTCTGAAATCGTCCGCGAGGAGTTGCAGGGCGCCCTGGGTGAGCGGATCACCCGCAACGTCCGCAAACTGGTGCGCCGCGAGATCCACCGCGCCCTGTCGGCCCAGAACCTGCTCTGATCAGATCCCAACCGATCCACTGGCGCGCGTCTCTGGCGACACCATAGCTGCGCTCATCGCGCCTATGCGCCCCGGACCGGTTCGGCCAGCGCCAGCAGCGCGTCCAGATCCATGCAGTCCTCCAGATGGGCCGCCAGCGCATCCAGCGTGGCCTCGACTCCGTCGTCATAGCCTGCAACGCTCTCATGCCCCAGACCAGATAGGACCGACGCCCGGAACGCATCCGAGCTGAACAGACCATGCAGATATGAGCCACGCACGCGCCCATCCGGCGATACGGCCCCTTCCAGACGGCCCTCAATGCTGAGCCAGGCGCGGGCGCAATCCGCGCCATCGGTGCGGCCCATGTGGATCTCGTAACCGCTGACTGGCAGATTGCCGTCGCGGGTCACCGCTTCGGTCAGCGTCACCCGCTTTTCGCCCGCCATCACGGTATGCACATCCAGCAGGCCCAGCCCGGCCACCTTGCCCGGTCGGCCATCGACACCATCAGGATCATCAATTGTCTGCCCCAGCATCTGGTAGCCGCCGCAGAGCCCCATCACATGGCCGCCGCGCCGGTAATGCGCCAGGATATCAATGTCCCAGCCCTGCGCCCGCAGATAGGTGAGATCGCCAATGGTGGATTTGCTGCCGGGGATCAGAACCAGATCCGCGTCGCCGGGCAGGGCGCGCCCGGCGGGCACGATCTCAACCGTGACATTGGGCTCTGCTGCCAGCGGGTCGAGGTCGTCGAAATTCGCCATCCGCTCCAGCTGCGGCACCACGATCTTGCAGGCGCCCCCCCGGTGCGAGGCGATGTCCATCATGTCCTCGGCCGGCAGTTTCCAGGCCTCCCAGAACCAGGGGATCACCCCCAGCGACGGCCAGCCGGTGCGTGCGGCGATATCATCGCGACCGGCATCAAACAGGCTGCGGTCGCCGCGGAACCGGTTGACGGCAAAGCCCTTGATCCGCGCCAGATCCTGCGGCTCCAGCACCGTATGGGTGCCGACGATCTGTGCAATCACGCCGCCCCGGTGAATGTCGCCCACCAGCACCACCGGCACATCCGCCGCGCAGGCAAATCCCATATTGGCGATATCACCCCGGCGCAGGTTGGTCTCCGCCGGGGATCCGGCGCCCTCGATCAGGACCAGATCGACATCCGCCGCCAACCTGCGAAAGCTCTCCAAGGCGGCCTCCAGCAGGCCGGTCTTGTCGCGCATGAAGGAGCCTGCCGCCTGGGTGCCGCGCCGCTTGCCCTGTACGATCACCTGCGCGCCGGTCTCCGTCTCCGGTTTCAGCAGCACGGGGTTCATATCGGTATGAGGCGGGCGCATCGCGGCCCGTGCCTGCAACGCCTGCGCGCGGCCGATCTCACCGCCCTCGGGGGTGACCGCGGCATTGTTGGACATGTTCTGCGGTTTGAATGGCGCCACTGACAGGCCCCGGCGCACAAAGGCACGCGCCAGCCCCGCGACAATCATTGATTTGCCGACATTGCTGCCGGTGCCTTGGATCATGATGGCCCGTGCTGTCATGGCCGCCTCTTTCCCGCTGTTGCTGGTGTGATCTGTCACCTGTCAGCCATGGCGGATTTTTCGGGCCATGAAAAGCCCGGCGAGCGGCCGATTTCGCCATGAAACCGCCATCGCCAAAAGAAAAAACGCGCCCCCCAGGACGCGCTTTTCTTTGACGGTTAACTGTCCGTCAGACTGGCAGGTCTGATCAGGCCGCTTCGGCCTGTGCCGCGTTGCGGCGTTCGCTCTCTTCGCGCGACAGTGCAACAGAGGTACGGACACCCCGGCCCACAAATTCCATCAGGCCGCCGACCACACGTTCGTTCGGGTCGATGCCTGCACAGCTCAGCACTTCGCGCCCGTCGCGCGACCGTGCCCACCGAGCGATCTGCTCGGGGCCGTTACCGTATTTCTTGTCATCAGCAATCGCATCGTCCAGCGCAGCCAATACCACCGCCGCAAACAGCTTGCGTGCCCGGTTGCCTTGCTCGTTGTTATATGCGGTGCCGTCAACGAAATCTCGCATCGTGCTTCCTTTTTGTTCTTGCTATTGCAATTTCGGCGTAGCGCTCCTTATGGCGGAATTGTGACGATTCGGATAGCCTTCATACGCATATCTTTTATGCGCAATTTGCATGGCTCCCCGGTCCCTCACACGACATATCGTTGTCTTGCCAGCCGACTCCCTGCCAGATATAGGGGCGGTTAACAGTTCATCAACCACCCGAGAGGGATTTTTGTCATGCCCAAAATCAACGGTAACGAGATCCGCCCCGGCAATGTTCTCGAACACAACGGCGGTCTGTGGGCCGCTGTCAAAGTCGATCACGTGAAGCCCGGCAAGGGCGGCGCCTTTGCCCAGGTCGAGATGCGCAACCTGCGCAACGGCTCCAAACTGAACGAGCGGTTCCGCTCCGCCGACAAGGTCGAAAAGGTCCGACTGGAACAGAAGGACCAGCAGTTCCTCTATGAGAGCGACGGCATGCTGGTGTTCATGGATGCCGAAACCTATGAGCAGATCGAGCTGCCCGCCGACCTGCTGGGCGATCGCCGCCCGTTCCTTCAGGACGGCATGACCATCGTTGTGGAATTCCATGAATCCGAGGCGCTGAACGCAACGCTGCCGCAGAAAGTCACCTGCAAGATTGTCGAGACCGAGCCGGTGGTCAAAGGTCAGACCGCTGCCAACTCCTTCAAGCCTGCGATCCTGGACAATGGCGTCAAGGTCATGGTGCCGCCCTTTGTCGGTCAGGATGAGATGATCGTCGTCAATACCGAGACCATGGAATATTCTGAGCGCGCCTAAGCGGTTAGCGCCAACAGCTTCAGCAAATGAAAACCCCCGCAGGCTGTCCTGCGGGGGTTTTTTCATGGTGTCACAACAGGTGGCAGAGCCGATCAGTTGTAGTCGATTTCAATCTTGCGCAGTTCCAGACTGTGGCCGCATTCGTCCATCATCTTGCCATAGGCAGCGGTGAACCCGGCCAGAGAGGCATCCAGAACCACCTCGCCCGCGCCATAGGGCACCACGGTCCGCACCTCCATCCGATCGCCGTCCTGCATCCAGAGAATGGTGTTCAGCGCATCCATCCAGCGGACCATGGCGCGCGCTTCGGCAATGCCTTCCTCGTTGATCTCGGCATCGGCGATACCGTAGAACACCGCCTTCTGGTCGATGATAAAGCCGATGGCCTGACCGTTCTGAACCTGCGTCGGATAATGGCGCGCGGCGCTCTCAAACAGCTCAAGCTGGGGGTAGGTTTCGGGCGGGCCGACATCGCCTTCGGTCACCGTGAGGCGCAGCAGCGGCAGCCCGTCGCCGCCGGTCCAGGCGGTGCAATCGCGCCAGTCGTGCTCTTCGGTGACGCGCATATCGGCGGCGACGGACCAGTCCTGATATTCCCAGTAGTCACTGGAAAACGCGGGCAGGGGCAGCAGCGTCAGGGCAAGGCAGGGGAGCAATCGCATGAAATTATCCTCGTGAAATGATGTCTGAGACATAGCCGCCCGAGGCCGCGCTCCCGATGTGACGTCGCGTCACGATCTCGGGTGGCGGCCACGGAATCGCCTCAGGTCTTAACCTGCCAGTGAACCCGTGCGTCCTGCGCACACATATCGTCGCCCGCACGGTCGAATCGCAGATAGGCAATCGCGTGTTCGCCCGACTGGGTGAACAGCGTCCCGACGGCTTTGTCGGCGCGGCGGATCTCGGTGCCGATGGGCGCGCTGCCCTCGATGGCGACGGTGGAAAGACCCTTGCGCAGGGTGGTCTTGTGTTTCATCCGGGCGGTGACCTCCTGGCCGACATAGCAGCCCTTGCGGAAATCGACGCCGTTCAGCCGCTCAAACCCGGCTTCCAGAATGTAGCTCTCCGGCCCCAGCTCGATGCCGGTTTCGGGGATGCAATGGGCGACCCGGATGGCGTCCCAGTTGCTGCCGTCCTCGCCGCTTTCGGTGCCATAGGCGCGCCAGCCCAGATCCGGGTGGCGCGGATCCGCCAGCGCGCCCTCAGGCGCCGGCCCGGTGCCCCGGCGCACGGCCAGATCGGTTTCCTCGATGGTGACCTTGGCGCGCAGCCGGTACATTGTCAGCCGTTTCGCCAGCCCCGCGGCGAGGCTTTCGTCCACGTCCACCAGCAGGTCATCGCCATCAGCGGCGACAAAGAAATCCGCCAGATATTTGCCCTGCGGGGTCAGCAGGGCGGCATAGACCAGCCCCTGATCCACCTTGGCGACATCATTGGTGATCAACCCCTGAAGGAAGTCGCGGGTGTCAGCGCCGGAAAGACGCAGGATGCGGCGGTTGGTCATGGGTCAGGCTCCTGAAAGATCACGAAGGCAATGTAGGTCGCGAAGTGGGTAAGGCCTAGCCGAACATGCGCCGGGCCAGTTTCTGGAACCAGCGCGGCTGGTCGCCGCCTTCGCTGAACTGTCTGGGCGCCTGTGCGGCGACGCCTGCGCGGTCCACCAGCGTTTTGCCGTCCTGAAACTGCAACCGGTAGAGATCGGCATAGATGCCGCCACGCTCCAGCAGTTCCTCGTGGGTGCCCTGATCCATTACACGGCCACGTTCCATCACCACGATCTTGTCGGCATTGCGGATGGTCGACAGCCGGTGTGCGATCACCAGCGTGGTGCGCCCGCCCGAGAGTTTCTCCAGCGCCTGTTGCACCACCTTTTCAGATTGCGCATCCAGCGCCGATGTCGCCTCATCCAGCAGCAGGATCGGCGTGTCACGCAGCAGCGCGCGGGCAATCACCACCCGCTGACGCTGGCCACCGGACAGGGCCGAGCCACGCGGACCCACCAGCGTATCCAGCCCATTGGCGAGCTTTGGCAGGAAATCGGCCACATGCGAGGCTTCCAGAACCTCCTGTAGCCGCTCATCACTCACATCAGTGCGCCCCAGCAGGATGTTTTCGCGCAGGGTCTCGTCAAACAGCAGCGCCTCTTGGGTCACCACCGAGAACAGCCCGCGCAGATCATCCAGATCCATGTCCCGCACGGCGACGCCGCCCACGGTCACTGATCCTTCCTGCGGGTCCACCAGCCGGGTGAGCAGGTTGAAGATGGTGGATTTCCCGGCCCCGGAGGCGCCAACCAGCGCGGTGGTCTTGCCGGCCTCTGCCACCAGCGACAGTTCGCGCAACACATCCGAGTCGCCATAGCGCAGGGTGACATCGCTCAGCGCCACCTCGGGCAGGCCATTGGGGGCGGGCACCGGCGTCTCCGGCGACACCAGTTTGATCGGCGAGTCCATCAGTTCCTTGATGCGTTCCATGGCGGCGGCCGCGGCCTGCCAGGTGCCGCTGATCGAGGCCAACCGGCGCATCGGGTCAAAGGCCAGACCGATGGCGGTGAAAAAGCTCATGAACTCGCCCACGGTCTTCTTGCCCTCGATGATCTCGGCGCCGCCATAAAGCACCACGCCCATCACGCCCAAGCCGGCCATGATGTCGATCATCCCGGTGGTTGAGGCCACACCAAAAGAGGCGCGCACTTCGGAGCGGACAAACTGGTCCATATGGCCGCCGAAACGGTCGGTCTGGTAGTCTTCGAGATTGTTCAGCTTGATCGGCACGATCCCGTGAAAGATTTCGTCGAGCCGGGTCGACAGCGAGGCCCCCAGATCGCGCGCCTGCGAGGCCTTGCGCCGCACATAGCGCTGCACCGCCGCCAGCGGCAACAGCAGCATCGGCAGGCCGACCAGCATGATCGCGGTCCAGCGCCAGTCAACGCTGATCGCCACTGCCAGAACGGCCACCATCTGCGTGACATCGCGGCCGGCACCGGTGATCAGCGCCTGCCAGACCGAATTGATCGCCATCACATCGCTCTGCACCCGCTGGATCAGGAAACCGGGCGGGTTCACCTGATGAAAGGACGGATCCTGCCGGATCAGCCGCGCCAGCATGTCCTTGCGCATATGGGCGGCGGAGGTCTGGGAAATCTTGCTGAGAATGACCTTCTGACAGACGCTGGAAATCCCGCGCATGGAGAAGATGATCAAAAACGCCAGGCTGACCCAGAACAGCGCAGTGGTATTGCCCGCCACAAACACCAGATCGAACATCGGCTGCATCATGTAGCTGAGGCCACCAACGGTGCCGCCTTCGATCAGCATGAAGACGATCGCCAGCCCCAACAGGCCCATGTAATGGCGCAGATAGCCGCGCCACAGCCAGCCCAGCAGCTCGCGCGAGGACATGTGCTCGGGCTTTGACTTGATGGCCGGGGCCTCTGCCGTGGCGGGTGCCACCGCCCGCCTGGGCGAGGGGGCGGCATCCACCGCAGGGGCGTCCGGCGTGTCCGGCGTTGCGGATGGGGGCGTCGTCTTGGGGTCAGTCTGGGGCAAGGATCACAACCGATGTGGTTTTTTCTGGCGCTGACATCCACGTCAGGCCTGAGCCATTTAAGCAGCTGGGGGAAAAGGTGCAAGCATGGCGCGGCTTTCGCAGCCGATGGGCCAGCTCTGGGCGGCGGTAAAAACCGCTGCGTCAAATGCGCGTGCTGCGCCGTTGCAAGGGGTTGCAGCCACCGCAGACGCGCGTCACAGTTTGCCCAGATAAACATAGGAGTGCAGCATGACAGCGGGTGTTTCCCTTGCCGCGGGACGCGGATATCTGGCCATTCCCGGCCCCTCGGTCATGCCGGACGCGGTGTTGCAGGCGATGCACCGCCCGTCGCCGAATATCTACGCCGGTGAACTGGTGGAGATGACGGCAACCCTGATCCCGGACCTGCGCCGGGTGGCGCGCACCGATCATGATGTGGCGATCTATATCTCCAACGGTCACGGCGCCTGGGAAGCGGCGTTGCTGAACACCCTTCAGCCGGGTGACACGGTGCTTGTCGCCGCCTCGGGCCGTTTTGGCATTGGCTGGTCGGAAATGGCGGAGGCGCTCGGCATCAAGGTGGAGCTTTTGTATTTCGGCACCGGCTCGGCCTGGGACATGGACCAGATCTCCAGCCATCTCGCCGCCGATACCGCCCAGCGGATCAAGGCGGTTCTGACGGTGCATGTCGATACCTCCAGCGCGATCCGCAATGATGTGACGGCAATGCGCGCGGCACTGGATGCCTGCGGCCACCCGGCGCTGTTGATGGTCGACTGCATTGCCTCGCTTGGCTGTGACCGGTTCGAGATGGACGACTGGGGCGTGGATGTGATGGTCTCGGCCTGCCAGAAGGGGCTGATGGTGCCTGCGGGCATGGGGTTTGTCTTCTTCGGGCCAAAGGCGGCGGAGGCCCGCGCCCGCCTGCCACGGGTCAGCCGCTATTGGGACTGGCAGCCGCGCGCCAACCCGGAGGAATTCTACCAGTATTTCGGCGGCACCGCGCCCACGCATCACCTCTATGGTCTGCGGGCCGCACTGGATCTGATCCACGGTGAGGGGATGGAGGCCGTCTGGGCGCGCCATCACCTGTTGGCACAGGCGATCTGGGCGGCCTGTGACTGCTGGGGCGAAGGTGGCCCGCTGCGGATGAATGTGCAGGAGGTCGCTTTGCGGTCAAACGCGGTCACATCGCTGCATATCGGCGGCGATCGCGGCACGCGCCTGCGCAATTGGGTGGAACAGACCCTTGGGCTGACGCTGGGCATCGGCCTTGGCATGGCGCCGCCGAACAGCCCTGAGTGGCACGGGTTCCTGCGGCTGGGCCATATGGGCCATGTGAACGGTCAGATGATCATGGGGCTGCTGGGCGGGGTTGATGCCGGTCTGAAGGCGCTGGAGATCCCGCATGGATCCGGCGCGCTGGAGGCGGCCTCACAGGTGATCGCCGGGGGTGGCGCGGCATCTGTTGCAGACACATCAGAGAGAGGCAGCTGCTGCGGGTGATCCGCAGCAGGCCCTGACGCAGCCTCAGCCGTTGCGCGCCCGCTCCAGCGCGAGGGGCAGCGCGCGGGCAAAGGCGTCCAGCTGATCCTCCGGCCCGCAGCTGACCCGGATGCAGCGGTTTTGCGGCGCCGCAAAGGGCATCCGCACAAACACGCCCTGATCCACCAGACTCTCCAGCACCGATTTGGCAAAGGCACCGTCACTGCCACAGTCGATGGCCACGAAATTGGTGGCCGAGGGCAGGGGCGTTAGCCCATTGTCGCGGGCAATCTGCGCAATCCGGTTGCGCGCGGTGGCAATGCGGCCCAGCACCTCGGCCAGCCACGCCTGATCCCGCAGGGCCGCCAATGCGCCAATCTGAGCGGTGCGGTTCATGCCGAAATGGTTGCGCACCTTGTTGAAGGCGCTGACCAGCCCGGCCTCTGCCAGCACGTAGCCCACCCGCGCACCGGCCATGCCATAGGCCTTGGAAAACGTCCGGGTGCGGATCACGCGGGGATCGTCGATATCTATCGGCAGGGCAGTGCCCTCGGGGGCGCAGTCGATATAGGCCTCATCCAGCAGCAGCAGGCAGCCCTCTGGTAGGGCGTCCATCGCGGCCAGCAGATCAGCGCCGCTGTGCCAGCTGCCCATCGGATTGTCGGGATTGGCGAGGTAGACCAGCTTGGCATCCACCTCGGCGGCCTTTGCAAAGAGCGCGGCGGGGTCTTCGTGGTCGTCCTTGTAGGGGACGGTATGCAACAGGCCGCCAAAGCCCGCGACATGGTAGTTGAAGGTCGGATAGGCGCCAAGCGAGGTCACCACCGCATCGCCTTCGCCAATCAGCAGCCGCACCAGATAGCCCAGCAGCCCGTCGATACCTTCGCCGATCATGATGTTCTGGGGCGCAACACCGTGATGCGCGGCCAGCGCCTCGCGCAGGTCATGGCTCTCGGCGTCGCCATATTTCCAGATTTCGCCCAGCGAGGCCTGCATGGCCGCAATCGCCTTGGGCGAGGGGCCAAAGATGTTTTCATTGGCGCCCAGCCGCGCCGTGAAGGGCGCGCCGCGCTGGCGCTCCTGGGTTTCCGGCCCGACAAAGGGGACAGAGGCGGGGAGGGAGTGGGCAAGCGGGGTGTAGCGTGGCTGTGTCATGGGCTGAGATAACGTGATCCGGTGCGTCCGGGCAAGCGCGTCGCTTTGCCCCGGCGTTACGCTGGATCACTGCCGGGATCCGGGGCAGTCTGCCGCCAACGGAAATTCCAAGAAGGAGGGCGCCGAGATGGCACGGGTATCGGTAGAGATCGAAGACCATATTGCACGGGTGACATTGACCCGCGGTGACAAGATGAACGCGCTGGACAGCCAGATGATCGAAGAGATCATTGCCGCTGGCGAAAGCCTGATGGACAGCAAGGCGCGGGTGGTTGTGCTCTCGGGCGAGGGCAAGGCGTTCTGCGCCGGCCTTGATCTGATGAGCTTTGCCCAGATGGGGATGAAAGACCCGACAGAGTGGCTGATGAGCCGCTCTCATGGCGATGCCAATCAGGTGCAGCAGGTGGCAATGGTCTGGCGTCGCCTGCCGATGCCGGTGATTGCGGCGATCAATGGCGTGGCCTTTGGCGGCGGTCTGCAACTGGCGCTGGGGGCCGATATCCGCATTGCTGCGCCCGATGCGCGGTTTTCAGTGATGGAGATGAAATGGGGGATCGTGCCGGATATGGGCGGCATGGTGCTCTTGCCGCGGCTGCTGCGCTCCGATGTGCTGCGGCGGCTGACCTATACGGCGGAGAAAGTGTCGGCGCCGCAGGCGCTGGACTGGGGGCTGGTCACCGAGCTGGCCGAGGATCCCATCGCCCGCGCCCATGAACTGGCGTCATTGATCGCTGGGCAAAGCCCCGCCGCCATCCGCGCGGCAAAAACGCTGATCGAGACGGCCGAGGCCAGCGCGGATCGCGCCGAGGTGCTGCTGGAGGAATCCCGTGTTCAGGTCGGTCTGATCGGCAAGCCTGAGCAGATGGAAGTGGTCGCCGCCCAGATGCAGAACCGCGCGCCCAAATTCGACTGAGGCCGACGTCAGCCAGTCAGTGCAATGAAAGAGAGCCGCGCCGGGATCTGACCGGCGCGGCTCTTTACCTTGGTGTCTGTCCCCGACAGGGGCGGCGTGATCGTCAGATCGAGGCGCGGTAGATCTTGTCGATGTTGGAGCCAAGCGCTGCGTTGTAGTCGCTGTCGCTCATCGCGACATTCAGACCTTCGGTCAGGGCGCGGCTGAAGGAGGCGATCATCGTGCTGTTCTTGGCCAGCTTTTCGCAGGCGTCATCGGTGGTGTAGCCGCCGGACAGCGCAACAACGCGCACCACATTGGCATGGGCGGCGAGATCGTCATAGAGACCGGCCTCGGTCGGGATGGTCAGTTTCAGCGCCACTTTGGTATCGGCGGGCAGGGCGTTCAGCTCGTCCAGAATCGCAGCCTTCAGCAGGGTTTCCGCCTCGGCTTTGGTGGCGGAGTTGATGTCCACTTCGGGTTCGATGATCGGCAGCAGACCGGCAGCGGCAATCTGGCGGCCGACGATGAACTGCTGGCCGACGACGTTCTTGATGCCGGTGGCATTGGCGCCCTTGATCACCGAGCGCATCTTGGTGCCGAAAATCCCGGCCTGTACCGCGCGCGACAGCAGCTGATCAAGATCGGGCATCGGTTTCATGGTCTGGGCGTCGTCCGCCTCATCCGCGAGGCCCTTGTCGACCTTGAGGAAAGGTACAACGCCGCAGTTGTCCCACAGGTAGGCGGGCACCGGGAGGCCGTCGATTTCGGCATCCATGGTTTTTTCAAACAGGATCGCGCCGAGGATCTTTTCGCTGTTGAAATCCGGTGCGGTGATGATGCGGGCACGCATTTTCTGGATTTCGCCGAACATCTCGTCGTCATTGCGGTAGGCGTCTTCGGTCACGCCATAAAGCGCCAGCGCCTTCGGGGTTGACCCGCCGGACTGATCGAGCGCCGCAATGAAGCCCTTGCCGTTTGCGATGCGATCGAGCTGAGCAGTCTGGGTCGAGGTTTCTTGCGCCATAGGTCGGGTCTCCACGAAAAGGGATTGTCTGTCTGGCATCGTCTATACCGCGCCTGCGGCAGGAAACAACTATCTGTATCAAGTGGTTGCGCTAACGCCTCCGCTAACAGTGACGCGACCGGGCGGCGGTTCGGCGAAACATCGCAGGCAGGCATATCCGTCAGGCGTTCGCACGCAAAAAAGGCAGACCGGGGTGGTCTGCCTTTTGGTGTGTTTCAGTCAGGCCCGATGCGTCGGGCGCTGTGCCGGTCAGACCAGCCGCGAGGCTTCCTTGGCGGCGCGGACGAAATCGTCAAACAGCGGGTGCGGCTCAAACGGTTTCGACTTCAGCTCGGGGTGGAACTGTACGCCGATGAACCACGGGTGATCCGTCCATTCGACGATTTCCGGCAGGCGACCATCCGGCGACATGCCGGAGAATTTCAGGCCACAGGCTTCCAGCTGCTCGCGGTATTTGGTGTCCACCTCATAGCGGTGACGGTGGCGTTCCTCGATCCGGGTGGTGCCATAGACCTCGGCCACCTTGGAGCCTTCGGCCAGCGTGGCGTTGTAGGAGCCCAGACGCATGGTGCCGCCCTTGTCGTCATCGACCTTGCGCGCCACGGTGTGGTTGCCCTGCACCCATTCCTTCAGGTGATAGACCACCGGTTCAAAGCGTTTCTTGCCTGCCTCATGGTCGAATTCCTCGGAGCCTGCCTCCGCGATGCCCGCGACATTGCGCGCAGCCTCGATGACGGCCATCTGCATACCCAGACAGATGCCGAGATAGGGCAGCTTGTGCTCGCGCGCATATTGCGCGGCCTTGATCTTGCCCTCGGTGCCGCGCTCGCCAAAGCCGCCGGGCACCAGAATGGCGTTATAGCCTTGCAGGTAGGGGGCGGCGTCTTCCTTGTCGAACAGCTCGGCATCGACCCATTCGATCTTTACCTTCACGCGGTTGGACATGCCGCCATGGGTCAGCGCCTCGGCGATGGATTTATAGGCGTCTTCCAGCTGGGTGTATTTGCCGACGATGGCGATTTTGACCTCGCCTTCGGGGTTGTAGATGCGATCGGCCACATCTTCCCAGCGGGTCAGATTGGGTTTCGGGGCCGGCGCAATGCCAAAGGCATCCAGAACCGCCTGATCGAGACCTTCGCGGTGATAGGCCAGCGGGGCCTCGTAGATGGATTTCAGATCCTGCGCGGCAATCACGCTGTCGGCGCGCACATTGCAGAACAGCGCCAGTTTTTCGCGTTCCTTGTGCGGGATCGGCCCTTCGGAGCGGCAAACCAGGATATCCGGTGCCAGACCGATGGAGCGCAGCTCCTTCACCGAGTGCTGGGTCGGCTTGGTTTTCAGCTCGCCGGAGGCCTTGATATAGGGCAGGAGGGTCAGGTGCATGAAGATACACTGGCCACGCGCCTTGTCATTGGCGAACTGGCGGATCGCTTCAAAGAAGGGCAGCCCCTCAATGTCGCCGACGGTGCCGCCGATTTCGCAGAGCATGAAATCAACCTCATCTTCACCGATGGAGATGAAGTCTTTGATTTCATTGGTCACATGCGGAATGACCTGAATGGTCTTGCCGAGGTAGTCGCCGCGACGTTCCTTTTCCAGCACGTTGGAATAGATCCGGCCCGAGGAGACCGAGTCGGTCTTGCGGGCGGCCACGCCGGTGAAACGTTCGTAGTGACCGAGGTCGAGATCGGTTTCGGCACCGTCGTCGGTGACGAAGACCTCGCCATGTTCGAAGGGGCTCATCGTGCCCGGATCGACGTTCAGATAGGGATCCAGTTTGCGCAGGCGGACGGAATAGCCGCGCGCCTGCAGAAGTGCCCCAAGAGCGGCGGATGCCAGCCCTTTGCCCAGAGATGATACAACACCGCCAGTAATGAAAATGAAACGCGCCATGTCTGTTCGGCTGCCCCCGTGAGAAGTCAGAATTCAGCTGCCCGGCGGTTGCAGAAACCGCAGCATCACGGGGCTTTACATATAAAGGATTCGCGCAAAATGCGCAAGCAAGCCGCAAGATGCTGTTACGGCTGCTTTTGTTCATTCTAAGTGTAGTGGATCCTCGCGAATCCCGCGTCAGACGCTCTGGTCTTGCCGGATCTGCCCGAAGCGCAATTGGCTGTCGGGCCGATCCGAGGGTCCTCCGGGCCGGGTGGCCGGATTAGTCTGCGCTGGGAACCAGCGGTGCATTGTCACCCTGCACCGGCGGCAGCAGGTCGCTGCCCAGCGGGGTGTCGGGTGTGTCGGCAGCGCCTTCTGCGGCAGGCGCCGAGAGGCGATCTGCAACCGAAGAGCCTGCGGATTTCTGTGCTGCCAGAATGGTCAGCGTGATGGATGTGGCGATGAAGGCCACGGCCAGGATCCAAGTCACCTTGCTCATCGCGGTGGCTGCTGCACGGCCGGACATAGCCCCGCCACCGCCGCCGCCCATGCCAAGGCCGCCGCCTTCGGAGCGCTGCAAGAGGACAACGGCAATCAGCCCCAGGGCCAGAAGAAGATGGATGATGAGTACGACGTTTTCCATAGGATCCTACGGCGGTTGGCTGAGTATCGGGCGGTAAATAGGGAAGATTGCTCTGAGGGGCAAGGGCTCAGTTTGCCGAAGGGCGGAGAAGGCGGACCTGCGGCGTTTCGGGCGCATCAAATCCGCAGAAAACGGCGCATGAGAGGTCCGGCTGCTGCGGCTGCGCGCGGGCATCACCGCTGGTGATCGGGATCATGACGGATTGTGACTGGACAGCTTTGCGCCGCAGCGGGCAGTCTCGCCCTATGCCTCATGATCACGCAGACGCCCCGCATAGCCTGTTGCCCCCGGACCCCGCCCTGCGTGTCAAGGCGCTGGAGACGGTGCTGACCCGAAAGGGGCTGATTGATCCGGCGGCGCTGGATGAAATTATCGATACCTATCAGAACCGTATCGGCCCGGCCAATGGCGCCCGCGTGGTGGCGCGGGCCTGGGCTGATCCTGAGTTTCGGGCGCGTCTGCTGGCTGATGCCGATCCGGTGCTGGCGGAGCTTGGGTATTATGGCCGTCAGGGTGAACATATGGTGGTGGTCGAGAACACCGCGCAGCAGCATAACATGGTCGTCTGCACCTTATGCAGCTGTTACCCCTGGCCTTTGCTGGGGATCCCGCCGGGCTGGTACAAATCCGACGCCTACCGCGCCCGAGCGGTACGCGAGCCGCGCAAGGTGCTGGCGGAATTCGGCGTGAGCCTGCCCGACGGCACCGCGGTGCGGGTCTGGGATTCCACCGCTGAGGTCCGTTATCTGGTGCTGCCGATGCGGCCTGCGGGCAGTGAGGGGCTGAGCGAGGACGCGCTGGCGGCGCTGGTCAGCCGCGACAGCATGATCGGCACCGGTCTGGCACAGCTGCCCGAGGGGGCAGCGACATGAGCAGGCTGCATGACATGGGCGGGCGATTCGGGGACGGGCCGGTGGTGCCCGAGGCAGAGGATGCCCCGGTCTTTGCCGAAGAGGTCTTTGCCGAAGACTGGCACGCCCGTGCCCTGGCGGTGACGCTGGCCTGCGGCGCGCTGGGGCAGTGGAATATCGACACCTCGCGCCACGCCCGCGAGCGGCTGGCACCGAAGGATTACACGCGGTTTTCCTACTACGAGAAATGGCTGGCCGGTCTGGCGACGCTGTTGGTGGAAAAGGGTGTGCTGAGCCGCGCGGATCTGGCGACAGCCGAGGCAGGGGGGCGTCAGAAAGACGGCACGGGCGCAGAGGCCGTGGCCCCGCATCCGCTCGCTGCCCGTGCGCTGAAGGCATCGGATGTGGCCGCAACCCTCGCCAAGGGCGGGCCGGCGGACCGGCCCTCTGATGTGCCGGTGGTCTTTGCCCCGGGCGATGCGGTGCGCTGTCGCCGCCCCGGTGGCAACCGGCTGGTGGCGGGCGGTCACACCCGATTGCCCGGCTATGCAGTGGGCGCCAGCGGTCGCGTGCTGCGCCTGCATGGGACGCATGTTCTGCCGGACAGTGCCGCACATGGTCTGGGGGAGGCGCCGGAGCCGCTTTATGCGGTGGTGTTCCCGGCGGCCGAGCTGTGGAGCGCGCCGGAGCATCCGCGCGACGAGGTGGTTCTGGACCTGTGGCAAAGCTATCTGGAGCCGGCATGAGCACAACTGACACGTCGGTGGCAGAGCGCCCGGAACCGGCCTTTGAACAGCCGTGGCATGCGCAGGTCTTTGCGCTGACGGTGCATCTGAACGAAAGCGGGGCGTTGTCCTGGGGCGACTGGGTGACGCGGTTTTCTGCCAGCCTGCGCCGCCATGGGCTGGAGCGCGATCTGAACGGGGGCGAGGATTACTTTGCTGTCTGGCTGGAGACGCTGGAGATGTTTCTGGCAGAGACAGGCCGGGTGGCCCCTGCCGATGCCGAGGGGATGCGCGCCCGCTGGGAGGCGGCCTATCTGTCGACGCCACATGGCATGCCGGTTGAGCTGCCTGCGGATTAGTCGGGCGAGTGGCCGGAAATATCGTCTGCGGAGGGCCGGGCGCAGCTGCACCGGTTCGGGGCGCCACCGCCACGGCTGATGGTGCGGCGCGGGGAGATCCGCACCGGGTCTGGGTCGTTCGGACCTGGGTCGTTCGGGCCTGTGTTGTTCGGGTCTGGGTGTCTCTTCTGTCGCTCTCTCGCGTCCCTTCTGTCTCTGTTTCGCCGTCCCAGTCTATCGGTCTGTTTGTCTGTCTCGTCTCGGTTGCGGTCTCGCGCTGTGCCAAAAACAGGGATGGCGGCGCCGCCGGTGGAGGTGGACAGGCCCGGATGGGGCCTGCGCAGGCAGGATATCCTGACACGCCCCCGATGGGATCGGGGCCGGTCTCCTGTGCGTGTGGGTGCGCCGGGCTTAAGTGACCCTGACGCGGGGGATCGATCCGCGTCCAGACTGACATATCCTGATCCCGAAGGGGTGAAGAGGGCGCGCGCTGCGGACGCAACGGCCCTGCGACGGGCGCTCCACGCGCAACAGCGCTGCGCGGCGGCCTGATCGTCCATTTTCGCCACGCAGCAGGGGGCTTTGCCGTGGATTCCCGCGCCTGCGACGAAAAACCGGTTCCCCTGTCTGCGCGGTCTCGTTATACGGAGCGTCGGTTTCAACCAGCATACATGAGGACCTGAGATGGCCAATGTCGTGGTAGTCGGCGCCCAATGGGGTGACGAAGGTAAAGGCAAGATTGTCGATTGGCTCAGCGAACGCGCTGATGTCATTGCGCGTTTTCAAGGCGGCCATAACGCCGGTCATACGCTGGTGATCGACAGCAAGGTCTACAAGCTGCACGCGCTGCCCTCGGGCGTGGTGCGCGGCGGCAAGCTCTCGGTCATTGGCAATGGCGTGGTGCTGGACCCCTGGCATCTGATGAAAGAGATCGAGACCGTGCGCGCCCAGGGCGTGGACATCTCTCCCGAGACGCTGATGATTGCGGAGAACACGCCGCTGATCCTGCCGCTGCATGGCGAGCTGGACCGGGCGCGCGAAGAGGCGGCCTCCAAGGGCACCAAGATCGGCACCACCGGTCGTGGCATCGGCCCGGCCTATGAGGACAAGGTGGGCCGTCGTGCGATCCGTGTCGCGGATCTGGCGGATGAGGCGACCCTGGTCGCGCGTGTTGATCGTGCGTTGCAGCACCATGATCCGCTGCGCAAGGGTCTGGGCATCGAAGCCGTGGATCGCGACGATCTGATCGCGCAGCTGAAAGAGATCGCCAAGGATATCCTGCCCTTTGCCGCGCCGGTGTGGAAAGTGCTGAATGAAAAGCGCAAGGCGGGCAAGCGGATCCTGTTTGAAGGGGCGCAGGGTGCGCTTCTGGATATTGATTTCGGGACCTACCCGTTTGTGACCTCCTCCAACGTGATTGCCGGTCAGGCGGCAACCGGTGTGGGCATTGGTCCGGGCTCCATCGACTATGTGCTGGGCATCGTGAAGGCCTATACCACCCGTGTGGGCGAAGGCCCGTTCCCGACCGAGCTTTTGAAGGAAGACGGCACCCCGGATGCGGATGGCGAGCGTCTGGGCACCCGTGGTCATGAATTCGGCACCACCACCGGCCGTCAGCGCCGCTGTGGCTGGTTTGATGCCTGCCTTGTGCGTCAGACCTGTGCCACTTCCGGCATCACCGGCATTTCGCTGACCAAACTGGACGTATTGGACGGGTTCGAGACGCTGAAGATCTGTGTCGGCTATGAGCTGGACGGCGCGCGTCTGGACTATCTGCCGACCGCAGCCGACCAGCAGGCGCGCTGCACCCCCATCTATGAAGAGATGCCGGGCTGGCACGAGAGCACCGAAGGGGCGCGCAGCTGGAACGACCTGCCTGCCAATGCCATCAAATACGTCAAGCGCGTGGAAGAGCTGATCGACTGCCCGGTTGCGCTTTTGTCCACCAGCCCGGAGCGGGACGACACCATTCTGGTGACCGATCCCTTTGCCGACTGATGTCGGGAGAGGGTGGTCTGAGCTATAAGGCGCGGCGGCGCTGGGCGCTGGTGATCCTGCTGATTGGCATGCCGGTCTATATCGTGCTGGCGGTCAATGTGATCAGCTGGCTGGACCGGCCGTCGCTGCTGGTTGAGCTGATTGTCTATGTGCTGCTGGGTGTCCTGTGGATCCTGCCGTTCAAATTCGTCTTTCGCGGTGTCGGCAAGGCGGATCCGGATGATGCGGATCAGGATCAGGGCTGAGGCGCCGGGATAACAGCCGGCGAGGGGCGCTGCCCCTCTTGACCTGACGGTCAATTCACCCCGGAGTATTTCGGGAAAGATGACAGGTCGGCAGTGTCACGCCGGGCTGGTCTCAATCTAAAAAGGCGGCCTTTGGGGGCCGCCTTTTTTTGTGTCATCTGGGTCGGGGATCAGCCTGCGGCGCGGTTGCCAGGCTGGAAGCCGATCTGGCCGGAGGCGGTGAAGCGGCCATTGTCGGCGCGTTCGATCTTGCCCTCGCGCAGGAGCTGGCCAAAGCTGCGCAGCCCGTCCTCGCGGTTGAAGTCGGTGCCATCGACATCGCGGACCTTGTTCATCAGCTGCGGACGCGAGAAGTGATCGCGGCCTTCGACAAAGCTCATGTAGGCGGCGGCGGCTTCGAGAAGTTCGGCCAGTTCCACGGCGCCGGATTTCGCAGCATAGGCCGCAAAGCCGCCGTCGCTGCCGCTGTTGCGCGGGGCCTCTTCGGCCAGCACGGCGGCGGAGACCCGGCGCGGGCGCACGGGGGCGGCGGCGCTGTCGTCGATGCGCTGTTCCTGCACCAGTTGCAGCGGTGCGGGGCGGCTCGCCGGTTTGGCGGGCCGCTGGTCGGCGGTCTCGCGGGATTCGGGGCGGCGCGGGCGCACCACGCTGGCCAGATCGTCACGGTAGACCTGGGCGTCGTCCTCGGCCTCCAGCGCGCCACCGGCGGAGCGCTCGGTCGAGGCCGCAGCCATGACCGCGCGCAGCTGGCTGTAGGTTTCGCGCGAGGTGGTGTTTTCGGGGTCTTCCAGGCGTTCGTCAGCGGCGGCCATCAGACGGGCGATATCGCTGTCGGCGGTGCTGGTGGCGCCGCGTCGGGAGCCCGGCGCCACGGCGGCGGCGGCCTCTGCGGCGCTGTTGAGCGGTGCGTCAGTGCGAGGCGAGGCGCGCACGGCTGCGGCCGGTGCGGCGCTGTCCTCGTCCTCGTCATCCTCGTCGTCAAAGAAGGCCTCATCATCATCGCTGCCCAGCAGATCGGCCTCGACGGCGGCGAGTTCGGCCAGCAGTTCGGCCTCGTCATCGGGTGAGAGGCTGCTGTGGGTTTCTGGGCGGGTCTCTGGTCGGGCCTCGGATGTTTCGGCGGCCTCGGGCGCCGGGGCGGCGGGTGTCGCCGGAGGGGTATCGGGCACAGTCGCAGCGGCGGTGTCGTCGAGTTTTTCCAGCGTGCCATCGGCCATGGCGCCTTCGATATCGCGGCGCTTGATCCGCAGCACGCGGCCACGTTTGCGGGGCGCGGCGGTTTCGGGCGCGGCTGGGGTCTCGGCGGCGGTCTCGCTCTTTGAGGTTTCTTCCGGGGCGCGCTCGGCCTGCTGGACCTCTGCCTGCTGGACCTCTGCCTTCGCAGGCTGTGGCTGGGCAGTTTCCGACAGGGGCGCGACCCTCTCGTCGAGATCGTCCTCAAGGCTGTCGGCCTCGGTGTCATCCGTGGCGCTGCTGCTGTCGGCGAAGAATTCTTCGGCGCCTTCGGGGACGTTGGGCACGCTGGGTGTGGCAGGAACTGACGGGGTGTTGCCGAGGTCGAGCCGGTTCAGCGCGGCTGCGATGGCGGCGTCATCCTCGTCGTTTTCGTCGAGCTCCTGCGCTGCGATCTGGCCATCTGCGGCGCGCGGAGCGTCGACGGCATCGTGATCGGCGGAGAGCGCGTTGGTGATTTCCTTGACCGCCTCTTCGCGGGCCTGTTCGGCGTGCTGGTCTTCGGTGAACTCATCAACCGGGGTCTTGGCCACAACAGCGCGGATGCGGCGCAGCTTGGCGGCGATGCTTTCGGCGTTGGTCTCGGCATCGGCCGTGGCGGCCGTACCGCTATCGTCTGGGGCATCCTGGGCCGCGAGGGCCGAGGCGGCAGCGGCTCCCGGGGCTGCGGCGATTCTGGCGGCGGCAGAGGTGGGTGCGGTCTGCTGGACCGGCTGCAACTTCACCTCAGCCACAGGCGTCGCCGAGGGCTCTGACAGCGGCGCGCGGGCTTTGGGCGCGCTAGCCGGGGCGGCGCGGGCGGTGGGGTCTGTCGGTTCGGCAGCGCTGACAGGGGCCGGGGCAGCAGGGGCGGCGAGGGCGCCGGTGGCGCGATGCTGCGAGGTCTCTTCGCTGGGCTGCTGGGCAGCGGGGCGGGGCGGTGTTGCGCTCTGCGGCGGTGCGGTCTGTTGCGGCGGCGGCGGCAGGGTGGCGGCGCGCAGGTGGATGCCCTCGGCGCTGGTGCGCGCCTCGACCTGGCGGGCGACCTCACGCTGGGCGATGCGCGCCAGCATTTCGGCGTCCGGCTGCGGCGGTTCGGCCCCGAAGTAGCGGTCATCGGAGGCCAGATCGCGGAAATACTCCGCAATGGCCTTCATCGTGCCGAAAGAATCGTCGAACCCCTCCAATGTGCAGGAAAAAGTCCCGTAGGAGACTGTCAAAACCTTATTGGTCTGTACCATCGGATAGGTGTCCTCGCCAAAGTCAGTGCCGTCTACGTTGACCGCCCAGGGGGTCAAATTGCGCCCGAATCCGTGCAATTGATCGTATCATTTTGTGTCCACATTGTGGTCTGTTTCCTTTTCTGCGAGTAATCCCAGCATGAAAGAGCTGATTGTTGAACGGTTTGAGCCGGTAACCCTGGTCGGGGCGGGCGCGGTGGATCCCGGGGATCTGGAGGCGGCGCTGGCGCTGGCACCGGTGCTGGTGGCGGCGGATGGCGGCGCAGCCCATGCGCTGGCGGCGGGGCATCGGCCGGTCGCCGTCATTGGCGATCTGGATTCGCTGTCGGCGGATGTGCAGGCGCAGCTCGCCCCCGGCACGCTGCACCATGTGGCCGAGCAGACCACGACGGATTTCGACAAGGCGCTGCGCGCGATCACTGCGCCGGTGGTGCTGGGGGTCGGGTTTCTGGGCGGGCGGATTGACCATCAGCTGGCCGGGTTCAATACACTGATGCAGCCACATCCCAGCCCCTGCGTGCTGCTGGGGCCGCAGGAGGTGGTGTTTCATCTGCGCGGCGAGATCGCCCTGCCGCTGGTGGCGGGGGAGGTGGTCTCGCTGTTTCCGATGCAGCGGGTGAGCGGCTGGTCGGAGGGGCTGGAATGGCCCATCGAGGGCTTGCAGCTGGATCCGATGGCGCGGGTCGGGACCTCCAACCGGGCGACGGGGCCGGTTCGGATCCGGGCCGATGGGCCGGGGCTGCTGGTGATCCTGCCACGGGCGCGGCTGGGCGTGGTGGTGGGTGCGCTGGCTGCTGGCTGAGGCTGGCGGGTCAGACGGCCGGCTGTTCCGGCGCGATGGGCGGGTCGCGGGTGAGCAGCGCAGCCCGCTCGGCGGCACTCTTGCGGGATTGGATCTGACGCTCGCGCAGGATCACGAAGAGACCGGCCGCAACGGTGATCACAATCCCTAGGGCGGCAATGCCATTGGGCAGGTCGGCAAAGATCCACCAGCCAAACAGTGCGGCCACCGGAATCTCCAGATATTGCATCGAGGCGAGAGTCGCGGCAGGCGCGTAACGCAGGCTCCAGGTCATCAGCAGATGGGCGGCGGTGCCGAGGCTGCCGATGGCGGCCAGCAGCCCCCATTGTTCGGCGCTTGGCGTCACCAGCGACAGGGCGGGGATGTCCGTGACCTGTCCCAGCAGCAGCACCGGCAGCAGCATGACACAGGCCATGGTGCCGGAGACCGCCTGAAGGCCAACCGGATCGGTGTCCTTGGCGATCTGGCGGGTGACCAGCATGAACAGGGCAAAGACCACGGCGACCATCAGGGGCCAGAGCGCATGCAGGCCAACGGCGGCAAAGCTGGGCTGAATGACCAGAAGCGTGCCGCCAAAACCGACGATGCAGGCCAAGAGGCGCATCATGCCGACCTCTTCGCCAAGTACGTATTTGCCCAGAAGCAGCATGATGAAGGGCATCACAAAGGCGATGGCCACCGCATCCGCAAGCGGCAGGTATTTGAGGCCGGTGAACATCGCGCCGATGCCCGCGATATGCAGCAGCGTGCGCAGGAAGGTAAGCCAGAGCACGCGGCCCCGCATCCGCCACAGGCGCCCTGTGGCCCAGATCAGCGGCACCAGCAGCAGGACCTGCGCGGCAAAGCGGACAAACAGCAGCTGCCCCAAGGGGATATGAGCGCCCAGCAGTTTGGCCACCGCGTCACCCAAGGGGGCGACGATACAGAAGCCGAGCATGAGCAGGATGCCTAGTGAGGGGCGGTCATGAGTCATAACGCCACGCTAGGCGTGGTGGCGGGGGGATGCAAGTAGGGGTTGAACCCGGCTGCGAAACCCCTGCGTGGACCGGGCCGCTATGGGCCCGATCCTGTGGGATTATGGTTCAGCAGTTCGGCACGTTCACGGCGAGGCCGCCGAGGGAGGTTTCCTTGTATTTGTCGTGCATGTCGGCGCCGGTCTGGCGCATGGTCTCGATACAGGCGTCCAGCGGCACGAAGTGCTGGCCGTCGCCGCGCAGGGCCAGCGACGCGGCGGAGACCGCCTTGATCGCCGCCAGACCGTTGCGCTCGATGCAGGGGACCTGGACCAGGCCTTTGACCGGATCGCAGGTCATCCCGAGGTGATGCTCCAGCGCGATCTCGGCGGCGTTTTCCACCTGTTCGGGCGTGCCGCCCATCACCGCACAGAGACCTGCGGCCGACATCGCGGCGGCGGAGCCAACCTCTGCCTGGCAGCCGGCCTCGGCGCCGGAAATGGACGCGTTGTATTTGACCAGCCCGGCAATGGCGGCGGCGGTCAGCAGGAAATCCTCAACATGGGATTCGGACGCGCCCGGTACGTGGTCGAGATAGTAGCGGATCACCGCCGGCAGGGTGCCTGCGGCGCCATTGGTGGGGGCGGTCACGACCTGACCGCCGGCGGCGTTTTCCTCGTTCACCGCCATCGCATAGACGCTCATCCAGTCATTGATGGTGTGCGGCGCGTTGATGTTCATGCCGCGTTCAGCCAGCAGCGCATCGTGAATGCCCTTGGCGCGGCGGCGCACCTTGAGGCCGCCGGGCAGGATGCCGTCGCGCTCCAGTCCGCGGTTGATACAGTCGTTCATCACCTGCCAGATGCGGGCGGTGCCTTTGGTAAGGCTCTCTTCGCAGCCGCGCGCGATTTCGTTGGCGCGTTTCATCTGGGCGATGGATTTGCCGCTGGCCTTGGCCATCTCCAGCATTTCGGCTGCGGATTTGAACGGGTAGGGGACGGGATCGCCTTCGTCGGTGGCCTTGCCTGCGGTCAGCTCTTCCTCGGTGAGGACAAAGCCGCCGCCAATGGAGTAGTAGACCTGTTTCAGGATCACGTCGCCCTGGGCATCGGTGGCCATCAGGATCATGCCGTTGGCGTGGCCCGGCAGGGCGTGATCATAATCGAAGATCATGTCGGCCTTGGGGTCGAAATGCAGCGCGCCCAGACCCTCGGGGTGCATTTTATGGGTCTTGTCCAGCTCCGCCAGAAAGGCCTCGGCTTTGGCGTCGTCATAGTCATGAGCGACAAAACCGCCAAGCCCGAGGATGGTGGCGCGGTCGGTGGCATGGCCGACACCGGTGAAGGCAAGCGAGCCATGCAGCGAGGCGCGCAGCCCGTGAAAGTCGAAGGGCGAGGCGCGCATCAGGTCCAGAAACTTCGCGGCGGCCACCATCGGCCCCATCGTGTGAGAGGAGGACGGGCCAATGCCCACTTTGAACATGTCGAAGACGGAGAGAAACATTAGGTCGCTGATCCTTCTGGCGGCTGCGCGAGATGTGGCTGTGTAAACGGGGTCGGGCCAAGGCCTTCGGCCCCGGCGGCAGAAACTGTGCTGGCGCGGGTCTCAAGCCGGGAGAGCAGCCGGGCGAGGTCCGGGGTGTCGCTCAGCCGGAACCAGCTGCGGTCGCTGTTGCGCGGATAGAGCGCCATCCAGCGCATCATACAGGCCAGATAGAGCGCAAGTGCGCTGGGACCGGCGCGATCATCGCTGGCGGAGGGACCGATGAACAGGGTCGGCACGGTTGCGCAGGCGGCGTCCAGATTGCGCAGATGCGTCGCGATGCGGACCTTTAGCATGGCCTGAAGCCGGCGCTGGTCGTCCGGCGCCGCACCGATGTATTTTTCAGGATAGAACAACATGCGCAGATCGGCATGAAGCGTCTTGGAGGCATGAAACAGCCACTTCAGGAAGGCGGCGCGCTGCGGGCTGTCGGGGGCGGGCACCAGCGCGGTCTCGGGGTGTGTGTCGCCCAGCCACAGCAGGATGGCGGCGGTTTCAAAGATCGCACCGTCGGGGGTCTCCAGCACCGGGATCAGCCCGGTGGGGTTGAGCGCACGATAGGCAGCGCCATTCTGCGCACCGGCGCGGCGGTCGACCAGCGCGGTGTCATAGCTGAGGCCCATCTCTTCCAGCGCCAGCCGGATCACCAGCGAGGCATTGTCGGGGGCGTAATGCAGGCGATACTTGTCCATCGTGGAACCATTCTAAGATCTCCGCCGCCATGGGTAACGCCCGTTTCCGACGTTTCCAATAGGAAACACGCAGTTTGCGCAGAAGCTGGCACAGGTGGCGGCGCGAATGATGCGCCGGACGGTTGAATTCCCGATATCCGTGATCCTACTGTGCGGCGCAATATGCGGAATTGGCTGCAAGGATAAACAGGTGAGAGCGGATGTCGCGCCCTTCTTTTGATGACCTGACAGAGGCCCAGAAACTGCGGTTCGGCAATGGGGTTGGCCCCTATTGGCTGCCGGATCGCCTGCGGGCGCTGATTACCGACACCGCAAGCTGGTTTTTCTGCGATGCCAGCTGGCGGCACCATGATTTCGGCTATGCGGTGGGCGGTGATCGCTGGGACCGGGCGCGCTGCGACTGGAAGTTCTTTGTCGCGATGCTGCATGACGCGGTGACACAGCGCTGGCCCCTGGCGCTGGTGACGGTGCCGGCGGCCCTGCTGTTGAGTGTGCTGTTCTATCTGGCGGTGCGGATCGGCGGGCAGTTCGGATCCTTCGACTACCGGGAGGATTACGCGACGCTTGCCGAGATCCTGAGCACATCGCGCTGACCTGCCGCGATTATCTGGCCAAATATCCTGCCGGGTATCGTGCCCGTTTTTCTGCCCGTATTTTGGTACTGCATTTTATGCCCGTGTTGCGAAATCGTGCGCGCGGGCGCTGGCCTCTCGCGCCGGGGGCGGATTAGGCTTATACCACCAGAAGATAGCTTCAGGGAGATGCTGCCATGACAGGAGAACTATCGCCTATCGACAAGGCCAAGTTCGTTGCCGCCAAACGGGCAGCGGAGATGGTCGAGGACGGGATGCGGGTTGGTCTCGGGACCGGGTCGACGGCGGCCTGGCTGGTGCGTTGTCTGGGTGAGATGGTGCAGACCGACGGGCTGCGGATCAAGGGCGTGCCGACCTCGCGCCGTACGGCGGAGCTGGCGCTGGAAGTGGGCATTGAGGTGGTCTCGCTGGATGAGGCGAAATGGCTGGATCTGACCATTGACGGCGCTGATGAGTTCGACCGGGATCTGAACCTGATCAAGGGGGGCGGCGGTGCGCTGTTGCAGGAAAAGATCGTCGCCACTGCTTCGGACCGGATGGTGGTGATCGCCGACAAGGCCAAGGAAGTCGAGACGCTCGGCGCCTTTCCCTTGCCGGTGGAGGTGATCCCCTTTGGCTGGCAGACCACGCAGGCGCTGCTGGAGGAGACACTGGTGGCGATGGACGTGATGGGCCGCAAGACAACGCTGCGGATGAACGGCGATGCGGCGCTGGTGACCGATGAGGGCAACCATATTCTGGATCTGCATCTCAACCGGATCGGCAATGTGCGGCAGATGGCGCTGGTGCTGAACCAGATCCCCGGCGTGGTCGAGAACGGGCTGTTCGTCGATAT
Organism: Phaeobacter sp. JH20_29; assembly: GCF_048056175.1. NCBI lineage: Bacteria > Pseudomonadati > Pseudomonadota > Alphaproteobacteria > Rhodobacterales > Roseobacteraceae > Phaeobacter > Phaeobacter sp. JH20_29. The sequence continues at coordinate 151,893 of NZ_JAYMWO010000022.1, forward strand.
CTGTGACACCGTGGTGGTCGGCTATGGCGATGGCAGGGTCGAGGTGCGCGACATCAATGAGGGCACGGTGGAAATCGACCGGCTGGATTTTGTCGAGACCGAGAATCTGTTCACGGATCTGATGGATTGAGGTGCAACGGATAGGGCCAGACGGCTGGGCTTTTGTCGGCCACCGCGATATCTGGAACCATATGACGACCACCGACATGCAAACCACATCTAACATATCGGCTGCCGATCCTGAGACGTGGGACCGGCCGGTTTCCCTGTCGGTGAGGCTGCGTGTCCCGGCAACACCGTTCCTTGTGTTCTCGCTTGCACTGCTCATCGCTTCGGTGTCGCAGAAAAACAATTGGTGGGTGCTGGATCAGCCCGATTTCGAGGTCCCTTACCTAGCGCCGTTGACCTATCTGTATTTGCTGACGCTTTTGTGCTTTCTGTGGGATGGGATCCCTCTCAGCTGGGCAGAGGTCTCTGCAAAGGGAATTACGACACGCACGGGCCTCTGCTCATCCTCCGCTAGGATCCCTTGGTCGAGAGTTGTCGCTGTTCAGGAAAAGCCATCGGATCTGCGTCTCGTGCCCTTTCGGCGATACCGGTATGCGTCGATTCTCGTGCGCGCTGAAGACGGCTCATTGACCAAACTTCGATGCCCATTGGAAAACGCTGATACAATTGAAACACGGCGGTTTCAGGCTGCGTTCGCCTCGTACTGGCCGGATTGGTCCTCGTCTTGCGGCAAGGCGGTTGTAGATTAGACTGCTTTGTCACAAGCGTCTCGGTCTCTTCACGCGCTTTTCACGGTTTCGCGACTAAACCGCCCTTGGGCATAACAATCAGGGCGCAGTGTCCCCACCTGCGAGACTGGCAATTACCTCTGCGCTATGGGATACCTCGCGCAAGATATGAGAAGGGCGACTTATATGAGCTTTGATTACGATCTCTTTGTTATCGGCGGCGGCTCCGGTGGGGTGCGTGCGGCGCGGGTGGCTGCGCAGCAGGGCGTGAAGGTGGCGCTGGCCGAGGAAGACCGTTACGGCGGCACCTGTGTGATCCGGGGCTGTGTGCCGAAGAAGCTGATGGTGTTTGCCAGCGAATACGCAGGGATGGTCGAGGACGCGCAGGCCTATGGCTGGGATCTGTCGCCCGGCAGCTTTGACTGGGATCGGTTCAAGACCAAACTGCACGCCGAGCTGGACCGGCTGGAAGGGATCTATCGGAACATCCTGAAGAACAACGAGGTCGAGACCTTTGATCAGCGTGCCAAACTGGCGGATGCCCATACGGTCGAACTGGCCGATGGCACCCGCAAGACGGCAAAACATATCCTGATTGCCACCGGTGGCTGGCCGATCACGCCGGAGTTCCCCGGCTCGGAGCTGGCGATCACCTCGAATGAGATCTTCCATCTGGAGAAACTGCCCGAAACCATGCTGATTGTCGGCGGTGGCTATATCGCCTGCGAATTTGCCGGCATCATGAACGGGCTGGGGGTCAAGACCACGCAGTATTATCGCGGTGCGCAGATCCTGCGCGGCTTTGATGATGAGGCACGCGGGCTGATCTCCGAAGAGATGTGCCAGTCCGGTATTGATCTGCATCTGGGCACCAATGTGCTGGAGATGCGCAAAGAGGGCGACAAGATCTGGGTGAAAGCGACCAATGGCGATGAGACCCTGTTCGATCAGGTGATGTTCGCCACCGGACGCAGTCCCAATGCCGACAACCTCGGCCTGGAGGATCTCGGCGTTGCCCGTGATCGCGCGGGCGCCATCGTGGTTGACCAGTACAGCCAGACTGGCGTGCCCTCGATCTATGCGGTGGGGGATGTGACCAACCGGGTGAACCTGACACCGGTCGCCATCCGCGAGGGCATGGCCTTTGTCGAGACGGTGTTCAACGGCAATCCGACCAGCCCGGACCATGACCTTATTCCGACGGCGATCTTCACCCAGCCGGAAATGGGCACCGTGGGGCTGAGCGAGGAAGCGGCGGCAGAGCAGGAGGAGATCGAGGTCTATGCGACCTCCTTCAAGCCGATGCAGCAGGCCTTTGCCGGGCGGGCGCAGCGGGTGCTGATGAAGCTGATCGTCTCCAAGGCCACGCGCAAGGTGCTGGGATGTCATATTGTCGCCCCCGGTGCGGGTGAAATGATCCAGCTGGCTGGCATCGCCGTAAAAATGGGCGCAACAAAAGAAGACTTTGATCGCACCGTGGCGGTGCATCCGACGATGTCGGAAGAGCTGGTCACGATGAAGACACCGGTGCGGACGGCTTGATTTTTCAGGCAGAACACACAGGTAGAACACCAAGCCGCGATGGGCGGCAAGATAGGGATTGGACACATATGGCGGGCAATAATGGTGGCCCCTGGGGGGGCGGCGGCTCTTCTGGCGGCTCAGGCAACAGAGGCAACAACCAGGGCGGTGACGACAACCGGGGTGGCGGACGTCGTCCTGATGAAGGTCAGATCCCCGAGATCGACGAGCTGGTCAAGAAAGGCCAGGAGCAGCTGCGCGTTCTGATGGGCGGTCGCGGTGGTGGCACCGGCGGCGGCGGTCGCGGTGGTGCTGGCGGCGGCGGTGGCCCGCAGCTGACCAAGGGCACCCTTGCGCTGGGCGCGCTGGCTGCGGTTGGCTTCTGGGCTTTTGCCAGCTTTTACACCGTGAAGCCGGAAGAACAGTCGGTTGAGCTGTTCCTTGGGGAGTATTCCGCAACCGGGCAGCCGGGCCTGAACTTCGCGCCCTGGCCGCTGGTGACCAAGGAAATCCTGCCGGTGACCCGTGAACAGACCGAAGACATCGGCGTCGGTGGCGGTATCAGCTCCGATGCAGGGCTGATGCTGACCGGCGACGAGAACATCGTCGATATCGACTTTCAGGTGGTCTGGAACATCAATGATCCGGCGAAATACCTGTTCAACCTGCGCGATGCCCGCACCACGATCCGCGCGGTGTCGGAATCGGCAATGCGCGAGATTATCGCCCAGTCCGAGCTGGCGCCGATCCTGAACCGGGACCGGGGCGCGATTGCCTCGCGTTTGCAGGATCTGATCCAGTTCACGCTGGATGACTATGACAGTGGGATCAACATCATCCGGGTGAACTTTGACAAGGCCGACCCGCCCGCATCGGTGATCGCGGCGTTCCGGGATGTTCAGGCGGCTGAACAGGAACGTGACCGGCGCCAGAACGAAGCGGATGCCTATGCCAACAACGCGCTGGCCGAGGCCCGTGGTCAGGCGGCGGAACTGCTGGAGAAAGCCGAAGGGTATCGTGCACGTGTCGTGAACGAAGCCCAGGGTGAAGCCAGCCGTTTCTCTGCGGTTCTGACCGAATATGAAAAGGCCCCGGATGTGACCCGCAAACGTCTTTATATCGAGACCATGGAGAAGGTGCTGAGCCGCGTCGACAAGATCATCCTGGATGAGCAAACCGGCGAAGGACAGGGCGTGGTGCCATATCTGCCGCTTAATGAACTGCGCCGTGGAGGAAGCAACTGATGCGTAAATCAACTCTCTTGCTGCCCGCGCTGGTGATTGTGGCGATCACGGCACTGTCGTCGGTGTTCATCGTCGACGAGCGCGAAAAGGCGCTGGTTCTGCAGTTTGGCCGGGTTGTCTCGGTCAAGGAAGAGCCGGGGCTGGCGTTTAAGATCCCGCTGATCCAGGAAGTGGTGCGTTATGACGACCGCATTCTGAGCCGGGATATCGACCCGCTGGAAATCACCCCGTCGGATGACCGCCGTCTGGTGGTAGATGCCTTTGCCCGCTATCGGATCACCGATGTGAACCGGTTCCGTCAGGCGGTGGGTGCCGGTGGTATCGCAACGGCTGAAAACAGGCTGGACTCGATCCTGCGGGCGCAAACCCGTGAGATCCTCGGCTCTGTCAGCTCAAACGACATCCTGTCCTCGGACCGGGCGGCGCTGATGCTGCGGATCCGCAACGGGGCTATCAGCGATGCCCGTTCATTGGGGATCACCATCATCGACGTGCGGCTGAAGCGGACCGACCTGCCCACCGAAAACCTCGACGCGACCTTTGAGCGGATGCGGGCGGAGCGTGTGCGCGAAGCGACCGATGAGCGTGCCCGTGGTAACGAGGCCGCCCAGCGGATCCGGGCGCAGGCTGACCGGACCGTGGTTGAGCTGGTCTCAGATGCGCAGCGCGAAGCGGAGATCATCCGCGGTGAAGCGGACGCCGAACGCAACGCGATCTTTGCGCAGGCTTATGGCGCGGACCCGGAGTTCTTTGAATTCTACCGTTCGCTCAATGCCTATGCGACCTCGTTGCAGGCCGGGAACTCCACCATGGTGCTGTCGCCGAACAATGAGTTTTTCAACTATCTGAAATCCTCAAGCGGCAAACCGGCAGCGGCTGCGCAGCAATGATCGGCCCGCAGAAGCTTTGCGTGGATTGACGAGACATCAGACAGGGGCTGGCCGTGAGGCTGGCCCCTTTTCTGTAAAAGCTTCCCCGGCGGCAGCTCACCGGGTTTCACTTCGAATTGAATACGTGCAACATTCGTTGTGACGGTTCTTGGAAAGACTACATTAACGCCCATGACCCGCAGCGGATCCAGAGGCGCCCGCCCGCCCAGGCCCGCCGCTGGATATGGAATATGGCGACAACTAAGGAGTAGTTTCGTGCAGCCACAGGCAAAGAACAACACAATCAGCGGCGCCCGCGCCCTTGCCCGCGCCCCCGCGCGGCAGGCGACGCAGTGGCGCCTGCTCTGGCTGGCCATGATCAGCACCCTGATGGTGCTGGCGCAGGTGGCCATCGCCCAGGCCCGGCCTGAAAGCCTGGCCCCGCTGGCCGACAAGGTGAGCCGGGCGGTGGTGAATATCACCACGACAACTGTTGTTGAGGGACGCACCGGTCCGCAGGGCATCGTGCCCGAGGGCTCACCTTTTGAGGATTTCTTTCGGGAGTTCCAGGACCGCAACGGCGATCAGGGCGACCGTCCGCGCCGCTCTTCGGCGCTGGGATCGGGGTTTGTGATTTCTGAAGATGGCTATATCGTCACCAACAACCACGTGATCGAAGAAGCTGATGAGATCGAGATCGAATTCTTCCCCGGTGAAGGCCAGCCGTCGCAGCCGCTGCCCGCAAAGGTGGTCGGCACTGACCCCAACACCGATATCGCGCTGTTGAAGGTCGATGCGCCGATGCCGCTGACCTTTGTCAAATTTGGCGACAGTGATCTGGCCCGCGTTGGCGACTGGGTTGTCGCGATGGGCAACCCGCTGGGGCAGGGCTTCTCGCTGTCTGCCGGGATCGTGTCAGCGCGCAACCGCGAGCTGTCGGGGTCTTATGACGACTACATCCAGACCGATGCGGCGATCAACCGGGGCAACTCCGGCGGACCTCTGTTCAACATGGATGGTCAGGTCGTCGGTGTGAACACGGCGATCCTGTCGCCCAACGGCGGCTCGATTGGGATCGGTTTCTCGATGGCTTCCAATGTGGTCAGCAAGGTGGTGAACCAGCTGAAAGAGTTCGGCGAAACCCGCCGCGGCTGGCTGGGCGTCCGCATTCAGGATGTGACCACCGATGTGGCCGAGGCAATGGGGCTGGACAGTGCCAAGGGCGCGCTGGTGACCGATGTGCCGGAAGGCCCGGCGAAAGAGGCCGGCCTGTTGGCAGGTGATGTCATCCTGTCCTTTGACGGGGTTGATGTGAAGGACACCCGCGGTCTGGTGCGTCAGGTCGGCAATACCGAAGTCGGTAAAGCCGTGCGGGTGCGGGTATTCCGCGAAGGCAAGACTGAAACCCTGCGGGTGACCCTTGGCCGTCGCGAAGATGCGCAGCGCCAGAGCACGCCTGCCGCTGGTGATGACAGCGCGCCGGATACGGCGGAGAAACAGCTGCTGGGTCTGACCGTCAGCCGTCTGAGCGATGAGCAGCGCAGCGAGCTGAACGTGCCCGATGGCATGGATGGTCTGGTGATCACCTCGGTAGATGAAAGTTCGGAAGCCTGGGAAAAAGGCATGCGTGCCGGCGATCTGATCACCGAGGCGGGCCAGCAGAAACTGACCTCGATCAGCGAGCTGGAAGCGCGTATCGACGAAGCCAAGGAAGCCGGTCGCAAGTCGCTGCTCTTGCTGGTGCGCCGTGCCGGTGAGCCGCGGTTCGTGGCGCTGAACTTGTCGGAGTGATCCGTCAAGGGCCGCCCGTCGGTGGGCGGCCCGATCTGTCCGGTCACCTGCCACAGACAGGCCGCAGACAGGCGCCTGACGTGCGCGTAAGGCAGATACCATAACAAGCAGATACAATAACAAAAGGGCCGGGCAGGGATGCTCGGCCCTTTTGCGTGGATCATCACAGGGTGGCGAAATTGCCCCCGGCCCACAGGTCCGGCGTGTCACGGACTCACGCCGACGGGAGGCGTCTGCACATGGGTCCAATGACCCCAGGCACCCCCCAGGCACCTTCTGTTCGATCCAACAAGCTGTTCGTAGATATCCGCCGCCCCAGATGGCGCATTGGTCCCCGGTTGCGCCCGGCGGATGTCCCTGGGTCCCGTCGAGCCATGTGCCGTGACACATGGCTCTTGATGGGACAGGATGCCGTTGGGATGGAACGGATAACGGCAACCTGTCGTGACCATGCCCTGCCCGGAGCGGTCTGGTCTGTAACCCAGTTCACAATGGATTAAGATTTGTCCGATTGCCGGTCCCGCGCGCGGCGCGCTTCCCGGCTGGCGAGGGCAGTCTTTGGGAAAAGGTGCGTGGGGAGGATCCGGGGCCTGCGGAGATCCGAGCCTGCGGCTTTGTCAGCCGATGTCGGGGTCCGACAGCAGCCGCAGCGCAGCCCGGTCGCGGATGGTAAGACCGCCACGGCTGATGTCGATCACATCGCTGCGTTTCCACTGCGACAGGGTTTTGGAGACCGCCTCGCGGGTGGCGCCGACAAATTCAGCCAGCTCGCTCTGTGACAGCGACAGCCGCCCGTCGCCGCCTTCGGTGGTGAGATACAGCAGTTTGCGCGCCAGCCGCACCGGCATCGGCAGAAACACCTGTTCGCTGTATTGCGTGTTCATCCAGCGCATCCGCTGACCGGCGAGGCGCAGCAGATCTCCGGCGAGCGAGGGATGGTGTTGCAGCTTGGCGAGCACGTCGCCGCTGCGCAGTCGGCGCAGGCGGCTGGGCTCCAGCGCGGTTGCGGTCGCGGTGCGGGGGCCGGGGTCAAACAGGGCGATCTCGCCGAAGACGGCACCGGGGCGCATGATGTCCAGCGACAGTTTGCGCCCGGCAGAGGACAGGGTGGAGAATTCAATCGCGCCACTGACGATGGCATAGAGCGCGTCGCCCTCATCCCCCTGTTCAAACAGTTCTTCGCCAGCCTGCAGGAGGACTTCACTGGCCTGGCTGTCAAGCATTTCCAGCAACCGGTCGGAGGCACCAGAGAGGAACCCGCGGTCGGGCAACAGCCATTTGCGGCGGGCCGAGGAGGCCGCGCGACCGGTGCTGTTGCCGGAGGAGCTGCCCGAACTGTGCAGGGCACCGGTGGCTGGCGATGGGCTCATATCAGACCTTCGGTGCTAGGGGACGGGGCGGGGCGGGGATCAGTTCTCAACGGCTACCAACCCCAGTCTGCGGGCGCTGACCAGTGACAGCTGGTCATTGTCAAACCCGTCGCGTTCCTGAAATTTGCGCACGGCGGCGCGGGTGTCGCGATCCAGGATGCCGGTGATCTGGCCTTGGTAGAGGCCACGCACCGCCAGGGCACGCTGGACCGAGCCGACGAATTGCGGTGTCATATCCACCGGGCAGGGGGTTTCAAACCAGCTTTCGCGGCGCGGGCGCACGATGTCCTGTCGGGTCTCGCGGCGAAACCGCGCCGGTTCCAGCACCTGCCCGTCGGCGGCGGTTCTGGCCGGTCGGGTCATCACCTGAACGGTGACGGTTTCGATCACGGCGGGTGTGGTATGGGTGCCCCAGCAGCTGCCGGGGGCAGCGCCGGGCGGGGCGGCGGGAGCATTGCGCGACACCTGCAGGCTGCTGCCACCGGTCTGTGGCGCGGTACAGGCCGCAAGCAACACCACCAGCCCCGCCGTGGCCGGCAGGATTGTGCCTCGGCAGATATGCCGCAAAAAGGCCTGCCCCAGCCAGGGCCCGTGCGGGCGCAAGAGGTCAGACATGAACAAAGTCCCCGTGTCGAAACACCTGTGTCGAAATACCGGCAGCCGTGATGCCGGGATGGCCCCGCGTCGGAGCGCATCCGGGGCTAGGCTACCGCAGTTCGCGCCCCAGCGCAAAGCCCCGTTATCGCCGGGCCTGTTGGTGTTCCATCCTCTGACGGCTCAGCTAAGGCGCGTGACCGGCAACCAACCCAAAGGGGGAGGACGCAGGGAGGGCGGGGGCCTGGTGCAACGCGGCGCAGGAGTTTTGCCCCGCGGGTGGTTTCTGACTGGCGCGGTGGCCAGCGGTTGGCTACAACCTCGGACGCAACGCGAAAAAGGATGCAGCTGACGATGGCAAAGATCACTTATGTCGAACACAATGGTGCCGAACATGTTGTGGATGTGGCCAATGGCCTGACCGTGATGGAAGGGGCGCGCGACAACAATATTCCCGGGATCGAAGCGGATTGCGGCGGCGCCTGCGCCTGTTCGACCTGCCATGTCTACGTCGATGCCGCCTGGGTTGAGAAGCTCCCCGCCAAGGACGACATGGAAGAGGATATGCTGGATTTCGCCTATGAGCCGGATCCCGCGCGCTCGCGTCTGACCTGCCAGATCAAGGTGACGGATGATCTGAACGGTCTCGTGGTGCATATGCCCGAAAAACAGATCTGATGCGGCTGGGGCCGCAGGCGCGGCGTCATCTGTGGCGCGCCTGGCCCCTGTCTCGACGCCGCGCAGGTCAGGCGCTGCGCCCGTGGCGGGCGGGGTCCGGGGCGGGCCCTGCCATTCCTGGCGCATTGGCGCGAGCGATCTGTGCAGGCGGGCTGCTGTCCGCACTGGTTTCGGCTGCGGCGGCGCAGGATCCGCTCCGGCTGACGGGCGCTGAATTCGCCGCACCCACCGCGCATTATCCGCATGGGGTGCTGGGCGATCATATCGAGTATTCGGCCCTGGTGGTGCAGGACAGCCGGGGCACCCGCCATCGTGTGGCCCTGCCTGTCGCTGGCGCGGTCTTCGAGGACCTGGCGCCACGGCTCTGGGATGTGACGGGCGATGCGCTGCCGGAGGTGGTGGTGGTCGAAAGCGATCCGGACAAGGGCGCGCAGCTGGCGATCTATGGTCTGCATGACGGGGCGCTGCGCAAGATGGCAGCGACGCCGCATATCGGCACGAGATTTCGCTGGCTGGCCCCGATCGCGGCGGCTGATCTGGATGGCGACGGCCATATCGAGATCGCCTATATCGACCGTCCTCATCTGGCGAAAACCCTACGGATCTGGCGCTATCGCCACGGTGCGCTGCATCACGTCGCACAGCGGTCCGGGCTGACGAACCATCGCATCGGGGAGGGTTTCATCACCTCGGGGCTGCGGGACTGCGGCGATGGCCCGCAGCTGCTGACTGTGGACGCCGGGTGGAGCCGGATCATGGTCAGCACCCTTGTGGCAGGTCGCGTGATCAGCCGGGAAATTGGTGCATATTCGCCTGCGACGGGTCTGGCGGCGGCGCTGCGGTGCGAGGGGCCGGTTCAGGCCGACTGAGCGGGCAGGCGGCAGATGCTCGGCGCCGCTTCGGTAAAGTTGGGTTTATTTTCTTGCCGGCTGTTGCCGCAGTGCGCCCCTGCGTTGCAGATTTGTTCACCACTTTGCGCGTATTCTCTTGATCAAGACACCCCCCGGATTGCGCTGTCGCAGCCGGTGGCGGAACCCGTTTGCAAGCAGGAGACAGGCGCGTGACCTTTTCACCCTATGTGCTGGGAACCGGTATCGCCGGATGGAATTTTCTGGACCGAACCCGCGCCCAGCAGCAGGAGATTTTTGAAAAATCGCCGATCATTGATCGCGCGGTGCAGGACTTCACGCGGAAAATCGACAATATCCAGACCGCCGATCAGCTGCTCGGCGACTATAACGTGCTGAAGGTTGCCCTGGGCGCCTTTGGTCTGGAAGAGGACATCAACAACCGCGCCTTCATCAAGAAGGTGCTGGAATCAGATCTGTCTGAGCCCACCTCTTTTGCCAACCGGCTGAACGACAGCCGCTATCTTGGTCTTGCGCAGACCTTTGGCTTTGGCAGTGAGAGCGGCCCGCAGCTGCCGAGCACAAGCATAGAAAAACCCTATGTGACGGTCGCCAGCCCGGAGGATCTGCTGTCGAACCAGACCCTGCTCAATCAGGCTCTGGATGACTTTGGCCTGAAGAAATACGCCGGTAACGAGTTCTTTCTGATGCGGGTCCTGGAATCCGATACCACCGATCCGAACTCTTTTGTGAACCGGCTGAGCGATACGAAACTGGCGGATTTTGCCAAGGCGTTCGAATTCAACCGGCCGCCGGATTACAGCACCAGCATGGAGGCGCTGGTGGGCGAATTCCTCGCCGTGAACGATGGCAATGGTCCGGCCAATGCGGATGAGCTGCTGGCCAATGAGGATCTGCTGAAGGCAGTCGTGGACAGTTTCGATCTGGAATATACCAACTCGATCTTCCTCAAGCGGATGCTGGAATCAAACCCCTATGATCCGGAATCGCCCGTCAACCAGCAGGAGGATCCGCGCTATCTGGCGATGTCGCGCGCCTTTGGTTTCGGGATCCCCGATATTAACAGTTTCACCAGCCCCGACGAGCTGCTGTCTCAGCCTGAACTGCTCGCGGATGCGCTGGAGCAGTTCAACCTGAGCAACCCCGGCGAGGATTATATCCGTGATGTGCTGGAGTCCGATCTCTCGGACCCAAGCTCTTTTGTGAATCAGCCCGGAAATCTTGCGTTCTATAATTTTGCCGAGGCGTTTCAAAACGAATGGCCCACCGCGCCAAGCCGGATGAAGGTGCTGGCCGATGAGGTCGACGGCAAATTGGAGAACTATGAGCTGCCACGGCAGTTCGTGTTTGATTTCGATGCCTTTGAGGCGGGGCTGGATGTGTTCAACATTAGCGAGCGGCAGCTTGATTTTGACGTGATGATCAAGGCGTTTGAGTCCGATCTGTCCTCCGAAATTTCTTATGCAAACCTGCATCGGGATCCGAACCTGAAGGCTATGGCAAATGCTTTTGCTTTTAACCCCGGTACCAATGACCGCACCTATCCCGCGGGTTTCGCTGAGGAGATCGCGGGTCTATACAATGATCGGAATTTTGAGGCCGCCATCGGGGAGAGTGACCCGAACATGCGCCTTGCCCTTGCCTTGGAGCGCGAGCTGCAAGCGATCGCGGATGCCGGTGGCAGCGAAGATGCCCATTGGTTCGGCATCATCGGCTCACCGCCGCTGAAAGCGGTGTTTGAGACGGCATTGGGCCTGCCATCCAGCTTTGGCCAGCTGAACGTGGATCGCCAGGTTGATGAAATGAAAGAACGTGCGCAGTCGTCTTTTGGCACCAGCCATCCGGCGGATCTTCTGAAGCCTGACAAGCTGGACGAGTTCAGAAACCGCTTCCTGCTGCTGAGCGGGCTGAACAGTGATCTGGCGTCGAGCGGCTTCAGCGATCCCGTCTTCACGCTGTTCCGATAGCGCGCGGGCATTGCGACAAAGGTGCCGGGCCAGTGTCGGCCCCTGCGGTCACCCTTCGTGACATTGGCGCCTTACCCGGTACGATCAGGGACGCGGGCTGATCTGATCGGCCCCGCCTGCGGAATTTGTGCCGACGCTCGGCCCCGTGATCGACTTCGGCGGCATGAGGCGCGATCTTTGCCGGAACCGGAACCGGAACCGGAACCGGAACCGGAACCGGGGAGGGCTATGGTGGAGCAACCCGCGCCCAGCCCGTGACAGCGGTTGGATCTTGCGGGCCCCGGTGCGATTGCGAGCGCATTTCACGCCGTCACGGGCTGGGCGTGCCCACAACATGGGCGCCGTCGATGTCACCCAGAGAGGAGAAAAGCGCGGCGGTATTGCTGACGCCGACCTTCTTCAACAGCCGGGCGCGATGAACCTCGACCGTACGGTAGCTCAGCTCCAGACTTCGGGCGATTTCCTTGCTGGTCTTGCCTTCGCACAGCAGCGAATAGACCTCGCGTTCGCGCCGGGTCAGGGGCTGATAGGGCCGGGATCGGGACAGATCGGCAAAGCTCCAGACCGCGCGTGCCAGCGGCTCTTGCGGTGTGAAGCTATGGCCACGGACCCGGACCCAGAACAGGCTGCCGTCCTTGCGCCGCATCACCCGTTCGTCCCAATAGGGTGCGCCGGCTCCCAATGTGTCATTTCCCCGGTTGCGCAGGTTGAGAAATTCTTCCTGCGATGGGTAGAGAAAGGCAAAGAGCTGATCGAGCAGGTCCAGCCGGGTGTAGCCGAACATCTCGCAGAACCGCCGGTTGCAGTCGCGCAGGACCCGGTTTTCGGTGACAACGATCCCCACCGGCAGGAAATCATAGGCGAGCTGCATCAGGTCACGGGTGGCAAAGAGCTGGTCGAGCGTCTCGACGCCGGGATCGCCCATGGGCGCTGTGCCGACGTCGAGGCCGGGGCGGGGCTGCTGGCTATTGGCCGTCATCTGGTCCTGCTGTTCCTGCATATGTCCTGCCTGTCGCGGCGACCGCAGCTCCGCGGCAGGGCTGAGCCTTCGGGAGTGGGTGCGGTCGCTGTTACAAGGATCTTAGCGGAGTGAAGGCAGCGTGAAAACAGGTGCTTGCCAGCCGGCATGCTGATCCTGTCGGGGTGTCAGGAGAGGTAATAGTCGATCGGTTGCAGCGGTGGCGGTACCTCCTCGCCCAGCTTTGGGGCCAGGCTGCGTTCAACGGTCCGGCAGATGGCATCCAGCGGCAGGCCGTTCACCGTTTCGCCAAAGGGGTGAGACAGCTCCTCGGTCACCTCCGCAAGGCCGAAGAAGACATAGGCGACAATGCCGACGAAAATTGGTGTCAGCCAGCCCGCGCTGTCGATCAGCGCAAAGGGCAGCAGCAGGCAATAGAGGTAGGTCGTGCGAAACACCAGCAGTGAATAAACATAGGGCAGCGGCGTGGTGGCAATGCGTTCGCAGCCCGCCTGAGCGAGCGCCATGCTGGCGGTGCGTTCGGCCAGCGCCTTGCGGGCAAACCCATCGTCGGCGGCTGTGGCCAGCGTCGCGGCAAGGGCGTCGAGCGCTGCGCAGGGCGGATGTGGCGCGGTGGTGAAATCGTCGCCTGCCCAGCGGGTTGCGGCGCTGGTGTCGCGTTCTTTGCGCAGGTTGATGCGGTGCAGATGCAAAAACGCAAGGGCCAGCCGCAGGATCCGGCGTCGGCTCTGCGGGTCGGCAACAAACAGGTCCACCTCACGGCTGAGGCAGCGCAGGTCCGCGACCAGCTGTCCCCAGAGCTTGCGACCTTCCCACCAGCGGTCATAGGCGGCATTGTTGCGAAACCCCAGAAACAGCGAGAGCGCGATGCCAAAGACCGCAAAAGGTGCGGCATTGGTATGGGGCAGGCGGGTGATATCGGCGTCAATCCACAGCACCAGCGCCGACAGGGCGGAGAGGCCGAGGATACGGGGCAGTATGCGGGGCAGGACAGAGCCGCGCAGCGCAAACAGCAGCTGCATCAGGCCGGGTTTGTCGCGTAGGATCATCGAAAGTGGACTCCGCTTCGCTCAAAGGCGGGACTAAGGCAATTGCGCAACTGGCTGACGGGGGATCCGAGACCTGGAACTGAGAGTGCCGGTCCCGAAAGGGGAGGCTCGCCTTGGCGCGCCTGCAACCTAGGGCCCGCCCCACCGCTGCACGTGGCCGAAAACGTCAGACTGGGGGGAGTTTGCGCGGTGTCCTGTCGGATTCGACCGGGCGGGTCTGGACAGCCCGGTGTGCGGTATCCTCACTGGGCGTCGGGGCTTGCCGCTTGCGCCGCCGGGCGCAGCAGCGCCCGGCCATGCCCAACTGTGTTGAGCCATCTGTGATGGTTCTGAAACAGACGGGAGTGCCTGCTCGGCCGGTCTTACTTCAGCGCGCGCCAGCCGATGTCGCGGCGGAAGAAGCCCTGCGGCCAGCTGACACCCTCCACCATCGCATAGGCGCGGTCGCGGGCCTCTTGCAGTGAAGCGCCACGGGCGGTCACGTTCAGCACCCGGCCGCCGACGGCGAGCACCTTGCCGTCCTGTTCCTTGGTGCCCGCATGGAAGACCATATTGCTGCTGTCCTCGGGCAGCGCGTCCAGGCCCTTGATCTCGGTGAATTTTTCGTAAGATCCGGGGTAGCCCTCTGCCGCCATCACCACGGTGATCGCATGGTCATCGGCCCAGTTCACCTGCGCGTCACCCAGGCGGCCCTCGGCAGCGGCCTGCATCAGGTCCAGCGCCTGGGCGCCGAGACGCATCATCAGCACCTGGCATTCCGGGTCACCAAAGCGGACGTTGTATTCCACCAGCCGGGGCTGTCCGTCCTTGATCATCAGACCCGCATAGAGCACGCCCTGATAGGGCATCCCGCGTTCCGCCATCACCCGCATGGTGGGCTTCACGATCTCTTCCATCGCCTTTGTCTCGACCTCAGCCGACAGCACCGGCGCGGGAGAATAGGCGCCCATGCCGCCGGTATTGAGGCCGGTGTCGCCTTCGCCGACGCGCTTGTGGTCTTGGGCGGAGCCGATTGCCAGCACGTCCTCGCCATCCACCAGCACGAAGAGGGAGGCCTCTTCGCCTTCCATGAATTCCTCGATCACCACCTCGGCGCCGGCACCGCCGAAGACGCCGCCGAACATGTCGTCGATGGCCGCCATTGCCTCCTCCTCGGTCATGGCGATGATGACGCCCTTGCCTGCGGCCAGACCGTCGGCCTTTACCACTGTCGGCACGCCGTGCTCGCGCACATGCGCCTTGGCGGCGTCCGCATCGGTGAAATGGCCGTAGCCTGCGGTCGGGGCGTTTGCCGCGTCGCAGATTTCCTTGGTGAAGCTTTTGGAGGCTTCCAGTTTTGCTGCGGCCTCGGAGGGGCCGAACACGAGAAGGCCCGCCTCGCGCAGCCGGTCGGCAACACCTGCGGCCAGCGGTGCCTCGGGCCCGACGATGACGAAGTCGATGGCGTTTTCCTCGGCAAAGGTCACCACCGTGCCGCCGTCCTCGATATCAAAGGTGGCGCAATCGGCGATCTGGGCGATGCCCGCGTTGCCCGGTGCCACGATCAGCTTGTCACATTTGGGGTTCTGCATCACCGCCCAGGCGAGCGCATGTTCCCGCCCGCCACTGCCGAGGATAAGGATGTTCATGTCCGTGTTCTCCGATCTGCCTGCACCAATGGCGCCGTCGGCGGTTGCCGGGGCTTGCCTTGCTTGCGGCGGGTTCTATGCTGCGCGCGACTTCAAAACAAGAACCACCTGTGACGCAGGAGAGCAGCCCGCCGATGTCCGACCTGTTTGACGATCCCACCCCGGCTGACCGGCCCGGGCAGAATGCCCCCGAATTCACCGTTTCGGAAATCTCCGGCGAGGTGAAACGCACGCTGGAGGGCACTTTCGGGCGGATCCGGGTGCGCGGCGAGGTGGGCCGGGTATTCAAGGCGCGGTCCGGGCATCTTTACTATGACATCAAGGACGACCGCTCGGTGCTGGCCTGCACCACTTGGAAGGGGCAGATTTCCAGCCTTTCGGTGGTGCCGGAGGAGGGGCTGGAGGTCGTGGTCACCGGTCGGCTGACGGCCTTTGGCGGGCAGTCCAAGTACAACATGAACGTCGACGAGGTGGCGGTTGCCGGGCAGGGAGCGCTGATGGCGCTCTTGGAAAAGCGCAAGATGCAGCTGGAGGCCGAGGGGCTGTTTGCGCCGGAACGCAAGAAGCCGCTGCCCTATCTGCCACAGATCATCGGCGTGGTCACGTCGCCATCGGGTGCGGTGATCCGCGATATCCTGCACCGGCTGCGCGACCGCTTCCCGCGCAAGGTGCTGGTCTGGCCGGTCGCCGTGCAGGGCAAGGCCTGCGCACCGGAGGTGGCCCGCGCCATCGACGGCTTCAACCGGCTGACACCGGGCGGCGCGCTGCCGCGGCCCGATCTGATCATCGTGGCCCGGGGTGGTGGCTCGATCGAGGATCTCTGGGGGTTCAACGAAGAAATCGTCGCCCGCGCCGCCGCAGCCTCGCAGATTCCGCTGATCTCTGCCGTGGGGCATGAGACGGATACCACGCTGATTGATTTTGTGTCCGACCGCCGGGCGCCGACACCGACGGCGGCGGCAGAGCTGGCGGTGCCGGTGCGGCTGGAGCTGATGGGCTGGACCGAAAATCAGGGCGCGCGGCTGGTGCGGTCTGCTGGTCTGGCGGTGCAGCAGCGGCGCCAGCGGCTCAATGATCTGGCCCGCGCGCTGCCCAAACCCGACACATTGCTGGAAACCCCGCGTCAGCGGCTGGATCTGTGGGGGGACAAATTGCCCGATGCGCTGATCCGGGGGGTTGAGCGTCGCCGCCTGCGGCTGAGCGAGGCGGCAGCTGCGCTGCGTCCCAGCACCCTGCGCCAATTGGTCAGCACCCGTGGCGACCGGCTGCGCAACCTCTCTTCAAGGTTAAGCCTGCGCCCGATCCGGCAGGATCTTGCGCGTCAGCAGGACCGCCTCGGCCAGCTGGTCCAGCGGCTCGATACCGTGCAGGCACAGCGGTTGGACCGGCAGCGGCAACGGCTGGAGGCAACCGGGCGTCAGCTGGATATTCTGAGTTACAAGGCCACGCTGCGGCGCGGCTATGCGGTGGTGCGCAGCGGCGAGACGGTGATCACCCGCGCCGCAGAGGCGGCATCGCAGGCGCGGCTTCATATCGAATTTGCCGACGCCGAGATCGAGGTGACCCCAACCGTGACAACGACCGCAGGTGGCGAAGCAGCCCCTGCCGTCATATCCGATGCGGTCTCCGTTGCGCCATCG
This sequence comes from Phaeobacter sp. JH20_29, assembly GCF_048056175.1. Classification (NCBI taxonomy): domain Bacteria; kingdom Pseudomonadati; phylum Pseudomonadota; class Alphaproteobacteria; order Rhodobacterales; family Roseobacteraceae; genus Phaeobacter; species Phaeobacter sp. JH20_29. The sequence goes on from NZ_JAYMWO010000022.1 coordinate 168,829, forward strand.
TCGGACGACCGGTCCAAATCCACCAGCCAGAAGAGCGACACATCAGACCCGGGGGATCAAGGCTCCCTGTTCTGAGCCGGCCTCTGGCGCGCGCTCAGACGCCGACGTCCGGGCCGAGGCAGAGCATCTCCTGGCCCAGCTCCTCCGCCTCGTAAAGCTCGGTTGCCTCCGGGTCGCCTTCGAACTGGGCAATTAACCCGTTGTCGCCAAATGAAAACTGCCAGCATTGCGGCGTGCCGATCTCGTCATAGACAAAACAGATCTGATCGGCCTGCGGATACCATTCGCCGTTTTGGCAGCGGCCATCCAGAAACGACCATATCACCCGGCGGTTGGGCAGATAGCGCTCAACCCCATAGGGCACGCCATCAAAACCGTAGAACAGGGTGCGGCCCTGGGTGTAGCGGTCGAACTGATCCGCTGTCAGAGGCGCACCGGCGGCGGCCGGACGGCCCTGCAGGGCGCTGCTCAACAGGATCGCCGAGAGAATCAGACAGAGCATTCGCATGGATCGACTGTGCCAGAGCCGTATCGCCCTGACCATGGTTTCCGCAGCGGGGGCGATGACAGGCAGAATCGCGCGATGCCTCGGGCACGGCGGCGCGGGCGCAGGGTTGCGCGGCGTCACCTTTGACCGGGGCCGGTGCGCTGGGCAACATCGGTGCGGAAAAAAGCCGCAGCCTCAGGTGGTTGCCCGGTGCAGATCGGTGCAGATCGGTGCAGATCGGTGCAGATCGGTGCGGCTGAGGTCATTGGCCAGAGCGAGGGAGAGAGTGGGATGCCGGAATTGGGAAACAGCCCTATGGGGGATGCGTTGATTGGCGCGGCGGCGCTATTTGCGCTTGTGTATCTGGGGCTGACGGCGCGGCCGACCAGCGTGCTGCGCAGCGCGACCAAGACCCTGGCGGTGCTGCTGCTGGCGATTGCCGCCTGGCTTGGCGGTGGGCCAGTGCTGCTGACCCTCGCGCTTGGGCTTTGTGCCATTGGCGATTTCTGCCTGTCGCGGGATGGCGAAGGCGCCTTCATGGCCGGGGTCGGGGCCTTTGCAGCGGGGCATCTGGTCTATGTGTTTCTGTTCCTCGGTCAGGACAGCAGCGAGGCCGCGCGGCTATTGCAGATGCCGCAGCTGATCGGCGTTGTGGTGCTGGCGCTGGCGGGCATCGCCATGGCGCGATTGCTGGCGCCGCGTGCCGGTGCCTTGAAAGCTCCGGTGCTGGCCTATGTACCGATCATCATCAGCATGGGGCTGGCAGCCCTGACCCTGCCGCTGGGGGGCAGTCTACAAGGGCTGGCGCTGGTACTGCCTGCGGCGCTCGCCTTCATGGCGTCCGATATCGTTCTGGCCTTTGAAACCTTTGTGCTGACCGAGGATCACCCGGCGCGGCGGTTCACGCCCTATGCGGTCTGGCCGCTCTACTGGGGGGCGCAGGCGGGGTTTCTGCTGGCGTTTCTGTAGCGGCTTAGGCCGGCTCCTGCATCGGTTTTGTGGCAGCCGGTGCACCGAGGTGCTTTGCACTTGCCGCAAAACCGCATTAGGTGTCCGCGTGACAACTCGCACAGACCCAATATGCGGAGACCGACATGGCGTTTTTCTCAAAACTGAAGGACCGGCTGTTCAAGTCGTCGAACAAGCTTGAGGAAGGGCTTGATGCCATCGTCGAAGAGGGCGCGGCCGCACAACAGCCCGCACCGGAGAAGACGCCCGAGGTGCCGCCATCCGCACCGCCTGTCGAGGTGCCGTCTGAACAGCCTGTTGAGGCACCAGAGGCGCCGCCAGTGGAGGTGCCGTCTGAAGCGCCGTCCGAGATCCCCGCAGAGACACCCGAACAGACCGCGCGCACAGCAGAGCCGATGGCGAAACCGGCGATGAAGCCGATGCCCGCGCCGACCCCGGACCCGGTTCCGGCAGCGCCTGGACTTCTGGGGCGTCTGATAGGGCGCGGTAAGGCGGATGAGCCGCGCCGCGCGCTGGATGACGACATGCTGGAGCAGCTGGAGGATCTTCTGGTTGCCGCCGACATGGGGGTCGATACCGCGCTGCGTGTCACTGCCAATATGGCCGAGGGCCGGTTTGGCAAGCGGCTTTCGACGCGTGAGATCAAGGAGCTGCTGGCCGCAGAGGTGGCCCGCATCATGGAACCGGTCGCCCGCCCGATGCCAATCTACCAGAAACGCCCGCAGGTGGTGCTGGTGGTGGGCGTCAATGGCTCCGGCAAGACCACCACAATCGGCAAGCTGGCCAGCCAGTTCAAGGCCGCGGGCAAGAAGGTGGTGATCGCCGCAGGCGACACTTTCCGCGCTGCGGCAGTGGAGCAGTTGCAGGTCTGGGGCGACCGTGCAGGTGTGCCGGTCCTGACCGCGCCCGAGGGATCGGATCCTGCCAGCCTTGCCTTTGATGCGATGACACGGGCGCAGGAAGAGGGGGCGGATCTGTTGATGATCGACACAGCCGGCCGCCTGCAGAACCGCGCCGATCTGATGGAAGAACTGGCAAAGATTGTGAGGGTGATCCGCAAGAAGGACGAGACCGCGCCGCATAACACCCTGCTGGTTCTGGATGCCACCACCGGGCAGAATGCGCTCAATCAGGTGGAAACCTTCCAGAAACTGGCCGATGTGTCGGGGCTGGTGATGACCAAGCTGGACGGCACCGCCAAGGGGGGGGTGCTGGTGGCACTGGCGGATAAATTCGGCCTGCCGATCCATGCCATCGGTGTGGGCGAGCAGATCGACGACCTTGCCCCGTTTGATCCCGAAGAATTTGCGGCCGCCCTGACCGGGCTGGAAACCTCCTGAGTCGCGCGCGCCGGCCGCATCTTCTGGCTGAAAATATCCTCGGGGGTCCGGGGGTGGAAAACCCCCGGCGATCTGTTCTGGAGCAAAGGTACTGCGGTTGAGCGACTGGCTGATCTCTCTGGAGGGGACCGAGGCGGGGCATCATGCGGCGCTTGCGCTGGCGCTGATGGCGGCGATCCTGCACGCGGTGTTCGGAGCGCTGCAAAAGGGGCGATATGACCCCTGGCTGTCGCGCGGTGCAATTGATTTCTCCTATGGGTTGATGGCCCTGCCGCTGGCGCTGTTTGTGGTGCCCTGGCCCGAGCCGCATATGTGGCCGATCTTTGCGGGCGTCTGGCTGATCCATGTACTCTACAAGATCCTGCAGGGGCTGGCCTATAGCAAGGGCAGCTACACGGTGGTCTATCCGGTGGTGCGCGGCACCGGGCCGCTGTTCACCGTGCTGGGCGCGTCGATGCTGTTTGACGAAGGCTTTACAGCGGTGCAGTGGCTGGGGGTTCTGGTGCTGCTGGCGGGGATTTTTGGGCTGGCGCTCTACAATTACCGCAATCTGACCGACAATCGCGAAACCCTGGGCAGCGCCCTGGCGCTGGCGGTGGCGACCGGCGTCTTTGTGGCGCTCTATACCACCTATGACGCCTATGGCATTCGCGCGACGGCGGATCCGTTCACCTTTCTTGCGTGGTTCTTCTTCATCGACGGGCTGGCGATGCCGCCCTATGCCTATCTGCGCTGGCGGGCGATGGTGCCGCGCCCAGACCCCGGCCCTCTCATGGCCAAGGGGCTGCTGGGCGGGCTTATCGCCTTTGGCTCCTTTGGGGCGGTCATGCTGGCCACGCGGCTGGACAAGGTGGGAGAGGCGGCGGTGCTGCGCGAAACCTCCACGGTCTTTGCCGCGCTTATCGGCTGGCTGGTGTTGAAGGAAACCGTGGGGCCGCGACGGATTGCCCTGATGGCTTTGATCGCGCTGGGGGCCGTGATAGTGGAGATGGGCGGCTGATCCGGCTGGCACAGCGGCCAGGCCTCGGCGATCACCGCCGGTGAATTCAGGTTAAGAACAGGAATAGAAATGGCGGGAAAACCGATCAACCGAACCCTTAAACTGGTGCTGGAATACGGCCCGCTGGTGCTGTTCTTTGTCGGCTACCTGCGCCTGCGCGATGAGCTGCTGATGATCGGCGGGCAGGAGTACAAGGGCTTTATCGTGGTGACGGCGGCCTTCATTCCGCTGATGGTGCTGTCGAGCCTGGCACTGTGGCGGCTGACCGGTCATATTTCCAGACTTCAGGTCGGGACGCTGGTGATTGTGATCCTGTTTGGCGGGCTGTCGGTCTGGTTCAATGATGAGCGGTTCTTCAAGATGAAGCCGACGATCCTTTATGTGCTGCTGGGCGGTGCGCTGGCGATTGGTCTGATCCGGGGGGAAAGCTATCTGAAGGTGGCGATGGATGAGCTGATGCCGCTGCAGGACGCAGGCTGGATGATCCTGACGCGGCGGCTGTGTTATTTCTTCTTCGCGCTGGCGCTCCTGAATGAGCTGATCTGGCGCACGCAGAGCACCGACACCTGGGTTTATTTCAAGACCTTTGGCCTGTCGCTGGCGATGTTTGCCTTTTTCATGACACAGGCGCGGGTCTTTCAGGCCTATGCGATGCCGGACGCCGAGGTGGACGAGAGCGAGTGACGCGGGCAGGGCCGCAGCGACCCGTCCCGGTGGTGTCGCTGCGTGTCGCGATCTGCGCGCTGCGGACTTGACCAAACGGCGGTTTGGGCTTATCCGGGACGGATATATCGTGGCGATTTGTTACCGGATTGCGGGCCACGTAAAACAATCCCGCTAAAGAGGTCAGGATGTGAAGGACCCCCTTTCGCTTGGCCGAACGGGGGTTTTTTAATGCGCAACGCGCGCAAGGAGACAGAAGATGAGCGAGACCTGGAACAAGCGCACGAAACTGGTGCATGGCGGGACCCGCCGCAGCCAGTACAATGAGGTCAGCGAAGCGATCTACCTGACGCAGGGTTTTGTTTACGACACCGCCGAACAGGCCGAGGCGCGGTTTATCGAGACCGGCCCCGATGAATTCATCTATGCCCGCTATGGCAACCCGACGGTGGCGATGTTCGAAGAGCGCATTGCCGCGCTGGAAGGGGCCGAGGACGCCTTTGCCACCGCATCCGGCATGGCGGCGGTCAATGGCGCGCTGACCTCGATGCTGAAGGCAGGCGACCATGTGGTTTCGGCCAAGGCTCTGTTTGGCTCCTGTCTCTATATTCTCGAGACGATCCTGACCCGGTTCGGGGTTGAGGTGACCTTTGTCGATGGCACCGACCTTGAACAGTGGCGCGCAGCGCTGCGCCCTGACACCAAGGCGGTGTTTTTCGAGTCGATGTCCAACCCGACACTTGAGGTGATCGATATCGCCGCAGTGGCCGAGCTGGCCCATGAGGTCGGGGCCACTGTGGTGGTCGATAACGTGTTTTCGACGCCGGTGTTTTCCAATGCCATCGCGCAGGGCGCGGATGTGGTGATCTATTCCGCGACCAAACATATCGACGGGCAGGGACGGGTGCTGGGCGGCGTCATCCTTGGCACGCGCGAGTTCATCCGGGGCACCGTTGAACCCTATATGAAGCACACCGGCGGCAGCCTCAGCCCGTTCAATGCCTGGACGCTGCTGAAGGGGCTGGAGACGATTTCCCTGCGGGTCAATGCCCAGGCCGATACAGCGCTGGAACTGGCGCAGGCGCTGAGCGGACATCCCGCACTCAGCCGGCTGATGTATCCCGGCCTTGAGACCCATGCCCAATACGCACTGGTGCAGCGCCAGCTGGGCGGCAAAGGCGGCACGGTGCTGTCGCTGGACCTCAAGGGCGGCAAGGAGGCTGCATTCAGGTTCCTGAACGCGCTGACCATCCCGGTGATTTCCAACAATCTGGGCGATGCGAAATCCATCGCCACCCATCCGGCCACCACCACCCATCAGCGGTTGTCTGATGAGCTGAAGGCCGAACTGGGCATTACGCCCGGTCTGGTCCGGTTTTCGGTCGGGCTTGAGGATGCCGCCGATCTGATCGCGGATCTGACACAGGCCCTGGCGGTGGCGGAGGCCTGATCGGCTGAATAGCGACGGCGATAAGGGGGCAGGGCGCGCGTCGCCGCTGCCCCCGATGCCAAGCGTGATCCAAAAGGATCTGGCGTCAATCGCCGTAAATGCGCAAAACACGACGCTTTTGAATGATCTGTTTTGCGATCTGCTGCGTAACAGACTAAAACTAATCCTGCTGCCTGATGATCGGGCAGCGTCAGCGGAGGTCTCTGTTTCATGAACTCTCACTCGCGTAATCTGACCAAGGCGCCTGATCGAGCAGATGCAGAGGATGCACTCGAGCTGTTGCGCAAATGGGCCAGCACGGCAACCGAGACCGAAATTGCTCAACTAAACCCTGTGGTTGCACGGCTTCTGCCGGATGCACCTGTTGGTAATTATCCCGATCTGTCGCGCCACTACCCTGAGGAGTTTGAGGCCGATAGCAGCTATCGTGCGACCCTGCCGGACCTGCAGAACGGGCCGTCCAGCCTGATCCGCGGCGCCCATGAGCAGATCCAGCACGTCGGAATTTCCAATTTTCGCCTGCCGATTCGCTTTCACACCCGCGACAATGGCGATTTGACGCTGGAAACCAGCGTGACCGGCACCGTCAGCCTGGATGCTGACAAGAAGGGCATCAATATGTCCCGGATCATGCGGTCGTTTTACAAACACGCTGAACGCACTTTCAGCTTTGAAGTGATGGAAGCGGCGCTTGATGATTACCTCACCGATCTCGAAAGCCTTGATGCACGTTTGCAGATGCGGTTTTCCTTCCCGGTGAAGGTGCAAAGCCTGCGTTCGGGCCTGTCGGGCTATCAATACTATGATATCGCTCTGGAAATCGTGGATCACGATGGCGAGCGGACGAAGATCATCCATCTGGATTACGTCTATTCCTCGACCTGTCCCTGTTCGCTTGAGCTGAGCGAACATGCCCGCAGCGCCCGTGGCCAGCTGGCGACGCCGCATTCGCAGCGCTCGGTGGCGCGGATTTCGCTGGTGCAGGAGCCGGGCGCGCCGGTTCTGTGGTTCGAGGATGTGATCGACCATTGCCGCCGCGCGGTGCCGACCGAGACCCAGGTCATGGTCAAGCGCGAGGATGAGCAGGCCTTTGCCGAGCTGAACGCGGCCAATCCGATCTTTGTCGAAGATGCCGCGCGGCTGTTCTGCGAGGCGCTGCAATCGGATTCCCGTATCGGCGACTTCCGGGTGGTGGCCAGCCATCAGGAGAGCCTGCACAGCCATGATGCGATCAGCGTGCTGACGCAGGGGCCGACCTTTGCCTCACGCAGCATCGACCCGCGGATGTTCGCAACCCTGATCCATCAGGGGTGATCCGGGCGCGCAGGACGCCAATCGTGCCTGTGGCCCCATTTTCCGACATAGACCCGACACCGCTGCCTGATTAGGCGGCGGTTTTTCGCGCTTTTTACGGGCGCCTCTGCAATGCGGCATTATTTATGCTGCAATGCAAAAGGAATCAGGTAGAGTTGCAACCTGTGGGGGTGCGCGCTGCGTCGTTCCCCCTGTCCGAGGGGCGGAGGGGGCCTCGTGCCAGGGCTGTCGCGCCGAGCTTACCGGGTTCGGAAGATGGTCAGACCAATGTCTCTTGTTCATCTGCGCCAGCAAGGCCGTCTGATCGCTGGCCCTGATGTCTGGCGCAGCCATATCGCGGCGGATGCCACCCGCCAAACAGGAGATTTTGATGATCCCTCTACTCGACTTCACCGACCTTCCCCGGACACCTGCTGCATTGGCAGGTACGCTTGTTGGGCGCCAGATGCGGTTCTGGCGTGGGGCCGTGGCCCTGATGGGGGCAATGCCCGCCGCGCAGATGGCGGTTGCCAGCCATGCGATTGCGGTGGGGCTGAACCAGACCCGTGTCAAGACCACCGCCGCGCGCAGCACGGAGGCAGCCAGCCGCAGTGCCGAGCCTGCCGCAATCGCTGCGGAGAAACCTGCGGCCGCAAAACCAAAGCCCGCCCCGCAGCGCAAGCCTGCCCGCAAGAAAACCCGCCCGGCACGGACCAAGGCGGCGACCAGCACGCCGACGGTCGCGCCAACGCCGCAGCCCACCGACAAGGCGGATACAGCCGGGGCGTCCGATTTTTCCAGCAAGCGCAAGGTCGCGACGAGCGAAGCGGATGTGGCAAAACCTGCGGCCCCTGCCGCTGCTGCCGCCGTGACACCCGATACGCCCGCCGCCAAGGCCGCCGCCGCCGGACCAAGCCGCAAAACCACCCGCGCGCCGTCGAAACCGGCAGCGATGCCCGCCAAGGATCCGGCCCCGGCATCTTCGCCTGCATCGCAGCCCGCTGCGCGGGCTCAGCTGTCGCCGGTTGGCGCGAAACAGGCCGGAACCACCAGCACTCAGGCGCTGATGACCGGTCAGGGCGGGGGGGCCGGCACGTCGGCCAGTGCGATGACGGCAAAGGTCGGCACGGTGTCACAGAAGTCGACAAAACCCTAACCCCGGGTCGCAACAGTCGCGCAGTCTCTTGACACTCCGCCCGGTGGAGGCCAACGCTGCGCGCATGTTGGATCTGCGTCCGGTTGGATATGTCATTGGCCTTCTGGTGGCCATCCTTGGGGCAACCATGGTGTTCCCGCTGGCTGTCGATCTATACGACGGGCAGGGGGAATGGCCGGTCTTTCTCGAAAGTGCCGTCATCACCATCCTTGGCGGCGGGCTGATTGCGCTGTCCTGTGCCAATGGGGTGCGCGAGGGGCTGACGATCCAGCAGACCTTTCTGCTGACGACGCTGGTCTGGGTGGCGCTGCCGGTGTTCGGGGCGATCCCCCTGATGCTGGGCGCCACTGAACTGCGCTTTGTCGATGCGTTCTTCGAGGCGATGTCCGGCCTTACCACCACCGGCTCCACCGTGATTTCGGGCCTTGATGGTCTGCCGCGCGGACTGCTGCTGTGGCGGGGCATCCTGCAATGGCTGGGCGGCATCGGCATCATCGTGGTGGCCATGGTGTTCCTGCCGGAGCTGCGGGTTGGCGGCATGCAGATTTTCCGCTCCGAAGCCTTTGATACGATGGGGAAAATCCTGCCGCGCGCGCAGGCAATCGCGAAGCAGATTTCGCTGATCTATGTCGGCCTGACCGTGGCCTGCATGGTGGTCTATATGCTGTTGGGGATGCAGCCCTTTGACGCGCTGGTGCATGCGCTGACCACATGTTCCACCGGTGGTTTCTCCAATTACGATGCGTCTTTCGGCACCTTTACCGGCGCGCCTGAATATGCGGCATCGGTGTTCATGATCCTCGCGGCGCTGCCCTTTGTGCGCTATGTGCAGATGGTCAACGGCCATTCCAAGCCGCTGTTCCGTGACAGCCAGATCCAGACCTTTCTGGCCACCATCCTGATCCTTGTCGTGGTAACGGCCTGTGTGCTGGTCTATGTGTTTCCTCACCACCCCGAGCAGGCGGTGCGCGAGGCGCTGTTCAATATCACCTCGATCATCTCCGGCACCGGCTACGCCAGCGTCGATTACATGCAGTGGGGCAGCTTTCTGGTGATGCTGTTCTTCTTTATCGGGCTGATTGGCGGCTGTGCGGGGTCAACCGCCTGTTCGGTCAAGATTTTCCGCTATCAGCTGCTGTTCGCCTCGATCCGGGTGCAGATCCAGCGCATTCATTCGCCGCATGGGGTGTTTGTCCCGCGCTATCAGGGCAGGGCGGTGGACGCCGAGGTGCTGAGCTCGGTGATCTCCTTTTTCATGTTCTTTGTGGTCACGCTGGGGATCGTGGCCTGGGCGTTGGCGCTGACCGGCCTTGATTTTGTGACGGCGGTGTCGGGGGCGGCAACGGCTGTGGCCAATATCGGCCCCGGCCTTGGCGACCGGATCGGGCCTGCGGGCAACTTCTCCACGCTGAACGATGGGGCCAAGTGGATCCTGAGCGCAGCGATGCTGATCGGGCGGCTGGAGCTGATGGCGGTCTATGCCATTCTGACCATCCGTTTTTGGCGCAACTAGGCAGATCGACCGAAACGCGCCGCTTTGACGCATCAAAATTGCGTGTTGCACCGGCGTTTCTGCGTGTATCGCTACAATCCGCAGGCTTGCCCTTGTGGGGCCGCTCGCATAAGAGGCGGGGAGTTGAAACCCGCAAGCGCACGGAGAGTTTTGCCCAATGCCCGTTCTTGTGATGAAATTCGGCGGTACATCTGTCGCCAATCTGGACCGCATCCGCCGCGCGGCGAAACGCGTGGGCGTTGAGGTGGCCAAGGGCTATGACGTGATCGTTATCGTCTCTGCCATGTCGGGCAAGACCAATGAGCTGGTCGGCTGGGTCAATGAGACCTCGCCGCTGTTTGATGCGCGCGAATATGATGCTGTGGTCTCCTCGGGCGAGAATGTGACGGCGGGTTTGATGGCGCTGACGCTGCAGGAGATGGATATCCCCGCGCGCAGCTGGCAGGGCTGGCAGGTGCCGCTGAAAACCACCAGCGCCCACAGTCAGGCCCGGATCGAAGAGATCCCGCCGGAGAACATCAATGCGAAGTTCGGCGAAGGCATGCGCGTCGCCGTGGTTGCAGGGTTTCAGGGGATCAGCCCCGAAGGCCGTATCACCACGCTGGGCCGGGGCGGGTCGGATACCACCGCTGTTGCCTTTGCCGCGGCCTTTGAGGCGGAGCGCTGCGATATCTATACCGATGTGGACGGGGTCTATACCACCGACCCGCGGATCTGCGATAAGGCGCGCAAACTGGATAGGATCGCGTTTGAAGAAATGCTGGAGCTGGCCTCGCTGGGCGCCAAGGTCCTGCAAACCCGCTCTGTTGAACTGGCGATGCGCTACAAGGTGAAGCTGCGCGTGTTGTCGAGTTTTGAGGAACAGTCCGACGAGGCCGGAACCCTGGTCTGCGACGAGGAGGAAATCATGGAATCCAATGTTGTGGCCGGTGTGGCCTATTCCCGTGACGAAGCCAAGCTGACCGTGCAATCGGTCGCCGACCGTCCCGGCATCGCGGCACATATCTTTACCGCGCTGAGCGATGCGGGTGTGAACGTCGATATGATCGTTCAGGATATCTCGGCCGAGGGTCGCACCGATATGACCTTCTCCTGCCCGACCGATCAGGTGGCGCGCGCCGAACAGGCGTTGCAGGCGGTAAAGCAGAAGGGCGAGCTGAACTACGCCGAACTGCTGGCTGACCGTGATGTTGCCAAGGTCTCGGTGGTTGGCATCGGTATGCGCTCACAATCAGGGGTTGCAGCCAAGATGTTCAAGGTGCTGTCGGACGAGGGCATCAACATCAAGGTGATCACCACCTCCGAAATCAAGATTTCGGTTCTGATCGACCGGAAATACATGGAACTTGCAGTGCAAGCACTGCATGATGCCTTTGAATTGGACAAGGCGGCCTGATCTGGACCTGGCTGCCTGACACCGAAACCTGTGTGAACGGCCCCCATGGTAAAGACGACCGAATCCGAAAGTCGCAATCTGTTGATGCGCTTGCGCGAGGCGATGGCCGGTGATGATGCCGGTCAGGCCCGGCTGGACAAGATCACCCAGCTGATCGCCGATAGCATGCGCAGCGAGGTGTGCTCGGTCTATCTGTTCCGGGACGAGGAGACGCTTGAGCTCTGCGCGACTCAGGGTCTGAACGTTGAATCCGTACACCAGACCCGTATGCGGATCGGCGAGGGGCTGGTGGGCCGTGTGGCGCGCTATGGCAAGGTGGTCAACACCCCGGATGCCCCCAACGCCAAGGGGTTCCGCTATATGCCGGAAACCGGGGAGGAGCGTTATGCCTCTTTCCTGGGGGTGCCGATTCAGCGGCTTGGCGAGATGCTGGGCGTACTGGTGGTGCAGTCCAAGGACGCGCGCGAATTCTCCGCCGATGCGGTCTATGCGCTGGAAGTGGTGGCGATGGTGATTGCCGAAATGACCGAGCTTGGTGCCTTTGTTGGCGAGGGCGCGGCACTGTCGCCCCTGCACCAGCAACCGGTTCTGCTGCGGGGAACCATCGCGCAGGAAGGCGCCGTTGAAGGCCACGTCTGGCTGCATGAGCCGCGCGTTGTTGTGACCAATCCGATTGCCGATGACCCGCACCGCGAGCTTGAGCGCCTGCATGAATCGGTCGAGGAGCTGCGGGTCGGCGTCGACAAGATGCTGGAGGTCTCCCAGACCGGTGACAAGGAACAGTTGCAGGTGCTGGAAGCCTACCGGATGTTCGCCAATTCCAAAGGGTGGATGCGGCGGATGGAAGAGGACATCGGCCGCGGTCTGAGTGCCGAGGCGGCGGTAGAGAAAGAACAGTCCCAGGCGCGGGCGCGCATGGGGCAGGTGCAGGATGCCTATCTGCGCGAGCGGCTGAGCGATCTGGATGATCTGTCCAACCGGCTGCTGCGAATTTTGACCGGGCAGGGCCGTGAAACCGGTGCTGAGCTGCCCGAGGACCCGGTGCTGATTGCACGGAACATCGGCCCCGGTGAACTGCTGGAATATGGCCGCAACCTGCGTGGCATCGTGCTGGAGGAAGGCTCTGTCGGCTCTCATGCGGCGATCATTGCCCGCGCGCTGGCCATTCCGCTGGTGGTTCACACCAAACGCATCACCACCGAGGCGCTGAACGGCGACCATATCATGGTGGACGGGGAGCAGGGCGTCGTGCATCTGCGGCCGGATGACACCGTTGTGGGGGCCTTTCGCGACAAGATCGCGATGCAGGCCAAGGCGCAGGAACGCTATGCCTCGATCCGTGACAAACAGGCGCTGACCCGCGACGGCACACGTGTGAACCTGCTGATGAACGCCGGGCTGATGGCCGATTTGCCGTCGCTGGAAAACTCCGGTGCCGAAGGCGTCGGGCTGTTCCGAACCGAGTTGCAGTTTCTGGTCCGCAACCAGATGCCGAAACGATCCGAACTGGTGGCGCTGTATCAGCGGGTGTTGGATGCGGCTGGCGGCAAGCGGGTGGTGTTCCGCACGCTGGACATCGGGTCGGACAAGGTGCTGCCCTATATGAAGCCGACCGATGAGCCGAATCCGGCGCTTGGCTGGCGGGCGATCCGGGTTGGTCTCGACAAGCCCGGTGTGATGCGGATGCAGTTGCAGGCGCTGATGCGCGCCGCCAACGGGCGTCCGCTGACGGTCATGTTCCCGTTTGTGGCGCAGTTCGAGGAGTTCCGCGCCGCCAAGGCCGAGGTCGCCAAGACGCTGGAACGCGAACGGCGCCTCGGGCATCCGCTGCCGGAAAAACTGGAAGTCGGGGCCATGCTGGAAACCCCGTCGCTGGCCTTTGCGCCGCAGAAGTTTTTCGACGAGGTCGAATTCCTGTCGATCGGCGGCAATGACCTCAAGCAGTTTTTCTTTGCTGCGGACCGTGAAAACGAGAGGGTGCGCAAGCGTTATGACACATTGAACGTGAGCTACCTGAGCTTTATCGCGCAAATCGTTGAGCGTTGCGAGATTTCCGGGACTCCGCTCAGCTTTTGCGGCGAGGACGCCGGGCGCCCGATTGAGGCGGTCTGCCTTGCGGCGATGGGGTTGCGGGTACTGTCGATGCGACCTGCCTCGGTTGGCCCGGTCAAATCGCTGCTGATGCGGGTCGATCTGAATGCTATTCGCAAAATCATTGCCGACGCACGCCACCGAGGCGAACAGACGGTGCGTCCGGCAGTGATGCAATATCTGCGAGAGCTCTGAGCCGGGATCCTTCGCACCATAGTCTGCATTGGGACCGCGCAGCCGAAGCTGCGCGGTTTTTTTGACTGAGGATCAGGTCAGGGATGCAGCCTATGAGTGTGTTGTGGATAGCCGTAGGTAATAGGTCTGGCGGGTGGCTTTGGTTTGGTCTTGATGAATCGTGACTGCGCAATCGAATTTACTCTTTAACATTTTGTAAATACCTTCCAAACTTGACTTATCTCGATATTTTTGTCGGTTCTGAATGTCCCGGCAGGGTGTCTCGTTTGGGTTGAGAATGCCCAAACTGTCCCCCAACTTATCCACAGCGCCGTCCCTGTTGTTTAGGTTGTTTTATCTATCTGAAAACATTGAATTAATTGTGGTTTTGCGGGAGATCAGATGACCCGTTTGAGACAAGTTCTCTACATCAATTGTGGGGCTTATCCACTTGAAACTTATCGGGAAATTATGGCTGAATGGCTTGGGTCTCCCGCGCCCATGTCGATGGCGTCCGAGAAAACCGGGGCAAGAGTCATGCTCTTGCCAGTATCGCAGGGCGGAGATGAATATTCCCTTAACGCGGATCTCCTGCAGGTCTGGCAAAAGCTTCAAGTTTAAAAGTTTAAGCTTGAAATTTATCGCCCTGCGCTTATCCTGTGCTTAGCTTTGATCGCAATAGGGGAGTGGCACCATGAAAATCGCCTGTCTGGGAGGCGGCCCCGCTGGCCTGTATTTCGCGATTTCGACCAAGCTGCGTCAGCCGGATGCCGAAATCACGGTTTTTGAGCGTAACAAGCCCGATGATACCTTTGGTTGGGGTGTGGTGCTGTCTGATGACGCGCTGGACAATCTGGCTGCCAATGATCCCGTCAGCGCCGAGCGGATCCGCGATAAATTCGCCTATTGGGACGATATCGCCGTGGTGCATGACGGCGTGCGGACCGTGTCGGGCGGGCATGGGTTTGCGGGCATCGGTCGCAAGGCGATGCTGGTGATCCTGCAGGAGCGGGCGCGCGAACTGGGTATTGATTTGCGGTTCGAAACCGAAGTCGGATCGGCCGCGAGCTATCAGGCGGATTATGATCTGGTCGTGGCCTGCGACGGGCTGAATTCGCGGGTGCGAACCGAGTTTGCCGCGCATTTCAAACCAAACGTCGATGTGCGCCCTTGCAAGTTTATCTGGTTGGGCACACAGCAGAAATTCGATGATGCCTTTACCTTTATCTTTGAGAAGACAGAGCATGGCTGGATGTGGATCCACGCCTATCAGTTCGACGCTGACACCGCGACGGTGATCGTTGAATGCTCGGCCCAGACCTGGGAAAACTGGGGCTTTGAGGCGATGAGTAAGGACGAGATCCTGCGCACCTGCGAGGCGATTTTTGCCGATCATCTGGATGGGCATGCGCTGATTTCCAACGCGGATCACCTGCGCGGCTCGGCGGTCTGGATCAACTTCCCCCGTGTGCTTTGCGAAACATGGTATCATCAGAACGTGGTCTTGCTGGGCGATGCTTCGGCCACGGCGCATTTCTCCATCGGGTCGGGCACGCGACTGGCCTTTGACAGCGCCATCGCATTGGCGGAGTTCATCAGCACCGAACCGACGTTGGAACAGGCCTTTGTCCGCTATCAGGAGGAGCGGCGGCTGGATGTGCTGCGGTTGCAATCGGCGGCGCGCAACTCCCTGGAGTGGTTCGAGGATGTGGAACGCTATCTGGATATGGACCCGGTGCAGTTCAACTATTCGCTGCTGACCCGGTCGCAGCGGATTTCCCATGAAAACCTGCGCCTGCGGGATGCGGATTGGCTGGCCTCTGCCGAGAAATGGTTCCAGACGCGGGCGGGTGCCAGCAAGGATGCCCCGGTGCGCCCGCCGATGTTCGCCCCCTACCGGCTGCGGGAGATGCAGCTGAAGAACCGTGTCGTGGTGTCGCCGATGGCGCAGTACAAGGCCAAGGATGGCTGCCCGACCGACTGGCATCTGATCCACTACGGCGAACGCGCCAAGGGCGGAGCAGGGCTGGTCTATACCGAAATGACCTGTGTGTCGGCGCAGGGGCGGATCACGCCCGGCTGTCCGGGGCTTTACGCGCCCGAGCATGAGGCCGCCTGGACGCGGCTGACGGAGTTCGTACACAGCGAGACCGACGCCAAGATCTGCTGTCAGATCGGCCACTCGGGCCGCAAAGGCTCCACCCAATTGGGCTGGGAGACCATGGACGCGCCGCTGCCGGAGGGGAACTGGGAGACGGTTTCGGCCTCTGCTATTGCGTGGACTGAGGATAATCCGGCCCCGCGTGAGATCACAGCGCAGGAAATGGAGGCCATCAAGGTGCAATTCGTGGCCGCAGCTCAGATGGCGGATCGCGCCGGATTTGACATGATCGAACTTCACGCGGCGCATGGTTATCTGATTTCATCCTTCATCTCGCCCAAATCCAACATTCGAACCGATGAGTATGGCGGCGCGCTGGAAAACCGTCTGCGCTACCCGCTGGAGGTGTTTGAGGCGATGCGGGCAGCCTGGCCTGCAAGCAAGCCGATGTCCGTGCGTATTTCCGCCAACGATTGGGTCGGCGATGAAGGCGTCACGCCGGAAGAGGCGGTCGAGATTGCACGGATGTTCACCGCTGCGGGCGCGGATATCATTGACGTCTCCGCCGGACAGACCACACCCGAGGCACGGCCGGTCTATGGCCGGATGTTCCAGACACCGTTTTCGGATCGGATCCGCAATGATGCGGGCATTGCGACCATGGCGGTGGGCAATATCTATGAGGCGGATCACGCCAACTCGATCCTGATGGCCGGCCGCGCGGATCTGGTTTGTGTCGGGCGGCCACATCTGGCAGATCCCTACTGGACGCTGCATGAGGCGGCGCGGATCGGTGATCGCCATGCAGACTGGCCGTTGCCCTATCAGGCCGGGCGCGATCAGGCCTGGCGTCTGGCCGACCGCGAGGCGGAGGTGATCCGGGCATGAGCGAGATTTGCGGGAAACACGTGGTGATCACCGGCGGCGGCTCTGGCGTGGGCGCCGCCCTTGCGCGGGGCTTTGCGGCGCAGGGTGCGCGGCTAACGCTGCTGGGGCGGCGCAAGGCGCCGTTGGAGGACGTCGCCGCCGAGGTGGATGGCCTGCCACTGGCCTGTGATGTCACCGATGCCGAGGCGGTCCGCGAGACGCTTGCGGTGGCCCGTGAACAGCAGGGCCCGATCACCATTGCCATTGCCAACGCGGGTGCGGCACCTTCCAAGCCTTTTGCCAGAATGGATGAGGGCGATTTCGCAGCGGCGCTTGCCGTCAACCTGTCGGGGGTTTTCAACTTATGGCAGGCGGCGCTGCCCGATATGAAGGCCGAAGGCTGGGGACGGATGATCGCCGTGGCCTCCACTGCCGGACTGAAGGGATACCCCTATGTCGCGGGCTATTGTGCGGCCAAACACGGGGTCATCGGTCTGACACGGGCGCTGGCGCAGGAGCTGGCGCGCAGCGGGATCACGGTGAATGCGATCTGTCCGGGGTTCATTGAGACGCCGCTTCTGGAGCGGTCGATCGCCACCATTGTGGCGACCACCGGCATGAGCGCTGACGACGCGGCGAAATCCCTGCGTGCAGGCAATCCACAGGGGCGGTTCATCCAGCCGGAGGAGGTGGCGGATGCCGCGCTCTATCTGGCCGGGACGGCTGCCGCATCCATCAATGGCAGTGCGCTGCCGATCACCGGAGGCGAGATCTGATGCAGACCGACCGCTCCAAGGACCGGCTGCGTCTGTGGCTCAAGGTTCTGAAGGCCACCCGCGCCGTGGAAAGCGAAATCCGCGAGAACCTGCGGCAGGAGTTCAGCACGACTTTGCCGCGTTTTGACGTGATGGCAGCGCTAAGCCAGCATCTTGACGGGCTGAAGATGAGTGAACTCTCCGGCGTGCTTAAAGTCTCCAACGGCAATGTGACCGGCATCGTCGAGCGGCTGGTGGATGATGGCCACGTGCAGCGTGAAAAGGTGCCCGGTGACCGGCGCGCCAGCCGGGTGCGGCTGACCGAGGCGGGGGTGGCGGAATTTGCCCGCCAGGCCGCCGCGCATGAGGCCTGGATCGACCGGATGTTTGACAGCGTGCAGGAGGCGGAGGTGCAGACACTGTCCGACGCGCTGGATCAGGTGGCTAAACGGCTTGAGAATGAAGGACGCAAGGGATGATCTCGACGGATACCAAGTTTTTTCTGTGCTCTGTTGACGCGGGTGTCGCAACGGTTGCGCTGAACCGGCCCGAGCGGAAGAACCCGCTGAGCTTTGAGAGCTATGCCGAGCTGCGCGACTGGTTTCGCGAGCTGCATTACGATGACGACGTAAAGGCGGTGGTTTTTGCACCCAACGGCGGCAACTTCAGCTCCGGTGGCGATGTGCATGATATCATTGGCCCCCTGACGAAGATGTCGATGAAGGAGCTGCTGGCCTTTACCCGCATGACCGGCGATCTGGTCAAGGCGATGGTGAATTGTGGCAAGCCGATCATCGCCGCGCTGGACGGCGTCTGTGTCGGGGCCGGTGCGATCATCGCGATGGCCTCGGATATCCGGATCGCCACGCCCGAGGCCAAGACGGCCTTTCTGTTCACCCGCGTCGGGCTGGCGGGCTGCGACATGGGGGCCTGTGCTATCCTGCCGAGGATCATCGGTCAGGGACGGGCGGCGGAGTTGCTTTATACCGGGCGATCCATGAGCGCGGATGAGGGCCATGCCTGGGGGTTTCACAACCGTATCGTGGCGGCTGACGAGCTGATGGCTGAGGCGCGCAACTGGGCCGAGCGGATCGTTTCGGGTCCGAATTTTGGTCATATGATGACCAAAACCATGCTGGCGCAGGAATGGTCGATGTCGATCGAACAGGCCATCGAAGCCGAGGCGCAGGCGCAGGCGATCTGCATGCAGACGGCCGATTTCGAGCGCGCCTATCAGGCCTTTGTGAAGAAAGAAAAACCCCTGTTTGAAGGGGATTGATCCGACCCCCGGAGACCGCGGCGCCGGAGGAGGGCGCAGAGGCCTCCGGCGGGAGTATTTGGGGAAAGATGACAGGCGCTGCCCTGTCCCGGGAGGAGCGATATGGCGGATAGGACGTTTCTGAGCTGGCCGTTTTTCGAAGAACGCCATCGGGCGCTGGCGGAGGAGCTGGAGAGCTGGGCCGCCGGGGCGCTGGCGGATATCGATCATGGCGATACCGACGCGGCCTGCCGGGCGCTGGTTGCGGCGCTTGGTGCAGGCGGCTGGACGCAGCATTCCGGCGCCATGGCCGGAGAGGCGCTGGATGTGCGCACGCTCTGCCTGATCCGCGAAACGCTTGCGCGGCACGACGGTCTGGCGGATTTCGCCTTTGCGATGCAGGGGCTGGGGACCGGGGCGATCTCCCTGTTTGGCAGCGCGGCACAGCAGCAGGAGTGGTTGCCGCTGACCCGCTCGGGCAAGGCGATCGCGGCCTTTGCCCTGACGGAGCCGCAGTCGGGGTCTGATGTGGCGAATTCCACCATGACCGCGACGCTGGATGGCGATCATTACGTTCTGAACGGGGAGAAGACCTGGATCTCCAACGGCGGGATTGCCGATGTCTATACTCTGTTTGCCCGTACCGGCGAGGGACCGGGGGCGAAGGGGCTCTCGGCCTTTGTGGTGCCTGCGGGCCTGCCGGGGTTTGAGGTGGTGGAGCGGCTGGAGACACTGGCGCCGCATCCATTGGCGAGGCTGAGGTTCACAGATTGCCGGATCCCGCGCAGCGCCCTGCTGGGGGAGGCGGGGGCCGGCTTTAAGATTGCGATGTCGGTGCTGGATGTATTCCGTTCCACCGTGGCTGCGGCTGCGCTGGGGTTTGCCCGCCGGGCGCTGGACGAGGCGCTGGCACGGGTGACGACGCGCCATGTGCAGGGCGCGCCGCTGGCGGATTTGCAGATGGTACAGGGCCATATCGCCGACATGGCGCTGGATGTGGATGCAAGCGCCCTGCTGGTTTGCCGCGCCGCCTGGGCCAAGGACAGCGGCGCGGCGCGGATCACCCGCGAGGCCGCCATGGCAAAGCTGTTTTCTACCGACCAGGCGCAGCAGGTCATCGACAGGGCGGTACAGCTGCATGGCGGTGACGGCGTGCGGCAGGGCCAGAAGGTCGAGGAACTCTATCGCGATATCAGAGCGTTGCGGATCTACGAGGGGGCTTCGGATGTGCAGCGTGTGGTGATCGCCCGTCAGGCGATTTCCGCGTTTCAAAAAGGGGGCTGAGATGCTGGGACCAAGCGCACATATCGACACATTCACCCGCGATAACCTGCCGCCGGCAGATCAGTGGCCGGAGTTCCTGATGGAGGGGTTCGACTACCCCGAGCGGCTCAATGCCGCGGTCGAACTGACCGATGCCATGGTGGCCAGGGGATTTGGCGACAATACCGCCCTGATCGGCAACGGGCGGCGACGCACCTACAAGGAACTGGCCGATTGGACCAACCGGCTGGCCCATGTTCTGGTCGAGGATCTGGGGGTGAAGCCGGGCAACCGGGTGCTGATCCGTTCGGCCAATAACCCGGCCATGGTGGCCTGCTGGCTGGCAGCGACCAAGGCGGGGGCGGTGGTTGTGAACACCATGCCGATGCTGCGGACGGGGGAGCTGGCCAAGATCGTTGACAAGGCTGAGATCAGCCATGCGCTCTGCGATACGCGGCTGATGGAGGAGCTGGTGAGCTGCGCCAAGACCTCGGCATATCTGACGTCCGTTGTGGGGTTTGATGGCACCTCCAACCATGATGCCGAGCTGGACCGGCTGGCGCTGGAAAAGCCGGTGAGTTTCGAGGCTGTGGCCACGGGCCGGGACGATGTGGCGCTGCTGGGCTTTACCTCGGGCACCACCGGCGCGCCCAAGGCGACCATGCATTTCCACCGTGATCTGTTGATGATTGCGGATGGCTATGCGGCGGAGGTACTGGGCGTGACGCCCGAAGATATCTTTGTCGGCTCGCCGCCGCTGGCGTTTACCTTCGGTCTTGGCGGGCTTGCGATTTTTCCGCTGCGGTTCGGGGCGGCGGCGACATTGCTGGAGAATGCCTCGCCACCGAATCTCATCGAGATTATCGAGAAATACCGGGCGACCGTCTGTTTTACCGCGCCAACCGCCTATCGGGTGATGTTGCGCGCGATGGAGGAGGGGGCCGATCTGTCGTCGCTGCGGGCGGCCGTTTCCGCGGGCGAGACGCTGCCCGCGCCGGTTTATGAGGATTGGATGGCGCAGACTGGCAAACCGATGCTGGATGGGATCGGGGCGACGGAGATGCTGCATATCTTTATCTCCAACCGGTTCGACGATCATCGCCCGGCCTGTACTGGCAAGCCGGTCCGGGGGTATCAGGTGCGGGTCCTGGATGCGGAGGGCAAAGAGGCGCCGCGCGGTGAGGTTGGCCGGCTGGCGGTCAAGGGGCCGACGGGTTGTCGCTATCTGGCGGATACGCGTCAGGACAGCTATGTGCGCGATGGCTGGAACATCACCGGTGACAGTTTCGTGATGGACGCTGATGGCTATCTGCATTTTGCGGCGCGCAATGACGATATGATTGTCTCGGCCGGGTATAATATCGCAGGCCCGGAGGTTGAGGCGGCGCTGCTGTCGCATGAGGCGGTGGCCGAATGCGCGGTCATTGGCGCCAAGGATGAGGCGCGCGGAGAGATTGTGCAGGCGCATGTGGTGCTGGCCGAGGGCAGCAGCCCGTCGGATGTTTTGACCAAGGCGCTTCAGGACCACGTCAAGGCGACCATCGCGCCCTATAAATACCCCCGCGATATCGTCTACATCGACGCCCTGCCGAAAACCGAAACCGGCAAGATCCAGCGGTTTCGCCTGAAAGCGGAGTAGCGCAGGGATCCGCCTCGGGGCTCCGGCTGCTAGAGGACAGGCACCTGTTCCAGCCGCCGTATCAGGTCGGGAGAGATTGCGTCCGGGCCATCGTTGAACTGGGCACGGGAGACGAAATTCAGATGCCGTGAAAGCAGCGTCAGCTTTGCCGAGGAGATCTCTTCGTAGAAGGCCTTCATGTCGTCGCGCGCCATCAGCTCGGTGATCTTGCTGCGGTGGGCGGTGACCGCAGCGTCATGCAGCGCCTTGATCCCCTTGAGCCGTTTGAGCCGGGTCAGTTCCTTTTTCGTTGCCGGAAGGCGGCGCTGTATGGTGAGATCCTGTTCCATGTTGAAATTCATGCGCATCCAATAGGCCAGCCCCTGGTCGCGCTCCACATGGTTCACCCGGCCACGGTCGCGTTTGACAAGGAAGCTTTCGGTGCTGCGTACGGCGTAATGGTTCAGCGTCACCATGTCGTAGCCGTGGTCGCGAATGCCGAAACGCCAGCCCTGATCGGCCATATCCTCGGGCACCGGTTTTCCCGTGCCTGCCACCCAATTCGGCATCCCCTCTATGCGCCGTTTCAGCGGACGGTGGACGCCAATGCGGTCATAGCCTCCGGCGACATGGTCCCCTCGCGTTCGGAACAGGGTTTTGATGCCCCAGGCCTGGATCGGGGCAGGGCAATATTTGGGCGCGCAATAGGTATGCTGCTGGGTCAGCAGCACGTCCTCATAGGAATCGCGGAAACTGTTGCCGAACAGGCGCCATTGCATCGAGATCATGTCTGGATCACCGGTGGCAGCAAAAAGGCTGTCGAGGTCGCCGTCGCCAACGTGAATGTTCACGAACTCATCCACATCAGAGACCAGAACCCACTCGGCCTCCCGGACCAGATCAAGACCTTCTGCGAATTTCAACGCACCTTTCTGCGGATTATAGCCGCTGCCCATCTCCTGATAGGGGTTGTCCATCCGGGTGACATAGCCACGGGCCGCCAGCGCATCGAGCAGCTCGACAGTGCCGTCGTCGCAGTCATTGGTGAAAACCAGGATATGATCGAACCCGAGGGCGCGGTGGTGGGCGACCCATTCCAGGATGAAGGGGCCTTCGTTTTTCATACAGGTGATGATCAGATGCTGAGCCGTCTTTGCGGGGCGTGTTGTCATGACCTAGCCCTCTGCCTCGGCGAGTTCGGCACGCAGCCGTTCCAGCGAGTTGCGAATGTTTTTCGCATTGCGTTTCTTCAGCGTGTATTCGCAGACCTGAATGGCCAGTTTCCTGTGGTTTTTCTCCTCGGCCTTCATCAGGAGGTCGTGCTGGTATCGGGGCAGGTCGCGGCGTGCGCGCAGCAGTTGGTAGAACCGTTGGGAGGTGAAACGGCCCTCGCAGATTTCGTTCAGCATCGGTTTGAGGATGTTCATATTGGCCAGCGCCTGCGGCAGCTGGTGGCCGAAGAACGGCATCCTCATCTTGCGGATATTGTCACCTGTGAGCCGGTTCACCTGTTCCACATCCGGCGCGAAATAGGGGTCGTACAGGACCACGACATCCTCTGCCGACTGGGTCGCCTGCGCTGCATCCGCATAACGGTCCTCCCAATCCAGACGCGCGGTCCAGCCCCAGCGGTTGTCATCCGGCAGGATGCGACGGTCGAGCGTGGTCTGCGGCGCGATGGCAAAGACCTTGGAGCCTGGCGCGCATTGCGAATAGGTGAGTGCGCCAAATGCCCCCATGGAGGCGCCATAGAACAGAACCTCGTCAAATTGTGCAAAGAAGCCGCTGTCGCGCAGCTGGTCAAAGCTGTCATGCACGAAGGGGTTACGGAACCAGTTCCGCTTGGCGCCGATCACGCCAAGCACCGAACAGCCCATGGTCTGCGACAGCAGCTTGTAACCCCAGGGCCAGCGCTGGCCCTCCTTTTGCTGGACGACATGGATATTGTCGAAGCTGACCACCAGCCGCTTGCCAGAAGGCTCGTAAAACAGCGCGTTGTCCTTGTCCTCCCAGAAGAAGCCGGCACGCTGGGCGGCATGGGCACGCATGTCGGTGAACCGTGCATCACCGGTCATCGGTTGGGCGCTGTCCGGCGCGTCCGGACGCCTGACGGCGGAACGATCAAGGGCGCCCTGATTTTTGATCTGGGCATTGGTAGCGGCCGGCGCGATCGTGACCACGCGGCTGGCAGGTGCCGGGGCAGGCGCGACGACGGCAGGCGCAGAGGGGCGCTGCATCTTCTGGGCGAGGTCGGCGATATCGATATCGGCTCCCAGCTCGGCCTCGCGTGTTTTCAGGTCCGCAACGCGGATCTTGCCCTGCACCATCTCTTTCAGCAGCCGGGTCTTGGCCTTGATCTGGGCGGGAGAGAGCAGCAGCGCCTCCGGTTCGGGGATCTGCACACCTGCCGGGGTGCCTGCCTCGGCCTGATCCTCAAGCTTGGTGAGGTAGATCGCATCCGGGCGCGCGACCTCGGTCAGGTTTTCATATAGATTAGCGTATTCCGGCTGAGATTTCAGATCGTCGATTTTGGCCCTATGCCATTGCACGGCCTCTTTGTGCAGGCGTGCCAGCTGCGGATCCGCCATCAGCTGACCCAGTTCGGCCCGCATCATCGGCAGGCGATTGAGCATCCGCCCGTCGGTTTCCGAGGCGTAGTTGCGGCGCGCCCAATAGTCGATCCCCTGATCCTGTTCGGTATGGTTGATCCGCCCACGATCCCGTTTCACCAGGAAACTGTCGGCCGACCGCAGCACATAGTGGTTCAGTGTCGCCATCCGATAGCCAAGCGAGCGTTTGGTGGAGCGCCAGCCGTTGTTGGTGAGCAGCATATCAGGCATGACGCGCCCGGACCCGTTGACCCAGCGCACCTGCGAGACGTTGTCTTCGTTGTCGATCTTCAGCGGGCGGTGAACGCCTATCTTGGTGTAGGGCGCGGATTTATGCACCATGCTCTTGAACCCCCAGCCAAGCCTGGGTTTTGGGATGAACTCGGGCGCGCAGCGGGTGAACTGTTCGATAATGGGGCGGTCTTCATAGGTGCCAACCCCGCCATTGCCGAAGAATTTCCAGGTAAAGGAGATCACATTCGGATCGCCAGCGGCCCTGAACAGATCGGCAAATCTGCCGTCACCGACATGGATGTTCACAAATTCATCGACATCAATGGTCAGAACCCAATCCGCAGCCTTGAAGGCAGGCTGTCTCATGGCGTCCTCCAGCGCGACATGCTGGGGCTTCTTGCCGGAGGCCGGATCCCAGGGATTGTCAACGCGGGTGACCAGCCCCAGTTCTGCCAGACGGTCCAGCATCGCATCGGTATTGTCGCGGCAGTCGTTGGTGTAGATCAGGAAGTGTTTCGCCCCGATTGCCTTGTGATAGGCGATCCACTCCAGAATGAACGGGGCCTCGTTCTTCATCGAGGTGAGGATCAGGATATTGTCGTGGGAAACCGGCTCTGCCAGCGGCGTGAGGCGATCCCCGAGTGTTTCGGTCCGCAGCTCCAGATTGTCGATCGCCCGCTGGTAATGGGCGCTCTGCGTGAGACGATCCAGCGGCATTTTGAGCAGGGGGTGCGCGGTCTGTTGTGCTGCTGCCCGTGGCGCCGGAGCCGGGGTTTTTGCGGTTGCAGCCGCGGCTTTGGCAAGTTCGGCCTGTGTGGGTTTGCCCTGTGGGGGCCGGTCCGGGATCGGTGCGGCGGCGGCGTCGATATCATGCCGGACCAGCGCGCGGCCGAGATAGCTGTCGGGATGAGGAATGCCGCCTTCATGGGTGATCAGGCGTCGGCTCAGCCGACGGTTCCACAGGTGCACACCATAGCAGCCCTCGTCGATCTTCTTCTCTACGGTATAGCCCGGTGACAGCAGGTTCCGGCGTTCTTTGAAAGAGATCTGAAAGAAGGCCATCTGCGGTTTCACATGCGCCATCTCACCGGTTTCATTCAGGAAATAGGTCAGCGCCGACGGCCCCCAGACGCCCCATTTCAATTCGGAGACATGGACCGGGTTGCCAGCCGCATGAGCCGCTTCCAGGGCCGCGCGTTCCTCGCCCTTGACCCAGGGCGGGATCGGGTATTCGTTTTCGCAGAACGTGTTCAACCGCTGTAGCGTCCGCGAAAACCGGGGCAATCCCAGAACTGCATTACAGACCAGCCGTCCCGGTTTTTCCCAGCCAAAGACCCATTGGTCCTGAAAATCCCAGGGTTTGACGCAGAGAACATCGGCATCCACCCAGATCACATTCTGCATGGAAATCATCTTGTAGCGAAAGGCGTCGGCATGAACCGCAGGGGAGCCGGAGACCTTGTGGCGGATAAAATCCGACGCCGGGAAAATCCGGTTTGCATCCATCAGCTCGACACCCGGCGGGCAGTTGTCGACCGTCTCGTAGGTATAGAGCAGCGTGCGATGCCCGTGATCGGCAAAGGATTTCAGACAGGTTTGCTCAAGATAGCTGAGATTGCCACCAATCCAGAGGGAGGCGATTACCGGGAGGTCAGACATAGTATTGCGCACTGCTTCATTCTTATTCTGGGACTGTCGAAGGGGCGCTGGTCTACCGTCCGGGGCCGCGAGATCCGACGCGCGACCGCTGCCAGCTGCAAAGCTGAGCCTGCAAAACGGTTTTCTGTCCGGCAATGCCCTGTTCGACACTCATCCTCGTGACTGCGAGAGGTTCGCGAAGGGGCGTATCGCCACCAAAGCCCCTCTGATTAAGCAGGGACGGCCCAGGCCACCCGCACGTCCTCAAACTCGTTTTTATCTAACTACCGGAGCCACTTGACCATCTGCTTGCGATCATTGCCTGAGGTGACCCCACATGTCATAAGCGGACGATAACCTACCTTCAGGGCGCGTTCAAATGATTGTAAGCCACAAGCACAACTTTGTTTACGTCAAGCCCGGCAAGACCGCGGGCAGCTCGATCGAGCTGGCCATTAGCGCCTATTGCGGGCCACAGGATGTGATCACCAGGCTGCGCCCGCGCGAGGAATATCACCGCGGCGACTGTGCGGCGCGGATCGAAAACCCACAATTCGTGAATATCAATTCCGGCGAGACCATCGAACTGCAGAACCATTCCAGATACAGCGATGCGCTGCGGGTATATGGCGAGCAGATCGTCGACTATGATGTGGTTTGCACCGAGCGGAACCCGTGGGAAAAGGCGATCTCGTCATTCTTCTGGAAGGGAAACAGGCGCCCCGAACGCCCGGTTGAGCCGCGCTTCAAGAGATTTGTCAACGACGGTCGCTGGCCGCAGGATTTCGATGTCTACTCCGTGAACGGTGTCTGTGTCGCCGATCACATCATCCGGGTCGAACGTCTGACGGAAGACTACCGCGATTTCCTCGGATCATTGGGCATTGTGATCGAGGGGGAGATCAGCTTCCCGGCCTCCAAGGGCTTTCAGCGCCCCAAGGAGGCGACACGGGAGGTCATGTTCACGCGGCCTTGGGTGATCCGGGCAGTTGAGGAGCATTCCCAAGAGCTGCGCTCGGTGCTGCCCTACCGTTTCGAAGACCGCAGCGCACCGGAGGTCCACCTGAGCCCGGACCGCCGAACGGCCCGCTATCGGTTTCTGGAACAAAACGCCTGCGGTCCCGCCTATTGGCAGCGCGTGCCGACATCCACATCGGCCTGATCCGGGGGGGGGCAGGCGCAGTGCCGATGAGTTCAGTTGAACGCCCGGAGGGAAGTGCCAGATCCGCCTTTAGAGGCGACGGGAGCAAAACAGTCAAAGCTGTCGCGCATCGCGCTGTCAAATCTGACGTCTGGAGGCGAGTACCGGAATCGAACCGGTGTACACGGATTTGCAATCCAGAAAGAGCATAAGCGAAAACAACGGCTTAAGGGTGCAAAACACCCCCTAACAAAAAGTGAACAAAAAGCGAAAGTTTCAAAGCCAAATTCGCCGGTTCAAAACGAAAAAGGCCCCGTCACAGCGGCAACTGTGAACCGGGGCCAAATAGAAAAAGCCAGTCAGCTTTCGAAGCATATTAGCACAGGCCAGCGCCGCACCGCAAACGCTCAGTCCGCTTTTTCATGGCCTCTGACCGGTGAGGTGATCCAATGAGCTGGCGTATCGCAAACGAATGTGCCGAGCGCCGCTTTGGCAGCGCCGCACGCAAACAGATCATCATGTTCCTAGCCGACAAGGCGAGCGATGATGGCTCAGGAATCTGGTGCTCCAAAGGTACGATTCAGCGCCACACAGAGCTCAGCGAGAGCACGGTGAAGCGCACCATCATCGACTTCCTGCGCGAAGGCATTCTGATCGAGACGGGGCGGCGACATTGCAAGAATGGCTACACCGTCATTTACCGCATTGTTCTGGAGCGCGTGGCCGCGCTCGAACCCACGGCTGAGCCCGATATTGAGACGGGGGTCACTGTGAACCCCGTCCAGCCTGAACCCGGTACGGGGTCCAGGGTGAACGGGGTACGGGGTTCACGGTGGACCCCAAACCATCCTAAAACCATCCATAAACCACCTACGCGCAAGCGCGAGGCGGCGGAGGAGGTTGAAGATCTTGAAGCTGAGAAGATCTTGGCGGCCTATCCCGAAGACAGGATCCGAGACCGGCGGACCAGTCTGCGCCTGATTGCAGCGGCTGTGAAAGCCGGTGTGGAGCCCGATGACCTGCGTCAGGCGGTTAAAGCCTATGCCAAGGAAAGCGACGGCTACACGCGCAGCAAGGTCTGTTTCTCGGACAACTGGTTCAAGATGCGCCGATGGGAGAAGGGGCTTGCCCAGGTGCAGGCTGACCGAGAGAAAGCGCGAGAGGCCAAAGCCAAAGGGCGCGCCAGCCTTGCCGAATGGATCCACGAGCGTCATCCCCTGTGCCGCCACATCACCAACCGGCAGATCGAGGATTTGATTGCTTCAAAGCTGGTGACGCCCGAACAGGTTCGTGCTGCGGGGCTGCAGGCGTGAAAAGGATCGGGGTGAACAGTGCGTTTTGTGCGCTTGAACTCAGGGCAACGCCGTTGAGAATTTGCGTCCTCTGGTCAGCTGTTGATCTCGGTCTCGAAGGTCTCGATCATTGCAATGATTTCATCGAAGGTTGGTGCGTCACCGATGATCATTTCCCGCATCCCGGCATAGTCTTTTCGAAGAGCGACAGTGAGATCGGCGTTTGGGGTCAAGCGCAAAGAACCGGGCTTGGCCTCGTCGTAGTTTGCCCAGGCGGATTTGAAGAATACCGATTTGTGATGAGCGACTTGGGTCAGCAAATCAAGCTTTTCGAGGGCACGCTTTTTGGCTTCATGCCCAATCAGCTGCGCCATATCGTAGTAATGGCGGGACATGCGATCGGCGAGGGGTTTGGTTGCATCTTGATGAAAAAGCATATGCAAAATGGTGGCTTTCTCCCAGAATGTGCGCTCGACCCCCAACACTTTCACGCCGACCAGACCGTCTGCCAGAAGATCGGGGAAAGCCTGATTCAGGTATGGTGTAATGTCGATCTGCTCGGCAGGCAGCTGGACGCCACGGGCACCGAACTCAAAGCGTACAACCGGTTTGACATAGCCTGCATCGCTTTTCGCCAACGTAGGGTAGGCAAAGAGAATGGTCTGCGGGTCACTTGGGTCGACCGATAGCGTGAAGTTTTGTTCTAGACTGGAGCCAAACGCTGTTTGAATCTCGGCCAGCAGTTGGCCTCCGACGGCTTCTTTCGCCGCTTCCTCCAGTTCCTGAAGCAACCTTTTCTGCTTCTTGCCCGATAGGTCCGGATCTTCTGGGTCACGGTCGCCCACAAACCCGAGTTGTTCGCGGTCTAGCGAGAGATCCACATCCTCAGAGAAACGGTGGATCACGTCGTAGGCTTTGGACAGGGATGTTCCGCCCTTGAAGATCATTTGCTCGCCAAAAGATGGTAGTGCAAAGAGCTGCTTTAGGGACCAGCAAACCCAGAAATCTTTTTCGATGATTGCCTTCGACATTCCAAGCTGCGCTGCAGTTTCTTGAAAGGCTTCATCTCTGAGTTCAGGTGCGTCGTTAGCGAAATTTTCCATGCTTAAGCGTGTGCAACAATTTGTTGCACGACGGGGTGCATCCATGCAGGGACGTGCCTACTTTGCTTTGCCAAGAGCTTCCGATCATTGTCGTCCAGTGCGTGTGCAAGGCGGTCGACGATTTGACTGTCCACACGGTCCTTGCCGACATAACGCAACGCCTGGAAGACAACCCCAGTCTTATGTCCTGCGCCGACCAATGTTTTGGGAGATGCTTTGCGGAATTGTATGACTTGCCGTCCAACCTTCTTGGTGCGGGTTGGGCCGTCGGTCATATAGGTCGGCTTGGATGGTACCTGAGTGGAAAGGCCCAACTGATTGGCAGCCATCGAAGGAGAAGGTTGTAAGATTTGACCGTCCTTTCGAGCAACAGCTTTTGCGATGTCATCGGCGGAAGGCGACAGAAATCCGAAGCGCGGGCTCTTCTTCGGGTAGTCATACAGCCCCCGCGTCAGTCGGCGGATCACACCCTGATCAGCAAGGCGTGACAGGGCCTGATCTACGCTTGCGCGGGATCCGATGTCGAGAAAATCGGTCGGCGCAAAGATTGCGCCGCGACCTTTTCCGATGATGCGTTGCTTGATGTTTGACGTAATCATGTTCGAACTCCTTGTCAGAAAATATGGTATGTTTTTCTGAAAGTCAACGGACCATGGAACAACCCCTCGGTAGGTGCAACTGGCATAGGGCAAAAAGGAGAACGGGTGCGAAATTTACGCTACAGCGCAAAAGTAGGAAAATTACGCTGCAGCGTAAGTTGTCGTGGGCTAGACTGCTACGTTTATGATCTTTAGATCATATATAGGATCTATGATCTAGGCATCATAGGCGGCGCTGGAGGCAGGCTTGAAGAACTTCGTTCGAATTCCCCGAGATCTTGGACATGCGATCCGTCAGGCTCGTCGAGAGAAAAACTTAACGCAGGCCGATCTCGCCACGCGCAGCGGTGTTTGGCAGGAAACGATATCGAAAGTTGAGGCCGGGCGGGGCGGTACAAAGCTCGACACGATCTTGGCGCTGTTGGCAGCCCTCGACCTAGAGCTTTTGGTCAGAACACGCAGCAAGGGCACTGCATCTGATTTTGACAACATATTCGACTGAAGCCCCGCAGTGACGGAGTGACCGCCATTAAGCCGCAGCGGTTTTTCTTGGTCCTCAGCTCTTGTGGCGCAGCATGACGACTCCGTTCAGTATGTGAGTGCCGAACTCAGATCCTCAACGCCGTGTTTCTGATTGCTGAACATAAGCGGGCAGCCGGAGCAGACGCAGTGCAAGCCCCGCTTCAACAAGAAAATTCCCCTGCGCCAGCGCATTCCTCGCGAGGCAAGTTTCTCGCTGACAGCCCTTTGGTGCCAGCTTTGGTCATGTTCATCGAAACACTCAAAGTGAGGATCAAAACATGGCTACTCAAACTCTGAAACTGAACGTCAAATCCGGCGAAAAAGACGGCAAGAACTTCTGGGACCGCTGCGGCGTCCTCTTCGTGAACACCGACGACAGCGGCAACATCACCTCGATCAACGTCAAGCACAGCATGTTCCCCGATGTCGAAATGGTCGCCTTCCCGCGCCGCGATGAAGATCCGGTCACCGAGTGACCTTAG
>NZ_JAYMWO010000023.1:0-4745 GCF_048056175.1 Phaeobacter sp. JH20_29
TAATGGCTCAACTCGCGCAACGCGCCAGAGCATAAATAAAAATGTCGCGGGATGGAGCAGCCCGGTAGCTCGTCAGGCTCATAACCTGAAGGTCGTAGGTTCAAATCCTACTCCCGCAACCAACACCTCAATGGAATATCAGCACATTAAACCTCGCTCCGGCGGGGCTTTCTGCGTTCAGGCACAGGCACTGGATGCAATACCGAAGTAAAATAGCGCCCCAGCGCCTAAAGCTATCATACCAATCATGAAACGAAGCGCGCCAAACCAAAGCGGTACACATCAGCGCGGAAAACCCCGCCGCCAGCCCGCTTGACCGCAACGGCGGGCGCGGTCCGAAGAGAGGGCGACCTTGATACTGCAAGCGCTCGTTCAGCCCTAACAGGTCCTTAGCATTTGCGATCTTTTGCACCGGAGGCCGCGTCGCGGTCCTGCTCTTCCACTAGGATTCAGGCTATTGTCGCTGGGGACTTTTAGAAACGGACGCGACTTAACTCAAATTTATTTCTTATGGGCGTATCTTCGGGATCGTGAGCGCAGTTCGTTGCGCGTGCTTTGCTGGAGAACCGGTCACATGCAGTTTCGCTCTTTCAATGCTCCTGATCCAGATACAGGCGATCGTCCTCTGGTGACGGTTTTCTGCGCCGTCTGGCATAAGCAGCCGAACAAGCACGAGTTATTGCGGTCTCATTGGGAGAATCTGAAGGCACAGTCGATCCCGGTTGAGCCTTGCTACATCTTTGACAATGGTGATGTTGCCCCCGAGTGGCTGGATGCGCCCTGGCACAGTTTTGACGAGCCGCTCACAATCTACGAGGCCTGGTCCGCAGCAACTGCACTGGCACGTACCAAATATATCATGAACCTTAATATGGATGATCGCCTGGCCACCAATGCCGTTCAGGCGATGGTCGCCGCAGCGATTGCGACCAAATCCGCATTGGTTGGTGGTGAATGGCTCGTCAGCTTTGATGAAAGTCACCTCGACCAAAAGTTTGCTGTCGAAGACCTCTGGGATACCTGCTTCGCTGCCGATTGGCCGCCGAAGAAACAATCAAATCTGCGGCTTGGCAGCGGAACGGCTGAGCGGGGAACATATGGACCTGCCACACTGTGGAGCCTGGAGCAGGTCGGCCCGTGGTACCCAAGCTACTTCGGCAACCAAACACCGATCAAATCGATGGGCGATGCCATCTTCTGGGAGATCCTCGCCAAGCACAATCGCAAGTTCACGCGGATCCCGATGGTGGTCGGCCGGTACTATTCTGACGAGACATCGCAGGCCGAATTCCGCCCGCACCAGGACAATGAGTACCTGCGTGATCACGGGATCAGTCGCGCTTCCTTTGCCGATTTCATCACCTCGGGAGATTTTTCCAAATGGCCCGGCCTTGCTCCCGCGGCTGGTGTACCGGACCCTGTCGCGCTGAATAAAATCGAACGAGCCAGTGCGGAGCTGGCCGCGAAATTTCGTTCAATGGGGTTGAGAGCGCATGGCGCGGCCCAAAGCATCTCGATGCAGTGACCATGTCGCAACGTATCTTCATAACCGGCAGCGGCGGTATCGTTGGCCGCCACGCCATGGCTGCTCTGGCAGAGCTTGCGCCTGATGCGGTTGTGATCCGAAACACCGCAGATCTGACAAAACCCGATGAGATTGCCCAGGTTATCAACACGGCGGGCCCGCTTGATCTGGTCATCCACCTTGCTGCCATGGTGCCGGTCAAGGCGGTGCAGGGCGATCCCGGCGGCGCCTTTGCTGTAAACGCAGGCGGCACGATCAACCTTCTGGCTGCGCTTGGCAATACTCATGCCCGGATGCTTCTGTGTTCCTCCAGCCATGTCTATGCGAGCAAAGAGACGCCAATTTTCGAAACCGATACCATCGAACCGGTTTCACTTTATGGTCAGACCAAGCGGATGGCAGAGCTGGCTGCGCAACAGATTTGCGCCGCGACGGGTCGCTCGCTCTGCATCGCCAGATTGTTTTCGATCCACGACCCTGAACAATCTGGAAGCTATCTGCGCCCGACGCTTGTCACTCGGTTGAAGACCGCCGTGCCGGAGGCGCCGTTTGACCTCTACGGTGCCGACAGTCGGCGGGATTTTCTGCCCGCCGCACAGGCGGCCCGCCTTATTGTCGAACTCGCTCTTTCGGATGCCGAGGGGCCGGTCAACGTCGGCTCCGGGTGTGCGATGACGGTTGCAGATTTTGCCCAATCCCTTGCTCCTTTCCCTTTGAACATACGGCCCCTGGGCCAGAACGACACGCTAGAGGCCGATGTCACGCGCCTGCGTGCGATCCTTGGAGAACGCCATGACTAAGAGAGTTTCCATTGTAGTTCCCACATTTAACCGTGCGGATATGCTGCCCAAGGCAATCGACAGTGCGCTTGATCAGACGGTCGCCTGCGAAGTGATCGTCGTAGATCACGGGTCGACCGATCATACGCCGCAGGTTGCCGCGGAATATGGTGATAAGATCATCTACGTCCGGCGGGAAAAGGACTTCGGCCCGCATTTTTGCTGGCTTGAGGGCGTCCTGCATGCATCTGGCGAATTTGTTCACCTGCAGTATGACGATGACTGGATTGCTCCGACCTTCATTGAAAAATGCCTGGCTGTCATCAGCGATGATGTCGGCTTTGCCTTCACCGGGGCTGAGGTTGTCGACAATAAAACCGGCAAGCAGATGATGACGCAGTTCTTGGGATGGCTGCCGGATACGGGTATTTTTGAGAACCGCCTGGCGGAAGAAAACATCGTCGGATCCCTGATCTCCCCCGGCGCGGCTCTGTTTCGGCGCCAGGTATTGATCGATGCGCTCTACCAGGGGCGGTTGCCGCTGCAAAACAGCGAATACCACGGGGTTGGGCCAGATATCTTCGCCTCGCTGCTATCGATGCTGCGATATCCGAAGGTTGGCTTTGTGAAGGAACCTCTTGCCAGTTTCCGGGCTCATGATGGCTCGATCACCATCGACGCGCTGAAAGATCAGAAGAAGGCCGCCAACATCACCGCCGCTTACAACGAGGTGCGACATTACTACGTCGAGTTAAAGGCGATGCAGGCTGTAAGAGGGGCGCAAGCATGAAGAATTTTCAGCCACCGCGGCCGATCACCCTGGCCCAGGACACCATCTCGCGGCGGGAACTCCAGCAGACCGCCGATTGGATGATGGCGGGGAATCGCCTGACAAAGGCGGAAGAAACAACCGCCTTCGAAGCCGAGTTCGCGGCATGGATGGGCTGCAAACATGCGGTATTTGTGAACTCGGGCTCGTCTGCAAACCTGCTGATGATATATGCCGCGCGCGAAGCCGGACGGTTGCGGAACAACAAGGTGATCGCGCCTGCCGTCAGCTGGGTGACCACGGTGTCCCCACTTATCCAGTTCGGTTTTGATGTGCGGCTTTGCGACTGCGATCCGACCAATCTCGGGCTGGATCTGGATCATCTCGAACGGCTCTGCAAGGAGGAGGCTCCGGCCCTGCTGATCCTTGTGCATGTGCTTGGTCACGCCAACCATATGGCGGCGATCCGGGACATCTGCGAACGGTATGATGTCCTCTTGCTGGAGGACAGCTGCGAAGCCCTGGGATCGGTCAGCGACGGGCGAAAACTCGGCTGTCATGGGACTGCGGGCAGTTTCTCATTCTATTACGGGCATCATATCTCGACGATCGAAGGGGGGATGGTTGTCACCGATGACAGTGAGCTCCATCAGGTCATGCTGTCGCTGCGGTCTCATGGCTGGAGCCGGGATCTCAACCCGACATTGCGCGATCAGCTGCAGCAAGACCACAATATCGACGATTTCCGCAACCTTTACACCTTCTACTACGCCGGGTTTAACCTGCGCTCGACGGATCTGCAGGCCTTCATCGGGCGTCAGCAAATTCTGAAACTCGATGATATCTGCCGGGTTCGCGAACGCAATTTTGACATCTACGCCGCGCAGTTGCGGGGTTTTTATCGTCAGGACAGCGAGACTGAGCTGTTATCCTCCTTCGCCTATGGCACCTTGGTGGAGAACAGGATGGAGGTATTCGAGCACCTCAGGGACCAGGATATCGAGTGTCGACCGCTCATCTGCGGAAATATCGCGCGCCATCCGTTCTGGATCCGGCATTACGGGCATCAGGTGCTGCCAAACGCAGATCTGATTCACGACTATGGGATTTACCTGCCCAACCACCATAATTTGTCGACGGCGGATGTGACCTGCGTCACCGACGCGTTCAAGGCGGTTGCGCGCCCCAAGAGCATTCACGATCGCGCAGCCTGAACTGCGGCTGATGGCGATTTCCAGAAACAACGGACAGCAAAATGCCAAGTGTTAAAAAAGCCCTCATCACCGGTGTGACGGGTCAGGATGGGTCCTACCTTGCGGAGTTTCTTCTGGAGAAGGGCTATGAGGTGCATGGGCTGAAGCGGCGGGCGTCGTCGTTCAACACCAGCCGGGTGGATCACATCTATCAGGATCCGCATGTGGATCATGCCCGCTTCAAGCTGCATTACGGCGATCTCACCGATACCTCCAACCTGACGCGGCTGCTGAGCGAGATCGAACCGGATGAGGTCTATAACCTCGGCGCGCAGTCTCATGTCGCCGTCAGTTTCGAGGCGCCGGAATATACCGCAGATGTCGACGGCATCGGCACCCTGCGCCTGCTGGAAGCGATCCGTTTCCTGGGGCTGGAGAAAAAGACCCGGTTTTATCAGGCCTCGACTTCGGAATTATAC
>NZ_JAYMWO010000024.1:2500-5608 GCF_048056175.1 Phaeobacter sp. JH20_29
AAGTCATGGGGAGCTGAGAATAGGCTTTGATCCATGAATTTCCGAATGGGGGAACCCACCTGACAGTTTGTTATTGTGACCCTGCAGTCTGCTATGAGAGGCCTGTCCTCAAGTAGCAAAGCGGTAGGACATCAATAATGAGCTTAATCAGGTACTTAAGACCTGAATACATAGGGTTTTAAGAGCAAACCCGGGGAACTGAAACATCTAAGTACCCGGAGGAAAGGACATCAATATGATACTCCCCTAGTAGCGGCGAGCGAACGGGGACCAGCCGAGCCTTGAGTGTGAATAGAATGTGTTGGGAAGCACAGCCATAGTGGGTGATAGCCCCGTATATGAAGCATGATAGGACGTATTAAGTAGGGCGGGACACGTGAAATCCTGTCTGAAGATCGGAGGACCACCTTCGAAGGCTAAGTACTCCTTACTGACCGATAGCGAACCAGTACCGTGAGGGAAAGGTGAAAAGCACCCCGACGAGGGGAGTGAAACAGTACCTGAAACCGAACGCCTACAATCAGTTGGAGGCCCCTTGAGGGCTGACAGCGTACCTTTTGTATAATGGGTCATCGACTTGGTCTCACGAGCAAGCTTAAGCCGTTAGGTGTAGGCGCAGCGAAAGCGAGTCTTAATAGGGCGCATGAGTTCGTGGGATCAGACCCGAAACCGAGTGATCTAGGCATGGCCAGGTTGAAGGTGCAGTAACATGCACTGGAGGACCGAACCCACATCCGTTGAAAAGGATCGGGATGAGCTGTGCCTAGGGGTGAAAGGCCAATCAAACTCGGAGATAGCTGGTTCTCTGCGAAATCTATTTAGGTAGAGCGTCATCCGAATACCCCGGGGGGTAGAGCACTGGATGGGTAATGGGGCCCCACAGGCTTACTGATCCTAACCAAACTCCGAATACCCGGGAGTACTAGATGGCAGACACACTGCGGATGCTAACGTCCGTAGTGGAGAGGGAAACAACCCTGACCTACAGCTAAGGCCCCTAATTCATGGCTAAGTGGGAAAGCAGGTGGGATGTCCAAAACAACCAGGAGGTTGGCTTAGAAGCAGCCATCCTTTAAAGATAGCGTAACAGCTCACTGGTCTAATTAAGACGTCCTGCGGCGAAGATGTAACGGGGCTCAAGCCATGAGCCGAAGCTTAGGATGCACATAGTGCATGGTAGCAGAGCGTAGTGTGACATAGTTCCATGCGTCTTTAACCTTCCTCTGGAAGGTCTTGGACGCACGGAGCTTTCGATGAAGCGGGCGCGTGAGCGATCCCGTGGAGAGATCACTAGCGAGAATGATGACATGAGTAGCGACAAAGAGTGTGAGAGACACTCTCGCCGAAAGTCCAAGGGTTCCTGCTTAAAGCTAATCTGAGCAGGGTAAGCCGGCCCCTAAGGCGAGGCCGAAAGGCGTAGCCGATGGGAACTAGGTTAATATTCCTAGGCCAGGAGGATGTGACGGATTGTGAAGGTAGTTCATCCTTATCGGATTGAATGGGCTGCTGATCAGTCCCTGGAAATAGCCCTCCATGAGACCGTACCCTAAACCGACACAGGTGGACTGGTAGAGAATACCAAGGCGCTTGAGAGAACGATGTTGAAGGAACTCGGCAAAATACCTCCGTAAGTTCGCGAGAAGGAGGCCCGGTTCCAAGGCAACTTGGAGCTGGGGGCACAAACCAGGGGGTGGCGACTGTTTATTAAAAACACAGGGCTCTGCGAAGTCGCAAGACGACGTATAGGGTCTGACGCCTGCCCGGTGCCTGAAGGTTAAAAGGAGGGGTGAGAGCTCCGAATTGAAGCCCAGGTAAACGGCGGCCGTAACTATAACGGTCCTAAGGTAGCGAAATTCCTTGTCGGGTAAGTTCCGACCTGCACGAATGGCGTAACGACTTCCCCGCTGTCTCCAACATCGACTCAGCGAAATTGAATTGCCTGTCAAGATGCAGGCTTCCCGCGGTTAGACGGAAAGACCCCGTGCACCTTTACTACAGCTTCGCACTGGTATCAGGATTGTGATGTGCAGGATAGGTGGTAGGCATCGAAACCGGAACGCTAGTTCCGGTGGAGCCTCCCTTGAGATACCACCCTTCGCACTCTTGATATCTAACCGCGGTCCGTTATCCGGATCCGGGACCCTGCGTGGCGGGTAGTTTGACTGGGGCGGTCGCCTCCTAAAGCGTAACGGAGGCGCGCGAAGGTTGGCTCAGAGCGGTCGGAAATCGCTCGTTGAGTGCAATGGCAGAAGCCAGCCTGACTGCGAGACTGACAAGTCGAGCAGAGACGAAAGTCGGCCATAGTGATCCGGTGGTCCCAAGTGGGAGGGCCATCGCTCAACGGATAAAAGGTACGCCGGGGATAACAGGCTGATACTGCCCAAGAGTCCATATCGACGGCAGTGTTTGGCACCTCGATGTCGGCTCATCTCATCCTGGGGCTGGAGCAGGTCCCAAGGGTACGGCTGTTCGCCGTTTAAAGAGGTACGTGAGCTGGGTTTAGAACGTCGTGAGACAGTTCGGTCCCTATCTGCCGTGGGTGTAGGATACTTGAGAGGAGTTGCCCCTAGTACGAGAGGACCGGGGTGAACGATCCACTGGTGGACCTGTTGTTGCGCCAGCAGCAGTGCAGGGTAGCTATGATCGGACAGGATAACCGCTGAAGGCATCTAAGCGGGAAGCCCCCCTCAAAACAAGGTATCCCTGAGGGCCGAGGTAGACCACCTCGTCAATAGGCCGGAGATGTAAGTGCAGCAATGCATTCAGTTGACCGGTACTAATCGCCCGATAGGCTTGATCTGTTCCAGTAACAGGCAGTGACACAATGAACCAAAAGCAAAACAAACTTGGACTTCATCGCGATTGTATCTCGACGATCTCTCACAAAGATCGTCAATATGGATTTTCCTCGGTTTGGTGGTCATAGCGCAAGTGAAACACCCGGTCCCATCCCGAACCCGGAAGTTAAGCACTGTTGCGCCGATGGTACTGCGTCTTAAGGCGTGGGAGAGTAGGTCACCGCCAAACCTAGTAAAATCCATAAACTCTAAACGATAACAATAAAAAATACCTTCAGATATACCCCTCTGAAGGGATAAATGCTCAATC